>CAMNWZ010000051.1 GCA_946566645.1 uncultured Clostridia bacterium
GTTCGGCAATCTCGTCGTACACCTTCCGCGTCTCCTCGTCGGAGAGATAGTTCCCGCTGTCGTCCACCGCGACCTTGAGGATGTGCCGCGTGGTCAGATAGTTCTCGGCGAAGTATCCGCTTGCCGCGTCGTCGGATATCTCCTGCGCGCCGCCCTCGCCGAAGATGTCGTTATACACGATGTAGTACAGCTCGGGCACTACTATCAGATACTCGTACAGCTCGCGGTCCATGCCGAGCTCGACAAGCTGCTTATCGAACGCGTCCTCGCCGCCGGCGTTTTCGATGTAGCCCGCTATCTCCTCGTCTATCTCCGCGCGCCGCGTGTCGTCTATCGCATAGCCGCCCGCGGCGGCGTACTTCTCCACCGCGCGGAAGAGCTTGCAGGTGTCTATCGCCTCGTCTACGAAAAACTCGCGCGCGGGCTTGCCCTCTATCTCCTCGTTCCAGTCGACCGCGCCGTCGCCGTAGTATTCGTAGGCGTTCATAAGCGACGCTATTTGGTAGCGAAGCTCGCCGAAGCTCACCGCGCTTCCGTCGATGTACATGACCGGCTCGGCAAGCTCGGCGGCGGTGTATTTCGGCTCGGTCGAAGTCGTGTCGGTGTCCGAAGTCGGCGCGCTCGACTCGCTCGGCGCGGTCGAAGCGGTCGGCGCGTCGGGCGCGGTCGAGCCGTCTATCGGCTTGCCCTCGTCCACCGAACAGGCGGCAAGCGACAGCGAAAGTATCAGCACGAGCAGCAGCGCTATGATTCGTTTCAAAGCGGTGTACCTCCATGGAAAATGTACTGCTATTGTACCACGCTTTTACGCCGAGCGCAAGCGCTATCCCCGCTTTTTGAGCAGAGCCGCGCCGCCGAGCAGCAGGGTCACCGCGGCGAGCGCTATCGCGTATCCGACCGCGAACGCGCCCTCCGCCCACCGCAGCTCCACCTGGCTCGGCAGCAGTATCAGCGACGCCGCGACCCCCGCCGCCGCGATGACAAACGCGCTGCTTCGGCTGCCCTCCAGCTTTGGACAGAACCGCTCGACCGCGCCGATTATCAGCATAAGCTCCGCCGCCACGCGAAAGATGCCGGTCGCGACGGCGGGTATCATCAGCAGCGGCTCCATCCGTTCGAGCACGCCGCCGATGCCGCTTATCCTGAGCGCGTGATAGGTCGGAAAGTTGAAGATGTCCAGCGTCTCCGCGCCGAGCAGCGCCACGTTGAAAAGCATCACCGCCGAAAGCAGCCCGCCGCCTATCGCGAGTCCGACGACAAGCGGAGACGCGCGCCGCTTCTCCTCCCCTCCGAACGGGAACACCGTCGCCGCGAGCATAAGGACGCTTCCCGCGCTTTCGGAAAACAGTCCGACAGCGCCGCCGAAGATGCCGTCCGCGTCGAACACAAGCCCGTCGGCAACCGCCTGCGCATCGAAATCGCCGACCGTAGCGACAAGGCAGATGACGAGCGATACCCCCGCGACCAGCGCCGCAAGCTCCACCCACCGTCCGACGGTGCTCCGGCCGCAGGACGCGCACCACGCGGCGGTGGCGGCGAGCGATATGGCGATAAGCCACCTCGGGGTCTCGGTTATCATGTTCGCGCCGATGAACTGGGTCACCACCGCCATGTCCCGCACCATCATTCCGAGAGCGAGCACGCCGAGCACTGCCGCGACCGCGCCTCCGCCGAAGCCGCCGAGCACGCCGTCCGCCGCGGCGAAAAACTCGCGGTCGCCCGCGCGCGAGCCGAGAAGCCCCATCACCGCACAGACGAGCAGTCCCGCGGCGGAGGCAATGAGCATCGACACCCAGCCCGCTCCCGCCGAGCCTCTCGGTGCGCCGCCGAGAAGCGCCCCTCCGGTCACAAACATTGCCGTCGCGAGCCCCCTCGCGCGCGGACTGAGATGACGCATAGCTCTCCCCCTCTCTCACTCAAGCGGCGACCGCGCGATAAGCCCGGTGTCCGCAAGCTCGATGTTCACTTCCACCTTGACCTTGCAGCCGAGCGCGGTCGCGGTCGCGGCGTCGCCGACCAGCGGTTTCAGTGCCGACGTCATGTCCACCACGTCCGCGCCCAGCTTTCGCGCCGCGTCTATCGCGTCGGCTACGCGGACAGCGAGCAGCTCCGCCGCCGAGTCGAGCATCGCCCGAAGCTCCTCGTCGTCCGGACGCGCGCTGTCCGCGTCGTAGTATTTTATCTCGCACCCGCCGATAAGCGAAAAGCCGACCACCGCGTCCCCCTCGTCGCTTATCTCGGCGGATATTCGCGAGTCAAGTCCCTCCAGTTCCAGACCGTACGCGCCCGAGTCGCTGCGCACAAGCTCATAGCTGTCGCTCGAGCCGATGAGCAGAAGCAGGTCGCGGGCGCGGCGGTCGTTTACGAATCCGGCGAGGCTTCCGCCCACCATCACCGCGCCGCCGTCCACCACCGCATACTCCCGCTCCTCGTCCTGCTTCGCAAGCGAGAATACCGGAAGCAACGCCGCGCCCGAGCCTTCGATCGCTTCCACCGTCCGGTGAGCGCTCGAACCCGCTCCACGCGCCGAAAATCCGCTCGACCGCACCGCTGCCGCAAGCGCGCTTCCCACCGCGTACGACCCACTGTGCTCGGCGGCGAGTATCGCCTTCGCGTCAGCCGCGTCGCTGACCCCTATCACCACCGTAAGACGCAGGTCGCCCGCGCGCATCACCCAGTCGACTATCGGCGCGAACACCGACTTCGCAGCGTCCTCGCTCAGCACCAGCGACTGCGCGTGACCCCAGTAGAGCGCCGCGCCGCAGAGCACCTTCAGCTGCTGCTCCGCGAGGTCGAGCGACGGCGCCGCCGCGGTGAAGGTCTGCGTCTCGATGGGCTCGTCGAGCGACGAACCCTCGGTCTTCACTATCTCTATCGTCAGCTCGTAGCCGCCGCTCCTCGACCAGTCTATCGCCGCGCCGGTGATTATCGCCATGCGGTCGGGGTCTACATAGTCGCATCCGCCGAGCAGCAGCGCTGTCGCAAGCGCGCCCGCAACAAGTCGCCTCACGAAGGCTTTCCCCCTCTCTTGGGAAACAGCGGAAGCTGCTTCATCCTCCGCCACGGCGCGCGTATCAGGCTGTCCCGCAGCTCGCGCATCGAATAGGGCACCGCAAAGTCGGTGTACGGCGCGCCGAAGCTCCGCATCGACGACAGGTGCACCCCAAGCGCCGCAAGCCCGAGCGCGTAGCCGTAAAGCCCGAGCGCGCCGCTTAGCAGCAGCAGTCCGAGCGTGACGATAAACACCGGGCTTCGCAGGTTCGGAAGCATCATGTTCGTCACCGCCCACACCGCGACGACTATCACCACCGGCGCGCTGACTATCTTCGCGTCCACCGCTGCCTGTCCGAGTATCAGTCCGCCGACTATCGACAGCGACTGCCCTATCGCCGGCGGCGCGCGGAGTCCCGCCTCCTGCAAAATCTCGAGCGCCATGAGCATGAGCGACAGCTCGGCGACGGTGGGTATCAGCACACCCTGTCTCGCACGCGCGGCGCTTATCAGCATGGTCGTCGGCAGCAGCTCCGGGTGAAAGTTCAGTATCGCGGTGTAGAGTGCCGGCGCGCTGACCGCTATGAAAAATCCGACATATCGCAGCACACGCGACACCGACGCGCCCCAGAAGCTGCGGTAGTAGTCGTTCTGGCTCTGGAAATACTCGACGAGCAGGTGCGGCAGGGTGAGCACCGTCGGGCTTCCGTCCACCACCAGCGCCGCGCGTCCCTCAAGCAGCCGCGCCGCCACGATGTCCGGACGCTCGGTCGCGCCGATGGTGCGAAACGGCGAGGCGGGCGAGTCGCATATCACCTCGGCAATGTAGTTCGAGTCGAGTATGCCGTTCATCTCCACCGTGTCCAGGCGGTCGTTCAACTCCTCGATAAGCCCGTCCTCGCACAGCCCCTCGATATAGCAGACGACCACGTTTGTCCGCGTGACCCTGCCTATCTTGCGAAAGCTGAACTTGAGCGCGGGATTGCGCAGCTTGCGCCGTATCAGCGACAGGTTGGGCATGAACGCCTCGCTGAACGCCTCCTGCGGTCCCTTTATCCCCTTCTCGTTCTCGCTCTCGCTTATCCCGCGCCGCTCAAAGCCCTTGGTGGAGAGTATCAGCACCTCGCGCGAGCCGTCGCGGAAGAACACCGTGTCACCGTAGAGCAGCGTGTCGAAGACCTCCACCGGGTCGAAGGTGCGCTTGACGTCGTTTATGCTCAGAACCTCGTTTGCGAGCGTGTCCATGTCCGGCGAGCCGCCTTTTTCACACGCGTCCTCCACCCGCCCGACGATATAGTCGTTGACTATCTGATCGTTTATCATGCCGTCGACCAGCAGGATAAGAAACTCCCTGTTCGGTCCGAAGCGTCGGAAAATTATCGTGTTGTCTCCGCCGAACACGCCCCGAAGCGTCGCCTCGGTCGAGTCGAGCGACAATGAGAACTCTACGTCGTCATACCGCTTGGGCACACTCTCCGGACTCGCCGCGTGTGTGCGTTTTGCGCGCGAAAAAAACATGGCGATGCCTCCTTTTCAGAGTTACCGCCATAGTTTTTGATGAAATATGAAAATTATTCCGCGACGCGCTTTGCCTCATGCCTCGGATAGCATATCGCGAGGCACTCGCCCGCGCCGAACACCACCGCCGCCGCGAAGGTCGCCGCGAGCTGCCAGTCGCCGTCGACTATCGCCGTGACCGCCGACACCGCGCCGAGCAGCACGCAAATTCCGCTTGCCGCGAGCTTGAACCGCGCCTTCTTCACCCCAAACGACGCGCTCGCCGCGCAGTAGACCGCAGCCGTGAGCGCCGACGCCGCTATCACCGTGTAGCCGTATCGTTCGAGCGCCGCGTCGCCCGCGTGCTCGACGTAGAGCGTGAGCAGCAGGAAGCATCCGCAGAACACCGGAACGACCGCCGTCGCGCCGCCGCTTGTCTTTATCGCGAGCAGCATCGCGGCTCCCGCGACTATCGAGAACGCGGACAGCACCATCCGCACCGTGTCCCCCATGTGCGCCGCCAAGCCGTATCCGCCCGACGCGACGAGCAGGAATCCCGCGACCACCGACGCGAGCTTGCCCGCTCCCGCCGCGAACGCCGAGTACTCAAGCTCGATGTCCTTCGCGAGAAGCGCAAGCACGAGCAGCAGCGCGCATCCCGCCACCGTCACGAACCGCATGGCGGTCACCGCGCCCACGCCCTCCTTCAGCACCACCGTCTCGGCGAGCAGCTCAAAGGCGTTCGACAGCTCGACGACGCGCAGCACGCAGAGCGCGACCGCAAATATCAACACAATTATCGGATATACTCCGCATATCATCCGCTTGTTCACAGAATATCATAACCTTTCCCGCAGAATCGGAGAACATTCCGCCCTCCGTAGGTCCGCATATCGTACGATCATTGTACCACACGCGCCGCCGCAAGTCAAAAATTTTCAAAAATCTCAAACAACTGTTTGCAATTTGCCCGAACATATGTTATACTATCGGTAGAAAAATATTTCGGAGGTGCCATATGCGCTCCATAACCGCAAAGCAGAAGCAGGTTTACGACTTCATCGTCTCCTTCACCGCCGACCACGGCTACCCGCCCGCCATCCGCGAGATATGCGCGGCGGTGGGACTGAAAAGCCCGTCGAGCGTTCACGCGCACATAAAGTCGCTTCAGGAGCTTGGATATATACAGAAGGACGACCGCAAGACCCGCGCGCTCGTCACCGCCGATTCGTCCAGCCACAACGGCAAGATACCGGTGCTCGGACGAGTCACCGCCGGTCAGCCGATACTCGCGGTGCAGGAGGTGGAGGACTACATCCCCTACGAGCCGCAGAGCGGTTCGGAGAGCGACTTCTTCGCGCTGCGCGTGCAGGGCGACAGCATGATAAACGCGGGCATCCTCGACGGCGACTACGTCATCGTGCGCCGCCAGCCGACCGCCATGAGCGGCGAGATAGTCGTCGGCATGATCGAGGATCAGGCGACGGTCAAGCGGCTCAAGCTGGACGGCGGCGAAGTGTGGCTCATGCCCGAGAACCCCGACTACGAGCCGATATACGCCACCGGATGCACCATTCTCGGCGTGGTAAAGGCGCTCCTCCGCAACTATTAAGCCCACACGGTCGGGTGCCGAGTAACCCGACGCGTGTCCGCCGAATATACTGCCCCAAAAGACACTCTCGGAGGCGGTATAGGTGGACTATTCACGCGAAAAACTCATCGAAATTTGGCAGCGCGCCGCGCCCGGAACGCCGCCGCCCGAGCTGTTCGATACTCTGCTGTATTCGGACGGACAGGCGGATGTTTCGGACGGCGCGCTTTCGCTTTGCTCGGACTTAAAGTCGGACGCGAAGCGAGCGTCAGGCGCACCCGCGCCGACCGCCTTCTCCCCCGCCCTGCCGGCGCCCGCTCCCTCGACCGCAGCGCCCACACCCGTCTCCACGACCTGCGAACGGCTTCGCGGCGCGGCGGACGGCGAGCTCTGCCTGTTCGCGCTCTATCGGGCGCTCGCGAGACATTCGCGGTCGCGGCGGCTGCGAGGGCTTGCGCGCGAGTTCGACCGACTGTCCGCCGACGCGTACGCCTCCGCCCGAAGCGCCGCCGGAACGTGCTATCTCGCCTGCGGCGACTACGCGTTCGGCGAGCCGGAGTGCCCGCCGTTCGACAGTCTTCGCGACGGCATCCGCAAGGCGTGGACGGTCGAGCGGTCGCTCGCGAAGCTCTACGCCGAGTTTTCAGCCGATATGGGCGGAAATATGCTGATGCGCATCTGCTCGGCGCACTCGACGAAACTCCGCGAGCTGCTGGAGGCGAGTTTCTGATAAAAAAACACCGCTTTCGCGGTGTTTTTTCATCTACTTCTTCGGAAACAGTTTTGCCCTGTCCAGCGCCATGACTATCGCCGGAATGAGCACTATCTGCGCTATCATTCCCGGGACAGCGCCGGTTATCGCGCCCGCGACAAACGCCGACATTCCGAACGACGAGCCGCCGAGCCCGAGCAGCACCGCCTGAGCGACACCCCATACCACACGCCCGAGTATCATCGCGCCGACGAGCGATATGTAGACATACTGCGGCTTCTTCGGCAGCTTTGCGTAGAGCAGTCCGCTGAAAAATCCGTACGCCGCAAGTTCGAACGACATCGCGACAGCGGTCGGATAGAGGTTCGGCATTCCGAACATCAGGCTGCGGGTTATCGGCGCGATAAGCCCGACCGCCAGCGCGTACCACGGTCCTGCGACAAATCCGCAGAGCAGCGCGGGCAGGTGCATGGGGCTCAGCGCCGCGCCTATCTGCGGTATCTGTCCGGTGAGGAAGGGCAGCACATAGCAGAGCACCAGGCAGACCGCCGCCGACATCATTCGTCTTATCTCCGTCCTGTTCATCCGCATATCTCCGAAAGCATATTAACCGCCTCGTCGATGAGCTGCGCCATGCTGAGCGCCTGCGTGCCCACCACGAGATTTTGGCACATGTTCACCGGAAGCAGCAGTTTTACCGCGCCGCTGCGCCCTATAGCCGCCGCCATCCTCTCGGTGACCTCGCCCATCAGCGCGTCCGCCGCGAGCACCCCTATCGGCGCGATTATCACATCAGACGTGCGCGCCGCGACGCACACCGGATTCTCGCCGGTAGCCCCCTGCTTCGCGCCCGCCTTGAGCATCGCCGTCGTAGCCGCGCTGTTGGTGCCTATCGCGACAAGCTCGCAGTCGATTCCGCGCTCGACTATCTTCTCGATTATCAGCCGACCGAGCCGTCCGCCCTGTCCGTCTATGACCGATACCCGCATCCTCTCACTCCTGTCTGAGTTTTATCTCAATGTCGACGGCGTTAAGCAAAAACTCACACTGCCGCATCGCCTGCGTTGCCTCTATGTACGCGTTCTCCATCGGTATCCACTTGGAGAAGAAGGTCTCCGCGTAGTCGCCGTTTCGCTCGATTATCCGCGCGCGCTGCAAAAATTCGGGCGTACGCAGGAACACCGTGTCGGTGTAGTACCGCCGCAGCTCGGGATGCAAGCTGTAACTGCCCTCAACCACTGCGAGCTTGCCCACTCCCACCGTCTTAGGCTCGCCGAGCCTCATCTCTCCGCAGTCGAAGCCGCGATAGGTTATCCTGTCCGCGCCGTACGCCAGCGGCTCGAGTATCTCGTCGCGAAGACGCTCGCGGTCGAGATTTCCTCCCGGCTCCGCCAGGCGCTTTGGGGTGCGCTGCTCCGGTCGCGGGAAGTAGTCGTCGACGTGGAACACCGCGCATCCGTACAGGTCTTCGATAAGCCGCGCAAGCGAGCTCTTGCCCGCGCCCGCCATGCCGTCTATCGCGAGTATCGTGCGCTGTCCCTCGCGAAGCCTGCTGTCCAGCCGACATAAGAGGGGCAGCAGCGCCGAGAGCTGTCCCGCGAGCACCCGATAGCTCGGCGCGTACTTTTCACGAAAGCGCTCGCTGTGCCGACAGACGGGGAAACCCGCGTCCCGCCAGGCGTCGACCGCTGCGCGCGCCTCGCCCGCGGCAAAAGGCAGCTTTCCCTCGTCGGCAAGGCGGACTATCGTGTCCGCGCCCGCCTCAAGCTCGGAGCGGTCGCCGGTCTCCACCTCGGTCGAGAGCATCAGCATCCGCGTGAGCGTGCGCACCGACAGTCCCGAGCACTTCAGCGCGCCGAGGTGCAGGCGGAAGAACCGCCCTCCGAGCGGCTCGACAAGTTCGGGCGAGCAGGCGGGACGTACCGCCGCAAGCTCCTCGCGGATGTACCGCTCCGCGTCGCTCTCGTCGGATATCAGATGCCCCGGTCCGAGCACCGCCTGGAACACCGCCTTTATCGCGTCCTGCGGGGTCAGCTCGGGGTATCGCCTCGCCTGATCCGAAATGATCCTCTCAAAGTCGAGCACAGTCACAGCCCTCCGAAATTACCAAGTTTTTACCAGTTCGGTGTGGTAGTCCACCGCGTACGGATCGTCCGCGCGGCTCTTGAGATCCTCGTATATCTCGCGGCGCTCGTCGCTCGACTCCTCCGCCCAGTATTCGTAGCCGCGCAGATAGCTGTCCACCAGCTCGTCCCACGAACCGAACATCGGCTGAAGGGTCTCGGCTATCTCGAGCGAACCGTCCAGCGCCTCCTGTTCGGTGTAGTAGCCCGCTATGTAGTAGAAGCTGAGCAGGTCAAGCGCGCGGCAGTAGTCCCACGCGTCTATCGCGCCCGCGCCGTGGTCCTCGTACCACTCATACCACTTGGCGTAGCTCTCCGCTGCCGCCTCGTCCGAATCGGTGAGTATCGCGAGGTAGCCCACGCGGTCGTCCACGTCGCTGAGTCCGATGCCGTCGAGGTAGGTCATGTCCTCGGCAAATCCGGTGCGATGACCCTCGGTGAGCGTCCACTCGAGCGTGTCCTCGGCGCTCTGGCGGTCGGTCACGCCCCACCACTCCTCGAGCATTACCTTCATCATCTCGCGGTTCGCGTCGTTCGGGGTCAGTCCCCCGAAGACGTTGTAGTCCCAGCCGTTTGCTTCGGTGAGTATCGCGTAGGACGCGTTTATCCAGCGAAGGGTGTCGCTGAGCGTGGATACTTCCACTTCCGGCGCGCTCTCCTCAAAGGTCGCGCAGTATGTACGGAAGGTCTCTATCCTCTCGTCGTCCATGTTTCCCGTGAAGAAGGTCATGGTATAGAAGGCGTAGTCGCTCTCGCCGTACACAAAGCAGCCCTCGTAGTTCAGCGCCAGCCCGGTCGTCTTGCCGCGATAGGCGCAGACGCCGTCCAGTCCGGGTATCTCAAACCCGTCCACGGGGTCGGCGGTGGTCACTCCGTAGTTCTCCTCCATCAGCGCGCGAAGCATTTCGATGTCGGTTCCCGCGACGGTGGTGCTCTTGGGTATCTGGAAAACTATCGAAATCTCGGTGCCGAGCACGTTGGACACGGTGAGCATCTCGGCGGTGCTGTCCTCGTTCTGCACCCACTTCTCGCTCATGCTTATCGTGTAGCTGCCGTCCACCGCCTCGAACTCCTTCAGCGCGGGCGTCGGCTCGGAACTTGCCTGCGGCGGCGTCAGCTCAACCGGCGTGGTGCTCGGTTCTCCCTGCCCCGGCACAAAACCGATCTCTCCGCACGCGCAGAGCGACACAAACATCGCGGCGGCAAGAGCGATCGCCGCGGCCCTTCCGGCAAAACTGTTCATAACTTCAATCCCTCCGATTCGGTCGTTTCGCTTTCTAAATCAAAATCCCCGGAACCTCGCGGCTCTAGGGATTTCATGGTGCTCCAGCAGGGATTCGAACCCTGGACACCCGCCTTAAAAGGGCGGTGCTCTACCGACTGAGCTACTGGGGCGTTTTGGCTGGGATGGCGGGATTCGAACCCACGCGTGCGGGAGTCAAAGTCCCGTGCCTTACCGCTTGGCTACACCCCACCGTGATAAAAGTGAAGGACGAGGACTGTTCGTCCGCGTCCTCCTGCTTGCTTCTGGGGTGGATGATGGGACTCGAACCCACGATCTTCGGAACCACAATCCGACGCGTTAACCAACT
>CAMNWZ010000052.1 GCA_946566645.1 uncultured Clostridia bacterium
CCCGCGAACTGGAAGCCCGGGACAACGATGACGTCGTAGTCGGCGACTATGTCGCGGACAGCCTGAACCGAAGCGGCGGCGTCGCCGGTCGGCTCGTTGACGGGGGTGACGGTCGCGCCCTTGTGATTTGCGATGAACGCGTTGATGCCGTTGTAGTTGTCCTCGTTGAACGAACCGTCGTCAACGCCGGACGGGCTGGTCACGATAGCGATCTTCAGCGTCGAGACGTTCTCGCCGCCCTTCTGCTCCTCGCCACTCTCGCAAGCCACGAGCGCGAAGCACATGATCAGTGCGAGGACGAGTGCGAGACCCTTGATGAACTTCTTCATTTTCAAGATCCTCCTCAAAATTTTGTTCTAAGTAGATTTGGGTCCATGTGTTCCCACACAAACCCAAGTCACATTATATCAGCGGCGCCGACACTTTTCAATCGGCAAATCATCCACAAAGTTCGACTTCCTTTTGCGTCAAATTTAGTCAAAAAGTTTCTTCAGCGCGACATCGAACGGCGGACGCAGCACTCCGTGCTCGGTCACTATTCCGCTTATCAGGCTGTGGTCGGTCACGTCAAACGCCGGATTGTAGCACTTCACGCCCTTCGGCGCCATCCTCTGCGCGTAGAACTTTTCGGCTATCTCCTCCGGCTCGCGCAGCTCTATCTCTATCCGGTCGCCGGTCGGGCAGCTCATGTCTATCGTCGAGGTCGGACCGAGGACATAGAACGGTATGCCGTAGTGCTTTGCCAGTATCGCCACGCCGGATGTGCCTATCTTGTTCGCCGCGTCGCCGTTTGCGGCTATGCGGTCGCAGCCGACGAAGCACGCGTCCACCCATCCGTTTTTCATCACTATCGACGCCATGTTGTCGCATATCAGCGTCACGTCTATGCCCGCGTTATGCAGCTCGTAGCTCGTCAGGCGCGCACCCTGGAGCAGCGGTCGGGTCTCGTCGGAGAAGACGCGGAAGTTCATCCCCTTCTCCCTGCCGAGAAACAGCGGTCCGAGCGCCGTGCCGTAGCGCGACGTGGCGAGCGGACCGGCGTTGCAGTGGGTGAGTATGCCGTCGCCGTCCTTGATGAGCGACAGTCCGTATTCGGATATTTTCCTGCACATCTCGATGTCCTCGTCCTGTATCGCCTGCGCCTCGCGGTCGAGGGCGGCGATGCGCTCCTCGCGCGGCTTGTCGGCTGTCGAACGCGCGAGCGCGCACATCCGCTTCAGCGCCCAGCTGAGGTTGACCGCCGTCGGACGCGACGAGTTGAGGTAGTCCGCCGCGCGCTCGAAGTCGGCGACGAATGCCTCGCCGTCGGTGGTCATCTGCCGAGCGAGCGCCGCCATGCAGAAGCCCGCGCAGATGCCGATGGCAGGCGCGCCACGCACCCGCAGCAGTTTTATCGCCTCATACATCGCCTCCGCGCTCTCAAGCTCGATGTACTTCGTCTCGAGCGGCAGCAGCGTCTGGTCGATTATCGTCACCGACGCGCCGTCTTTGGTCGGATAGACATTTTTGACGTGCGTAACGTGGGTAATATCCATCTTTTACACCTTCTTTCAGAATTTGAAACCCGATTTGAACGCCCGCGAGCCGAACGCGTCCCGCCAGTCGTCGAGGTCGTAGAGCTCGATAGGCGGCAGGGTCACAAGCCCGCGCTCGAGCAGACGCAGCGCCGGCTCGAACGGACCGCAGCGGCTTCCGACGACCGTGACCTCGTTTACTACCAAGTCCGCGAGGTTCATCGGCGACTTCTCCGCAAACGTGCTCTTGAGCACCAGCGTTCCGCGATGGCGCACAAGCCGTCTTGCGGTGTCAAATCCGCTCGGGCTTCCCGACGCGTCGACCACCAGCTCGAAGGTCTCGTCCTCCCCCACCTCGACGCGCGCGAACGGCTTGAACCGCTCTAGCTTGTCCGCGTGGTGACCGCATACGACCACCTCCGCGCCGGTAAGAGACAGCACTTGCGCTATCATAAGCGCCAGCCGTCCGTCGCCCACTACGCAGAGCGGCTGCGACGGTCGGACGTGTACCTTGTCGGTTATCTCGAGCGCCGCCGCGAGCGGTTCGCAGAACACCGCCACCTCGTCGGGAAGGCTGTCGGGCACGCGGTGCAGAAGGTCGGTGCGAAGGGTCATATGCTCGGCAAAGCAGCCGTCCTTGTTCGCAAGCCCTATCACGCGGCGGTCGACGCAGTGTCCCTCGCGTCCGGTGCGGCAGTAGATGCACTTCCCGCAGCCGGCGTTCAGTTCGCCGACCACCCGCGCGCCGACGAGCGTCGGGTCGCTCGACTTCTCGACCACGCCGACGAACTCGTGACCCATCACGCCGACAAAGTCGGGCTTGTACCCCGCAAGCACCTCGCGGTCGGTCGAGCAGACGGCGGCAAACTTTATTTTTATCAAGCTCTCGTCCGCCGCCGGAACGGGCACAGGCAGGTCGCTCCGAACCTCCGCCCTGCCTTCGCCAAAGTAGTAAAGTCCTCTCATTCGACGTCCACCACCCTTTCAAGCACTTCGCCCACAAGTCCGTGTATCACCAGGTCTGCCTTCGAGTCGAACGGCGTGGGATCGCGGTTTATCAGCGCCAGTCGGTCGCCCGGGTAGAACTCGAGAAACGCCGCGGCTGGATACACCGTAAGCGACGTTCCCGCAACGATGACGAGGTCGGCATATCGCAGCGCGCGAGCCGTCTCGTTTATCACCTCGTCGTCCAGCTGCTCGTCGTAGAGCACGACCTCCGGCTTTATCACACCGCCACACTCGCAGGTCGGTATTCCGACGCTGTCCGCTATGAACCGCGCGTCGTAGCGCCGTCCGCACTTCTGACAACGGTTGCGATGCACCGAGCCGTGCAGCTCTATCACCCGCTTCGACCCCGCCGCCTGGTGCAGTCCGTCAATGTTCTGCGTTATCACAGCCGACAGCTTTCCCGCCCGCTCGAGCGCCGCGAGCGCCAGATGCGCACGGTTGGGGCGCGCGTCGAGCGCGAGCATCTTTTCACGGTAGAACTCGTAAAACTCATCGGTATGCCGCGTGAAAAAGCCGTGGCTGAGCACCGTCTCGGGCGGATATTTCCACCGCTGCGAGTAGAGCCCGTCCACCGAGCGGAAGTCGGGTATGCCGCTCTCGGTGGACACTCCCGCGCCGCCGAAAAACACTATCTTTTCGCCCTCGTCCACCCACTTTTTCAGGGTCTCAAGCGCCTGAATATCCATCAGAAACGCACCTGCGGCATCTCGGCAGCGCCGAACTCGCGGTCGGGCGTGTAGCCGAACTCATACTCGCCCGCGTCCAGCTCGAGCTGCGCGCCGTCCTTTGTCTCGATAGCGCCTCCGCCGATGAGCGACGCGTTCGCGCCGGGCAGGACAAGCGTCGCGGTGCTGTCGAAGGGCACGGTCACCTTGACGGTCAGCTTTCCGCCCTCGAGCGACCATCCCGCGGCGACCCTGCCGCTCGCGGTCTCTATCTCCGCCCTGGCGTATCCGAGCTTGTCGCACGGCTCGGGGCGCACGAAGAAGTGCTTGTAGCCCGGCGCCTGCTCGTCCGGCGATATGCCGCACATGTTGCGGTACATCCACTCGACTATCGAGCCGTAGGCATAGTGGTTCAGCGAGTTCATGCCGGTGTCCGATATGTAGCCGTCGGGATTTACCGAGTTCCAGCGCTCCCATATCGTCGTCGCGCCCATCTCCACCTCGTAGAGCCAGGACGGATAGTCGCTGTTGAGAAGCAGTCGGTACGCGTAGTCGGACGCGCCGACCATCGACAGTGCGCGGCAGAGCCACGGCGTGCCGATAAATCCCGTTGTGAGGTGCAGGTTGTCCCGCATGAGCGCTCGCTTCAGCTCCTCGCCGGTGACGCTCGGGCTTGGCGACAGTCCACAGAATATCGCCACGACGTACGCCGTCTGTGTGGTTATCGCGAGCCGTCCGTTCTTGGTGAAGTACTCCGCGCGTATCGCCTCGAGTATCTCGTCGGCGCGCTTCTCATACTCCTCCGCATCATCGTCCTTGCCGAGCACACGCGCCGCGCGGGCGGTGAGCTGCAGCGAGTAGCGATAGTACGCCGCGCAGAGATATGCGTTCTCGGTCGCGCCAACCGGGGACGACGGATTGGTGTAGTTGTCCAGCGCGAGCCAGTCGCCGAAGTGGAACGCCTTGTGCCACGGAGTGACCCACGGCGAGTTCGGATTCTTGCGCACATTTTCATACGAGTTGTGTATCCAGTCGACCCAGCCCTTCATGTTGCGGTAGTTTGCCGCGAGGAAGCGCTTCGAGCCGTAGGCGGTGTACACCGTCCAGGGTATCACCGCAGCCGCGTCAGCCCAGGCTACAGCGCCCGCCGCGCGCGGAGGCTCCAGCCCCTGCTCTTTGAGCTGCTCGAGTATGTCATCCGGCACTCCCATAATGCCGAGGAGGTCGGGCACGACGTGCGGCACGTTGCCGCCCATGCTCTCCTGCTCCGCCCACATATCTCGCAGGAACTTCGAGTAGAACTGCTCGCTGTCCGCGTTCGAGCAAGCCGTCCCGCTGAACACCTGCGAGTCGCCGGTCCAGCCCATGCGCTCGTCGCGCTGCGGGCAGTCGGTCGGCACGTCGACGAAGTTTCCGCGCTGACCCCAGAGGGCGTTGAGGAACAGCCTGTTCAGCCGCGCGTCGGAGGTCTCTATCTTTCCCGTCTCCTCGATGTCCGAGTATATGACAAGTCCCTCGAAGTCGTCGCAGCTCGGCTCGCCCTGCCACCCCTCCACCTTGACATATCTGAAGCCGTAGAAGGTGAAGTGCTGCCGCACTTCGCGCGGGCTGCCGTCGGATATGTAGGTATACTCGCACTTCGCTGTGCGCAGATTGTCGCGGTAGAAGCATCCGTCCTGAAGTATCTCGCCGAAGCTGAGGTGTATCCGCTCGCCCTCCGGTATGTCGGCGGTGAAGCGCAGGAATCCGACCATGTTCTGACCCATGTCCAGCACCGTCTCGCCCTTCGGCGTGTGTATCACCTCTATCGGGCGCAGCTCCTTCTTTATGACCATCGGCAGGCTGAGCCGCGCCTCCAGCTTTCCGAGCCCGAGGTCGACGGCCTTCGTTCCGCCCCAGTGCGAGTCGTCGAATCCCGCGCCCGACCAGCCGCGCTGAACGAGCCGCGCGTCGTAGGTCTCGCCGTCGTATATGCTCGAGAACAGCACCGGCGACTGCGCCGACTTCCAACTGTCGTCGGTGCATATCGTCTGCACGAGTCCGTTCGCGTACTCTATGCGTATCTCGCATATCAGCGCCTTCTGCTCGGTATAGTAGTGGGCGTTCTCCTGGTTGAATCCCATGCGCCCCGCCCATCCCTGACCGAGCGTCGCGCCGACCGCGTTCTTGCCGGGCAGCAGCATATCGGTCACGTCGAAGGTCTGGTACTGTATCCACTTGTCGTAGGCGTTGTAGCCGGGCGTGAGATACTCGCCGCCCACCTTCGCGCCGTTTATCTCAAGCTCGTACAGACCGATTCCCGAGACATACGCCCGCGCGCGGACCGGCTTGTCCGCTATCTGAAAACTCTTGCGCAGGCAGGGATGCACCGAGCTGTCGGTGTCGGCCGCTATCCACTGCGCCTGCCACGGCTCGTCCATCTTCGCGGTCTCGAACCACGCCATGTTCTCCGCCTCGTCGCCGCCGTCGCCGCGCACGCGCACGCGCCAGAAGTAGCGGGTGTGGGCTTTCAGTTCGATGTCCGGCGTGAAGTCGCGCGAGTCGGCGTCGGTGAGCCTGCCGCTCGAGAAGATGACCTCCTCGAACTTCTCATCGAGCGCGACCTCGAGCTGCGTCCACTCGGCGCGCTTCGACTGTGTATCGGTCACCACCCACGACAGGCTTGGACTTCCCAGCGCGAAGCCGAGCGGGTTTGTGATGCGGTTGGTCTTGAGCCTTGTGACCCTCATTTATATGCACCCCTTTCAATTCAGCGTTTTTGCCATCTTAATGTGCTCGCAATACTCGTCGAAGTATATCTCGCCCTCGGCGGAGTAGCCGCACTTCTCGTAGAACGCGCTCGCCCTCACCTGCGCCGAAAGTGCGATCCGCTCCGCGCCCTGACTGCGGCAGAAGTCCTCGGCGACGCTCAGTATCTCTCGCCCGCAGCCCTTGCCGCGCAAGTGTTTCGCGACGGCGATACGTCCGACGTGCCACTCGTTCGGGTCGCCCTCGGTGTACGCACGGCAGACCGCCGAGCATCTGCCCGATTCGTCACGGAAAACGAAGTGTTCGGCGCGATTCGGCTCATCAAACTCGTCAAATTCTACCGAAAACTTCTGCTCGACAACGAACACATCCACCCGAAGGTTCGCCTCGTCGGGCGTCAGGTGGTCACAGTGCGTAAAATTCACTTCTTTGCCTCCTCGATAGACCGATGCAGCATCGCCGCGCCTATCATTCCCGCGTCGTTTTTCAGCTTGGATATCTCGACGGGGATGTCGCTCTGCAACTTGGCGCACAACGGTTTCAGCAGTCCGTCGCCCTCGCCGCTGAGTCCCCCTCCGAGCGCGACGACGTCCGGTCGGAAGATGCAGATGAGGTTGCCGATGCCGACCGCCAGATAGTCGAGATAGCGGTCGAGCACGAGCTGCGCGACCTTGCAGCCCATCCGCGCCGCGTTGAAAGCCGTCCGTCCGCTGACCCCCTCCTGCTCCACCTGCCGCGCGAGGATGCTATTCGGATGCGCCTTCGCCGCGCGGGCGGTGCGCTTTTTCAGTGCCGTGACCGAGGCATACAGCTCCCAGCAGCCGCGCCGTCCGCAGCCGCACTGCTCGCCGTCCACGTTCACGCAGATGTGACCGATCTCGCCCGCGTCGCCGCGTGTGCCGAGATATATCTTTCGGTCGATGACTATTCCGCCGCCGATGCCGGTGCCGATGGTGACGAACACCATATTCCGAACGCCCGCGCCCAGTCCGGCGTACAGCTCGCCTATCGCAGCGCAGGTCGCGTCGTTGCCCACCACCGTCGGGATGCCCGTCGCGTCGGATATGCACTTCGCCACCGGCGTGTCCTTAAACGGCAGATTCACCGCCATCTTTATCACGCCCGCGTCCATGTCCACATAGCCCGGCGAGCCCGCCCCGATGCGCTCGATGGGGTACTCCTTCGCGATAGCCGCGCACTCGGCAGCCACAGCCGCGAGGAAGTCCTTCTCGCTTATTCCCTTCTCGGTGCGCAGGTTCGAGCGATGAACGATGTTGAATTTTTCATCGACCACGCCGAATTTAACCGACGTTCCGCCTATGTCCACTCCCAGCAGCATGACCGTCCCCTCCTTGCATTTCGTCTATATTATTCGCCTGCCCGCGAGCCATACGCCGCACAGCCCGCCGTGCTCGTCTACCGTGATGAAATCCGCGCGAGCGCCGAGGTCGAGCGTGCCCGCGTCCGCGCCGATGAACTCCGCCGCGTTTTTGGATGTAAGACGCGCCGCGTCCGCGTGTGAGACACCCATCGCGAGCAGATTGCGAAGCCCGCGGTCGAGCGTCGCCGCGCTGCCGCATATCGTGCCGTTCGGGAACTTGGCGACTCCGTCGGCGATGTGATAGCTCATGCCGCCGAGCTCGTAGTCGCCGTCCGCAAGCCCCGCTCCGCTTATCGCGTCGCTTATCGCTATCACGCGGTCGAAGCCCTTGCAGCGCAAGACTATCTCCATCGCGGGCGCGTCGAGGTGCACGAGGTCGCATATCATCTCGCAGACCACGCGGTCGTCGGTCAGTGCCGCGCCGAGCACCCCCGGCGCGCGGTGGCTGAACGGCTCCATGCCGTTGAAGATGTGCGTCGCGCGGCGGAAGCCGCCGTCGACCGCCGCCTTCGCCTGCTCGTAAGTCGCGACGCTGTGACCCATCGACAGCCGCACCCCGCGCGACTCCGCGTGCTCCGCGAGCGCTATCGCTCCGTTCAGCTCTGGCGCGACGGTCATCAGCTTCACCAAGCCCTCCCCCGCGTCGATAAGCCGGTCGAACAGCGCGAGGTCGGGCGTGCGCAGATTGTCCGGGTTCAGCGCGCCCTTGCGGTGTGGGCTGACAAACGGTCCCTCGAGGTGTATGCCCACGACCCGCGCCTCGTCCTCTCCCTGCGACCGCGCGGCTTCGACGATGTTGCGTATCGCCGACAGAGCGTCCTCCTCCGAAAGCGCGGACAGCGTGGGACAGAACGCAGTCACGCCGTGCCGCGCAAGCCCCCGTGCCGCGGCGTGGATGTCAGCGTCCGCGTGGTCGAACGCCTCGCCGAACGCGCCGTGGATGTGGGTGTCCACCATGCCGGGCAGCACCCGCTTACCGCCGAGGCTCACCCGCTCGCCGCTCGGTCGGTCGGTGAACACGCCGTCCTCAACGAACAGCTCACCGCCGCCGCTCGGCAGCTTCAAATCGCAGAATATCATAGAATGACTTCGTGTCCGGTCTCCGCCGACTTGTAGATGGCGCAGAGTATGCGCATGATGTCCACGCCGTCGGAAGCGGGCGAGCGGCAGACGGTGCCGTTCTGCACGCAGTCGACAAAGTGGTTTATCTCGTTTGCGAACAGTCCGTTGAAGTCGAGAGCGGTCGGGTGCGCGAAGTTCACGTCGGCGAGATAGTCGTTCATCTCGGTGTAAAGCTCCACCTCCGGCTCTATCTTCGCGCCGCCCTTGCTGCCGAACAGCTGTATCTTGCCCTCGTCGTGCTTGATGTTCAGGCTGAACGCCGCCTCTATCGACAGCACCGCGCCGTTGTCGTAGCGTATCATTGCCGACGCGAGGTCCTCGACGTCGCATATGTCGTCCTTGCCCGCCGAGACCGAGGTGTAGCCCTTGCCGCTCTTGATGTTCGGGCGGTTGTACAGCTTGCGGAAGGTCGCGCCGAACACCGACACCGGCTTCGGGTTGCCCATTATGTAGCGAGTGAGGTCGATGACGTGCACGCCGAGGTCGATGAGCGGACCGCCGCCCGAGCGGCTCTTGTCGCCGAACCAGCCTCCCGGGTTGCCGTTGCGGCGCAGGTATGTCGCCTTGGCGTAGTAGATGTCGCCGAAGAAGCCACCGTCGCGGAAGTCGCAGAGCAGCGAGCAGTCGTTGCCGTAGCGGCGAACGAAGCCTATCATCAGCAGCTTGCCCGCCTTCTCGGCAGCCTCCTTCATCTTTATCGCGTCCTCGACGGTCGTAGCCATCGGCTTTTCGCATATCACGTTCAGTCCCGCCTCGAGCGCGGCTATCGTGACCGGCGCGTGCTGCGAGTTCCAGACGCACACGCTTATCGCGTCCAGCTTCTCGCTCTTAAACATCTCGTGGCAGTCTCCGTACAGCTTTGTCACGCCGTACTTCTCGCCCATAAACTTGAGCTGCTTTTCGTTTATGTCGCAGAACGCGACCAGCTCGACGTTCGGGTTCTTCTGATAAGCCTGAATGTGCTCGTTCGAGATAGAACCCACGCCTACAACGCCTACTCTGAGCTTTTCCATAACAATTAACCTCTCTTATTTCATCAGCGCGCGGAGGGTGTCCGCCGCCAGCGTTATGTCCGCCGTCGGGTCAGCCCCCACTTCGCGCTCGATAGTCAAAAATCCCTTGTACCCTATCTCTTCCAGTGCTTTCAGCCATCCGGGGAAGTCGACCGAGCCCTTGCCGAGCGGCAGCTCCTCAAACGCCGCGCCCTCGGCAATCACGTCCTCGATGTCCACCGGCTCGACCACGCCGTAGATGACCTCCGGCGGCAGGTCGAGCAGTTTCCTGCCGTCCTTCGCGTGGGTATGGACGATGTAGTCCGCAAGCGTACGCACGCCGCGCACCGGGTCGTCGCCGGTGACCATGACGAAGTTCGCCGGGTCGAAGTTCACCGCCACTCCGCGCGATCCGAGCCCGTCGAGAAAGCCCTTCAGCGTCGACGCGGTCTCCGGTCCGGTCTCGATGGCGAAGTGCCCGCCGAGGCTGTCCGCGTACTCGGCAAGCTCGCGGCACGCCTCCTGCATTATCTTGTAGCGGTCGTGATTCGGGTCGGTCGGAACAACGCCGATGTGTGTGGTCACGACGTCGGTTTCAAGCTCCTTTGCCATGTCCATCACCCGCTTCGACTTCTCGATAAGCTCCGCGTTCTGCTCGCGCACGCCGAAGCCCTTGCCAAAGTCGCCGCAGAGCGCCGAAAACACAAGCCCCTCCGACTTGACACGGTCGAGCAGCTCGCGCCGCGCCGAATCGTTCAGCGTATCCGGCGTGCGCTCCCCTCGCGAGGCATACATCTGGATGCCCTGCGCGCCGACCTGTCTTGCGAGCTTCAGCGCCGTACCGAAGTCGGTGCGAAAGCTCTCCACCATCACTCCTATCGGAAATTTCATGGGTACTCCCCTCCACTGTGTGTTAGCTTCGATTGACAAGGGCAAACGCGCCCCAGAACGTCCCAAAGGACGCGCTGGCGGCGTTCTCGCCCTTCGAGGGCGACAAGCCC
>CAMNWZ010000053.1 GCA_946566645.1 uncultured Clostridia bacterium
AAAACCGGTCGGAGTTCGGTTTCTACTCCTATCGGAACTTCTACGCGTACAACCTTGCGGTGCACCGTTGGGGATAGAGAGCTGGATGCGGAAGATGTGAGCGGTCAGCGAGGTGGAGGGACAGTCGGTTCGACGCGGTATGCGGTGCGTATCGCTTGCGGGGAGGACGCACGACGCAGAGACTGGCGGGGAGTAGGGTCAGTTGCCCGACGTAGAACACAAAATGCCCTTTGGGAATTCTTATGGGGTGGCGAGTTCAAAAAGCGGCTATCGGAGTCCCTTTTCCGATAACGCTTTTTGTAGCCACCTCTTAAGCGTTCTTTTGGCTACTTTTCTCACGCGAGAAAAGTTGCCGCAGCGCGAGGTGCGTAACCTCGCGACCTTGGGTGTGGGCAGCGCCCACGGTCAAAACCCTCTTTGTGAGTTTGTAACTATTTTGTAACCTTTTGTAACTTTTAAGAATTGACGAACGGTAATTGCAAGATAAAAGTTGTGTGAAATTTTCGGGGACGATTTTTGAAATTTTGTGCATGGTCACAAACGGAAGGTGAAGATGCACAAAAACGCCCCTATTTCCTTGACAGCAATGATTTTTTCGGGTATAATTTCGCTTGTGTTCGAGAGAACGCGTGAAGGTTGGACTCGAATGTTACCGAAAAAGTTACGGCGTTTGTCGAATCCGGTTTGTAACTTTTTGCGGACGTGAGTATGGGTTGGGGTGAGATCGGGCATAAGATTAGCAGTGCCTGAAAATCCCAGTGGAAATTTGGAGGACATATGCGACAGTTCAAGATGACAAAGACAAGGCGCGTGCTCTGCGCGATGTTCGCTCTGCTGACGGTGCTTACCGTGGGCGAGCTGTTCGTCCCGCGCGCCGCCGCCGCGGCGAACGCGCCTCTGCTCGAGATGTACCGCTCGAACGCGGCGCAGCCGACCGGTTCGGTGACGCTGACCGCGGACGGCTCGGCAAAGAGCTATCCGACGTCGGTGGGAACGGTTGGCAATCTGCTCAAAGTGGCGGGCGTGACGCTCGGCGAGTACGACGTTGTGCGTCCGGCTGAGGAGGCAACGCTTGAGGCGGGCATGACGGTGACCGTTCTGCGCGCGTCGGTTTCGACCGAGACGGTGCGCGAGGCGATAGAGCACGAGGTGAGCTATCAGCCGAATGAGTACATCCCGCGCGGCACCGAGAATGTGGTAGAGGTCGGCGCGGACGGCGAGCGCGAGGTGACCTACGAGGTGATAAGCGTCGGCGGGACGGTGGTCAGCCGCCGCGCGACCGCGAGCGTTGTGGTGACCGAGCCAGTGACCGAGGTGGTCGAGTACGGTCCGGGCGGTGCGATACTGACCGACGACGGACGCGTCATCAAATGGAGCTACAAGATAGACGGCAACGCGACCGCGTACACCACCGACGGCTATCGCCAGAAGCACAACGCGCTCGGGCGCATCGCGCGTCCCGGCACGGTGGCGGTCGACCCGAAGGTGATCCCGCTGAAGAGCGAGCTTTACATCTGCTCGCGCGACGACGTGGGCGTTCAGTGGGACTACGGCGAGTGCGTGGCGGAGGACACCGGCGGCGCGGTCAAGGGCAACAT
Organism: uncultured Clostridia bacterium; assembly: GCA_946566645.1. Classification (GTDB taxonomy): domain Bacteria; phylum Bacillota; class Clostridia; order Oscillospirales; family JAAYOS01; genus CANRIN01. The sequence continues at coordinate 1,599 of CAMNWZ010000053.1, forward strand.
CGTCGACCTGTTCTTCAACACCCGCAGCGAATGCTACGCGTTCGGGCGCAGGTACTGCACGATATACGTGCTCGGGTGAGATCGTGAAAGGGAATGTTCCACGTGGAACATTCCCTTTTTTGCGCGGCGGCGGGTTTTGACGAGTGTTCGGGCGGCGGTCGAACGAATTGTGAATTAAAAGTTAATTCTGAAAAAATCCGAGAAAATCCGTTGATAATTCTTTGACAAGTCGGGCAAATTGTGGTAAGATATAGACAATGGGGGACTTTGGAGGTGCGGCAATGGAGCTTAGGCGGACACGGGAGATCCTTGAGCGCCACGGCATACGGCTGCAGAAGTCTCTCGGGCAGAACTTCCTCATCGACGAGAGCGTTCCGCGAAGGACGGCGACGGCGGCGATTTACGGCGTCGCGGGGTTGGACGCGGAGGCTGTGTCGGCAATCGGGACGGACGGCGCGGCTGTTGCGGCGCTGGAGATCGGACCGGGGGCGGGAGCGCTCACGGCTGAGCTGGCGGCTCGGGCGGACAAAGTGGTCGCCATCGAGCTGGACAGCCGAATGATCCCGGTGCTCGGCGAGACGCTTTCCGAGTTCTCGAACGTCGAGATAGTCGAGGGGGACGCGCTGAAAGTCGACATCGCGGCGCTCGTGAGTGAGAAGTTCGCGGGAATGCGCGCGGTCGCGGCGGCGAACCTGCCCTACTACCTCACCACCCCGCTCATCGAGAAGCTGCTCGAGTGCAGGAAGTTCGAGCGGGTGTGCGTCATGGTGCAGAAGGAAGTGGCACAGCGCATCGTGGCGAAGCCGGGCAGCGGCGAATACGGGTCGTTTTCAGTATACTGCAAGTATTACGCAGAGCCGAAAATACTGTTCGGCGTATCGCCCGGGAGCTTTCTTCCCCCGCCCAAGGTGGCGAGCGCGGTGGTCATGTTCGACTGTCGGCGCGGCCTGCCGGAGGGAGTTGAGAGCGAGGAGGACGAGAAGCGGCTGTTCCGACTGTGGCGTGCCGCGTTCTCCGAGCGGCGCAAGAAGCTGGCGGGACTGGCTGCGCGCGAGTTCGGGATTTCGCGCGAGTCGGTGGAGACAGCGCTCGAGGCGATGGGACTGAGTCCCGACGTGCGCGGTGAGCGGCTGAGCCTAGAACAATTCATTGAGTTATCGAGTTGCATAAGGGACGTTTGAATTTGTTGAAAATACACCGGTAGGTGTGTTTCATATAGGTAGAAAAAGTTAAAATTTTTAGCTTTTGAAAGGAGAAGACAGTATGGCAGCACTTACCCAGAACAAGGCCGTGCTCACTTGGCTCGACGAGCAGGTCAAGATGCTCCAGCCGGACGAGATCGTCTGGATCGACGGCAGCGAGGAGCTGTACGACAAGCTCCGCAAGGAGGCTCTCTCCACCGGCGAGATGACCCTGCTCAACCAGGAGAAGCTCCCGGGATGCCTTCTGCACCGCACCGCCCCGAACGACGTCGCGCGCGTTGAGGATCGCACCTTCATCTGCGCCCCGACCCGCAAGGAGGCAGGTCCGACCAACAACTGGATGGACCCGAAGGAGATGTACGCAAAGCTCAAGGGACTGTACACCGGCGCGATGAAGGGTCGCACGATGTATGTCATCCCCTACTCGATGTCGGTCGTCGGCTCGCCGTTCGCGAAGATCGGCATTGAGATAACCGACTCGATCTACGTCGTTCTGAACATGGCTATCATGACCCGCGTGGGCAAGAACGTCATGGACGCGCTCGGCGACAGCCCGGACTTCATCAAGGGCATCCACGCCAAGAAGGATGTCAACCCGGAGGATCGCTATATCGTTCAGTTCCCGCAGGACAACACCATCTGCTCGGTCAACTCGGCTTACGGCGGAAACGTCCTGCTCGGCAAGAAGTGCTTCGCGCTGCGCATAGCGAGCTACCTCGGACGCAACGAGGGCTGGATGGCTGAGCACATGCTGATACTCGGCATTGAGAACCCGAACGGCGAGATCCGCTATCTGACCGCCGCATTCCCGAGCGCCTGCGGCAAGACCAACCTGGCGATGCTCATCCCGCCCGAGGGATACAAGGCGAAGGGCTACAAGGTCTGGTGCGTCGGCGACGACATCGCGTGGCTGCGCGTCGGTCCGGACGGCCGTCTGTGGGCGGTCAACCCGGAGAACGGCTTCTTCGGCGTTGCGCCGGGAACCAACGAGGGCTCGAACCCGAACGCTCTGGCTGCCACCCGCAAGGGAACCATCTTCACCAACGTCGCGCTCAACCTGGACGACAACACGGTGTGGTGGGAGAAGCTGGACAAGAACCCGCCTGTCAACGCTCTCGAGTGGAAGGGCGAGAAGGTCAACGGACCGGAGTATATCGCGAACGGCGGCAAGCTCGCTCATCCGAACAGCCGCTTCACCGCGCCGGCTGTCAACTGCCCGTGCATTTCGAGCGAGTTCAACAATCCGCAGGGCGTGCCGATCTCGGCTATCGTCTTCGGCGGACGCCGCGCCAAGACCGCTCCGCTGGTTTATCAGAGCTTCGACTGGAACCACGGCGTGTTCGTCGGCTCGATAATGGCTTCGGAGACCACCGCCGCCGCCGCCGGCGCTGTCGGCGTTGTGCGTCGTGACCCGATGGCGATGCTGCCGTTCTGCGGCTACAACATGGGCGACTACTTCGGACACTGGATCGAGATGGGCAAGAAGATCCCGCATCAGCCGAAGATATTCAACGTCAACTGGTTCCGCACCGACGACGAGGGCAACTTCATCTGGCCGGGATTCGGCGACAACCTCCGCGTGCTCGAGTGGATCATGAAGCGCGCGTTTGACGAGATAGACGCCGTTGAGACCGAGATCGGCTACATGCCGAAGCCGGAGGACATCAACATCGAGGGTCTGGACGGAATCACTCTGGACACGATGAAGGGTCTGCTTTCGGTGGACAAGGAGCTGTGGAAGGAGGACGTCAAGTCGATCAAGGAGTTCTACTCCAAGTTCGACGAGTTCGACACCCTCCCGGCAGAGCTGAAGAAGGAGCTTGCCGACTTCGAGGCGCGCCTTGCGAAGTAAGTCATAGGGTATAAAAAACAGGAGCCAAACGGCTCCTGTTTTTTGTTTGCGGTCAGAACCACTTGCCGAGCATTAGGCGGTTTAGAATTGAGATGAAGAGATGGCGGAGCAGGAGGAGAAGAATGATGCAGAAGTAGTCCTCTGAGTAGAAAAATGCGATAAATATCCAAAGAGGAATCATAAGCAGATGTATAGCGCGCATCCATAGAGTGTACTTCCACGGGACGCCGTCCTGCGAGCGCCAAAACTCGCGGGTGAGTTTCCCGCACTCCACCGGCTCGTCGGTGTCCCATGTGATGACGGTGAAGAACGCGGCGAAGAGCAGTATGATGAAGCTGTTGAATGTGATGGCAAACTGCGGTGTGAGCATGGCGGCTACGCCAGCGCCGACCAGGCGAACATGAGCAGCGGTATCGTCGCGGCGGAGAGGAGCGTCGACACGCTGACCAGCGCCGAGCCGTACTTCTCCCCTTCCGCCATGCCGAGGAGGTTGGGGAACATCGACGCCACCGCCGCGACCGGGCAGCAGTTGATGATGAAGGACGCGGTCGCCGCGGCTTCGGACGATTTGAAGAGCAGGCAGATAGGCAGCGTGAGCGCAGGTATGACGATAAGCCGCAGGAAGCAGACCTTCCACACCCCGAACGACTTGAGAGCACCGACAAGATCGGCGCGCGCCATGAAGCTGCCGACGACTATCATCGCGAGGGGGGTGTTGAGGTTCGCGAGGTGTCCGACCGCGCCGGCTATCGGCCCGGGAAGGGTGATCGGCGAGAAGAAGAGCGCCAGTCCCAAAACCACGCCTATTACCCCGGGGTTGAGCAGCGCCTTGCGGAGGACATCCCTAAGCGAGCCGACCTTTCCGGAGAGCATTATCATGCCGAACGTCCAGCAGCCGAGGTTGAAGGCGATTATGCCGCAGGAGGCGTAGATGACCGCGTCCTGACCGAGCACCGCCGCGACGAGAGGTATGCCGAAGAAGCCGCAGTTGGAGAAGCAGACCGCGAAGCGCTCGGTGCGTCTGAGCTCATCCCGCCCGCGCACGAACAGGAACGCGACCGCCACGGCAATGCCGATGGACGCGGCGCAGAGCAGCATGCAGATGCCGAGACTGCCGAACAGCTCCCACTCGAAGTCGCGGTTGAAGCTGTTGAGCAGGACTGCGGGGGTGACGACGTTGAGCAGCAGCTTGTTGAGCTGGGTAGAGCCGTCGGGGGTGAGCAGCTTCATCCTGGTCATGGTGAAGCCGACCGCCATGAGCAGGAACATTACTATGACCTGCCCGCCGGTTATCAGCGCGGTTTGCAATTCGCAGACCTCCATTACTACAATAATATGTATAGTATACTCCGATTTGCGGGGACGGTCAAGCGCGGTCTGTCTCGTCGAACATCCAGTCGACGAGCGGACGGACGCGGCGGAGGAAGTCGTCCGGCTCGACCGCTGCGCGCTTCGCGTCGGAGAGCACCGCCCGCGCGAGGGACAGCTCCTCCGCAAAGCCGCAGTCGGCGAGCTTTGAGAGCACGTCCTCCCCCGCAAACGACGCAAAGCGGTTCTGCGACATCAGAAAGTACGCGCCCTCGATGACGACGAAGTAGCGCGCGAATTTCCGCGAGACGTAGTATGGGTCGGAGGGCAGCGGTCCGGTGCAGTCGGGCTGCTCGCCGTCGAGCGCCTGCGAAAAACAGTGCCGCGCGAAGGAGAGACGCCCCTTAGCGGTGGCGGCGTTAGGTTCGAGCGTGGGGCTTATGCGGTCAAGCTCGCGCACGACGTCCCGTCCGAAGATGAGCGTAGAGTTGTATTTGAGGATGAATCGGGCAAACGAGTCGGCGGCGAGGTCGTCGGTCGAGTGTGCCGCGAGGTGGACTTCGCTTGCGATCGGGTATTCGGTGAGGAGCCGGGCTTCGAGCTGCGCGAGCGCGCGTGTGTCGGCTTCGGTGAGCGCGCCGCGTGTGACGAGAAAGCAATCGAGGTCGGAGATGCCTGCGACGGCATCGCCGGTGGCGACACTTCCGTGGAGGTATATCGCGGTGAGACGGTCGGCTAGCAAGTCCGCGCAGAGTGTGGTCGCGGCGGTGACGAGCGGCTGAAATTCGGGCTGCATGGTGTCCTCCCTCGGGTCTTGTGATGGTGGAAGTATACACCGATTTCGGGGCGGGGTCAAGAGAGGGTGGCGGCGGTTCTGCGCAAAGTAGAGGTCAAGCACCTCGTCCCATGTGTACCCCGTGAAGTTCGCAAGCGCGTCTATCCCGCTGAGGTTTGTGTCGGTGTATGTCCCGCGCTGCGGCTCGCACTAAGCAGGTAGGTTATCCGCATCCGCAATTAAGGCCATAATTAAGCTCATCTCTCCACCTCGCGACCTTTACTGTCAGGCTCGCAAGAGTATCGGTGTCTACGCCCAGCTCATTTGCTGCCGCTACAAACGTGTCGAAATAGTCTTCCGGGTATTCATCAAGCGATTCTAAATCTAAAAGACACGGCATGTGCTTGCCGCTTAGTTCATTACATTTTTCTTGGAACGAGGCATAGAGTGCTTCCTCATCTTCGGTAAGCCTATACTCCATGTTGCACGGAGTATATTCCTCCACATACACCTCATGCCATCGATATACTCCAAATGGCACATGCCGCGAGTTCGCTAAATCTGCGTAAGGAGCCCACCGTACAGAAGCTATTAAAGTATTTCCGCTCTCATAATATGTCTCATTTTCAGCATACTGCAGCAATATAATAAAAAGTTTTTAGCTCTTCTTGACCGCTTCATCAATGTACTCCGACGCATGCTCGTATATATCCTCCTCGGTGGCGTCGAAAGGCGCGGCTATGGCCGCAGTAAGGGTATCATATTCCTCCCCTACCGTATAAATTGTCTCGATTTCAGTGTACTCTGCAAACTTGTCACCCAAATTGACGGAAAACTCCATTACGGTTGGAGAGACTTCCACCGTTGGAGAGACTTCTGCCGTTGGAGAAACTTCCGCCTTCTCGCTGACATCGCCGCAGCCGCCGCATATCAGCATAACAAGTATAGCTATGAAAGCTATAATTCTACTTTTCGTTGGAGCATTTTCGTCAGTAAAACCAAATTCATTTGCAACGGTGGAAAAACTTTCCCTAATTACTTTTGCACATTCCGCAATATCCTTTGCGCCTACGGCTTTTATCATAATAGCCACCTTGTCAAACTTCAATTTATTGATTTGATTATATCACTTTCGTTCTCCGTTTGCAACTTTCGGCGCGCGGTCAAGCGGTCAGAACAGGTCGGGAAAGTGATCGCGGAGAAAGGCGGCGTATTCGTCGGTCGGGTCGTCGCGCAGGCGGCGTTCGGCTATCTCCTGCGCTATCAGGCGGCGTATCGTGGCGAGGTATTTCTCCGATTGGTCGGCATAGCGGTGGATGGTGAGCCTGCCCTCCCGCTCGCAATCGAGCAGCTCGGCGCAGAGGTCGGGGATGCGGCGGCAGTCGGTCGGGACTACCGGATTTTCGGACATATATATCCAGGGCATCTTTTCGGGGTGGTCGAACGCGGTCGGGTCGAGGTCGGCGGAGTAGACATATCCCTCCCTGCCCGAGTAGAACTCCTCCAGTTGATTCGGGAAATACTCGTCGTAGTGCAGCGCACCGTCGCGGACATAGTAGCTGAAGAAGTAGTTCGGCGGGGTTAGCGGGTTGTGGGCGTAGATTGCCGCAAGCTCGGGGATGTCGGTGAGATAGACGAGCGGGCGCGAGTGCTTGGAGAGCGACGGTTTGAGAACGGTGAGATTCGGGACAGGGCTTCCGTGGCAGAGTTTCATGGCGGGATACCTCCTTTTCGGGTATATGTTACAGCAGTATTAAAAGGGATACAAGCCTTGTTATTTATGGCGTTTTGTGGTATAATAGGCACAAGTTGAGAACAAAAGAGAAGGAGTGGAGAGCTTGAACGTATTGTGCGTCGGAGACGTGGTCGCCGAGCCGGGTCTGCGCGCGGTCGAGCGGCTGCTCGGCGGGCTGAAGAAGTTCTACGCGATAGATTTCACGGTGGTGAACGGCGAGAACGCGCGCGGTCAGGGCATATCCTCCGCCGACGCCGAGCGGCTCTACCTCGCGGGCGCGGACGTGATAACGCTCGGCAACCACGCGCTCGGATGCCGCGAAGTGTTCGGTCGGCTGGACGACGACCCCTACCTCCTGCGCCCCGCGAACTTCACCGACCGCGCGCCGGGCAAGGGATTCGGCGTGTACGACGCGTCGAAGGGACGGCGGGTCGCGGTGATGAACCTGATGGGGCGCGCATTCATGGACTCGAACCTGGACAATCCGTTTTTCAAGGCGGACGCGCTGATAAAAGCGTGCGACACTCCTTTTATAATAGTGGACTTCCACGCCGACGCGACCAGCGAAAAGGGCGCGTTCGGGCGATATGTCGACGGCAGGGTGAGCGCGGTATTCGGCACGCACACACACGTTCCCACCGCCGACGCGCGCGTGCTTCCGAACGGGACCGGATTCATCACCGATGTCGGGATGTGCGGCGCGGTCGAGTCGGTGATAGGGCACAAGCCGGAGGCGTCGATCGCGCGATTCGTCGGCGAACCGTTCGGCGGGGACAGGCAGGCGAAGGGGGACGCGTCGCTGATGGCGGTGCGGTTCGAGCTGGACGACCGAAGCGGAAAGTGCGTCGCGGTCGAGCGGATAGAGGCAAAGTAGGCGTTTTGTTACGCGACGGTTACGGAACGGACAGGGAAAATATTCCTTGTGTTACGATTATATTACAAATGAGGGAAAGGGCTTGCAAAGAGGGAAAGAGTGGTGTATCATGCATGATGTGGCAGGAGGGTCATGCCGACTAATGCCAACAAAACTTTTAGGAGGATTTAGAGATGAAGAACCTGAAGAAAGTTCTCTCCCTCGCGCTGGCGTTTGCGATGGTGCTGGGTCTCTGCATCGGAGCATCCGCTGCAGACGTCACCACGCTTAACGACTGGGATGAGGTCGAGAACAAGAGCGCTGCCACTCTGCTTGGCGCGTTCGACATCATGAAGGGCGACGACGAAGGAAACTTCCGCCCGAACGACAATGTCACCCGTGCAGAGACCGCGAAGATGATCTCCGTGGCTCTGTGGGGCGGCAGCGATGACGTTGCTCTGTACAACGCCGGCAACATCGGTGGTTACACCGACGTGGTCGCGGGCGCATGGTACATGGGCTATGTCAACTACATGACCGTCCAGAGCATCGTTACCGGCAAGGGCGACGGCATATTCGATCCGAATGGCAACGTCACCGGCTACGAGCTTCTGAAGATGTGCCTGGTTTCGCTGGGCTACAGCCCGGAGACCGAGGGCATGACCGGCGCAGGCTGGGACGTCCGTACGATGGCTCTTGCCACCAAGCCGGGCTTCCAGAACCTGACCGCGAACACCACCGTTACCAACTGGAACGCTCCGCTTACCCGCACCAACGCTGCTCAGATCATCGCTAACATGATTTGGCGTGAGACTGTTATATACAGCCTGACCGGCGGCGTGGGCGGCAACACCACTTCGCTCGTTACCGGCACCGGCAACACCTTCGCTCAGGCTGTTCTGGGCATGGCTCCGCGTACCGGCACCATCAAGGCTAACGAGTATGGTACCA
>CAMNWZ010000054.1 GCA_946566645.1 uncultured Clostridia bacterium
CTGCGCTCGGCCGCGGGACGCATGACCGCCCCGACACGGCTTGTCCACTGTGCCACGGCACTGTACATACGCGCGAACAGCGAACGCTCGGTCATATTCGCGTCCGCGCCGAGCAGACGGTCGGTGACAGCGGCGGTGCGCGAGTGCTCATACGCCCGACCGAACGCGCCGAAGAACCGTCCGATTACGCTGTATTTCACAAATCCGATGAGCGACATCAGCGCCCGCCAGGTGACGCTCATGCGGAGCATAGATTTCTTCTCCATTCGCTTTAGTCCATAAGCTCGGGTATCACAAGCGAGCTCTGTCCGGCGTCGACAAACGGCTGCGGGTCGCAGTCGAGCGTCTCGATTATGCCGGAGATCTCCCAGAACTGCGTCTTTACGATGTGGCTCTTGCCGACGCGTATCTCCTGCGAGCCTACCGTGACAAACGCGGAGGGCGGGACGTTCGCCTTGATGGTGACGACGATGTCCACGCGGTCGCCGTAGTTTGTCAGAACGCCCTCGCCGTCGTTGTCGCCGAAGACCGCGGTCGTCGGCTCGGCGTACGCGTCGACGATATAAGCGCCGTCTATCGGACCGTCGTTTATGGCGAGCTGCTGCGGGAATCCGAAGTCGACCAGCTCGTCGTAGTAGGCGCTGCGCATTGTCGAGCAGCGGACGGTGTAGGTGACCTCGATGCGCTGCGCGGCGAGCTTGTCTATCTGCGCCTGCTTGTTCCTGAGCTCGGTCTCCGCCGCGATGCGGTCGCCGAAGACCTTCCACGCGACCGCGCCCACCACAAAGATGATGAGCAGCGCCGCGAGCAGATCGACGATGTTTATGATGCCGAAGAGCTTGCCTTTTTCGTTTATGAGCTTCATTTGGATAATCCTCCTTGACCTGGACAGCCTTGGGCTGTATAATAGCATTGTCTATTTTACAGCATATCGCGCCGCGAAACAAGCATTTCGGACAATAAACTTTTGATAAACTTGTCGCGGCAGGGGGAGAAGCGGACTGATGAAGGTACTGCATCTGATAGGCGGAGGAGATGTCGGCGGCGCGAAGACCCACGTTTTGGGCTTGCTCGCCGGTCTCAGGGGTCGCGCCGAGGCGACGCTCGTGAGCTTTCGTGAGGGCGGATTTGCCGACGAGGCGAGGGCTAATGGCATAGACACGGTTGTCATCGGCGGAGGGCTTCGCTCGTCGATGAAGGCGCTGCGAAAGCTCTACCGCGAGGGCGGCTACGACCTCGTTCACTGTCACGGCGCGCGCGGAAACATGTGCGGGATGCTCCTGAAACGTCTCGAGCACGCGACGGTCGTCTCGACGGTGCACTCCGACCCGAAGCTCGACTATCTCGGACGACCCGCCGCCGCGCTGACCTTCGGGCTTATCAACCGATTCGCGCTGCGGCGCATCACCTGGCACGTCGCGGTCAGCGATCCGGTGGCGGATATGCTGATAGAGCGCGGATTCTCGCCCTACGGCGTGTTCCCGATATACAACGGCGTGGACTTCTCCGACCCCGAGCCGATAAACTTCGACCGCGCGGCGGCACTCGCAAAATTCGGCGTGACGCTTGCCGAGGGTGAGGTGGTCTGCGGCATCGCCGCGCGCCTGAACCCGGTCAAGGACTACCCGACGCTGCTTCGAGCGTTTGCGAAGGCTCCGACTAACCTCAAGCTGATAATCGCGGGCGACGGCGAGGACGAGGCAATGCTGAAAAACCTCGCCGCCGAGCTTGGCATAGCCGACCGCGTGACCTTCGCCGGATGGGTGGAGGACATGGACAGCTTCTACCGCGCGCTGGATATAAACCTGCTCACCTCGCTCAGCGAGACCTTCCCATATGCGCTGACCGAGGGCGCACGCCGCCACTGCGCCACCGTCGCGAGCCGTGTGGGCGGCGTGCCGGTGCTCATCGACCACGGCGTGAACGGACTGCTCTTTACCCCGCAGGACGTGGACACGCTCGCCGAGCACCTGACCTCGCTTGCGACCGATGGGGCGCTTCGTGAGAGATACGCCGCCGCGCTGTTCGAGAAGACGAAGAAGTCGTTTTCGCTGGAGGCGACCATCTCGCGGCAGATGGAGATATACGACGCGGTCCTTCGGCGCAGCGGCTTTGCAAAGTCCGACCGCGCGGAGGTGACGATATGCGGCGCGTACGGCAAGAACAACGCCGGCGACGACGCGATACTCGAGGCGATAGTCACCGAGCTGCGGGACATCGACCCCGACCTGAAGCTCCACGTCCTGTCGCGCGACCCGAAGTCGACACGGCTCCACAACCGCGTGGACTCGTCCTATACGTTCAATCCGATAGCGATGCGGCGGGAGTTTAAGCGATCGCGGCTGTATATAAACGGCGGCGGAAGCCTGATGCAGGACGTGACCAGCACCCGCTCGCTGATATTCTATCTGCACACGCTGCGCGCGGCGAAGAAGTCGGGCGCGAAGGTGATGATGTACGGCTGCGGCATCGGCCCGATAAGCCGCGAGCGGAACAAGCGCCGCGCGTCGAAATGCCTGAATCGCTATGTCGACGCGATAACGCTGCGCGAGGACGGTTCGCTTGAAACGCTTGCGTCGCTCGGCGTTACAGAGCCGGAGGTGACGCTCGCCGCCGACCCCGCCCTGACGCTAGACCGCTCGGACGACGCGCTGACCGAGAGCGCGATGATAGGCTCGGGCATCGACCCGAAGGGCGAGTACTTCTGCCTCGCGCTCCGCAAGTGGAAGAACTGGGAGTCGAAGCGGGAGATTTTCGCGAAAGCCGCCGACTACGCCGCCGAGAAGTACGGTCTCGGCACGGTTTTCCTGCCGATAGAGCGCCGCGACGCGGAGGCGGCAAAGGAGGTCGCGTCGATGATGAGGCACACGTCGTTTGCGCTTGCGCCGCAGTCGAGCGCGCGGGTGGTGATAGGCGTGCTTGCGCGGATGAAAGCGGTGCTTTCGATGCGGCTGCACGGACTGATATTCGCCGCGGGACAGGGTGTGCCGGTGGTGGGTGTCGCGTACGACCCGAAGGTCAGTTCGTTTTTGAAGTACATGGGCATAGAACTGTGCATAAACATCGAGGATCTGACCGAGGAGAAGCTGCTTGGGCTTATCGACAGCGCGATGAGCGGCGGCGCGAACGGCGACCCCGAGCGTCTGCGTGAGATAGAGCGGGGGAATGTGGACGTCGCGGCTCGTCTGCTGTCCCCGAAAAACGGAGGTAAAAAGTGATGAAAAAACAGGTTATCTGCCTCTCGACTACGCCGTGGCACGCGCATCCGACCCGCAAACAGCAGGTGATGAGCCGCCTTTCCGACTGCGAGATACTCTACTTCGACCCGCCGATAACGGTTATCGCGCCGCTCAAGGACAAGTCGATGAAGCCGCGCATGACCGAGTGGAAGCGGGGCGGGGAGAAGGTGGCGGCAAACATCACGCGATACTCGCTGCCGCCGGTGTTGCCCTTCTACAACAAATATCGCTTCTTCAACCGCAGAAACGGCAAAAAGGTCGCGAAATTTGTATCTGACATCGCAAAACAGCACGGGTTTGAAAATCCGGTGCTCTGGGTATACCATCCGTCTAACGTCGACTCGGTCGACCGCATACCGCACTCGGCGCTGGTCTACGACTGCGTCGACCGCCACTCGCAGTATCCGGGGCTGATAAACCCCGCACTGGTGGACGGCATGGAGGCTGAGCTTGCGGCGAAGTGCTCGGCGGTGTTCGCGACGGCGAAGGGACTTTACGACACGCTGTCGAAGTCGTGTGAGCGCACATGGATGATACCGAACGGCGGCAACTACGACCTGTTCTCGAAGGCGGACGGCAAGCTCGAAGTGCCGACCGACATCGCGGACATAGACACGCCGATACTCGGCTTTGTGGGCGCGCTTCAGCAGTGCATCGACCGTGAGCTTGCCGCCGAGGTCGCGCGCCGTCGTCCCGACTGGACGCTGGTGTTCATCGGCGCGCCGCTCGCGGGGGTGGACGTGTCCATGCTCGAGGCGCTTCCGAACGTGCGGATGCTCGGACGCAGGGAGCACGAGACGCTTCCCGCGTACATATCCCGCTTCGATGTGTGCCTCAACCTGTTCGACGCTGGAGGGCTCGCGAAGGACGTAAGCCCGCTGAAATTCTATGAGTATCTCGCCACCGGAAAGCCGGTCGTCACCACGCCGATGCCGCTCCAGGTGCGCGACTTCGCCGACGCGGTGTACATTGCCGACGGCGCGGACGAGTTCATAGCCGCCTGCGAGCGCGCTATGGCTGAACCCGACCGCGCAATGACCGAGCGCCGCATGGAGTACGGAAGAATATGCTCGTGGGATGGCCGCGTCGCCGAGATTCGCGAAAAACTCGCCACATTGGACATATTGAAATAGTGCCTATTTAGGCACTATTTTTTGTCGTGCAGGATTGAAAAAGACGGCATATTTTGTTAAAATAAACTTATCCACAAATAACCCTCGGAGGTGCTTTGATGAAAAGTGTGCTCATCGTTATGGGAAGCGCAAGCGATGCCGAGGCGCTGAAACCGTGCGCCCGAAACCTCGAAAAGTTCGGCATACCGTATAAGGTGCGGGTCGCGTCGGCGCATCGGTCGCCGGACAGCGCGGCGCTCATCGCCAAGACCGCCAAGGCTGAGGGCTACGGCGTGATAATCGCGGCTGCGGGCATGGCGGCGCACCTGGGCGGAGTGCTTGCGGCGCACACCACCCTTCCGGTCATAGGCATACCGATGAAGTCGGCGGTGCTCGACGGCATGGACGCGCTGCTCGCGACGGTGATGATGCCGTCGGGAGTGCCGGTGGCGACGGTGGCGATAAACGGCGCGGCAAACGCCGCGATACTTGCCGCCGAGATGCTCGCGATAGCCGACGATGAGCTTGCGGATAAGCTCGCGGCGTACAAGCGTGAGCTGAACGAGAAGACTGCGGCGGCGGACGCGGCTATCGAACTGTAAGATATGGTGGCTGAACAGTGCGAATGGTGTGAACTGTCGGACGAGGAAAAACGGTGGCTGCTGTCGGGGACGGAGCACTGGTCTATCTATTTGGCAGACGAGCAGGATTATATCGGCAGGTGCATCGTGGTGGCAAACAGACACTGCAGCAGCTTGAGTGAGCTTGGGATGCGGGAATGGGACGAACTCAAGCGGGTCATAGATGAGCTTGAGCGCTGTCTTAAAGAGGTGCTCGGTGCGCAATTATGCAACTGGAGCTGCCTTATGAATTCGTTTTATAAGAGCGACGCTCCGAACCCGCATCTGCACCTTCATGTAAGACCGCGGTATAGAGACAAGGTCGTGCTTAACGGTACGGAGTACCCGGACGAGGAGTACGGACATCACTATCGGCTTGGCAGAGGTACAGCCATTCCCGAGGAGGATATGCGGGAGTTGTTTGAAAGACTGAGAGCCGAATTGAGATTATAGAATCCGCCGGTATCGCATTGACAAGTGAAAAAAGCCGTGCAAGGCTAAAAAATTTTTGGAGGAATTCAGGATGGAAAAGCGTGAGCAGCTCTACGAAGGCAAGGCAAAGAAGGTATTTGCGACCGACGACCCGAACCTCTGCATCGTCAGCTATAAGGACGACGCGACCGCGTTCAACGGACTGAAGAAGGGCACGATACTCGGCAAGGGCGCGATAAACAACCGCCTCACAAACCACTTCATGCAGCAGATGGAGAAGGCGGGCATCCCGACCCACTTCGTCGAGGAGCTTAGCGACCGCGACACGGTGGTCAAGCGCGTGACGATAGTCCCGCTCGAGGTGATAATCCGCAACGTCGCGGCAGGGTCGTTCTCCAAGCGCTACGGCGTGGAGGAGGGAACACCGCTGCACGAGCCGTCGATAGAGTTCAGCTACAAGAACGACGACCTCGGCGACCCGCTGCTCGCTGAGGGTCACATCTACGCGATGGCGCTCGCCACCCGCGAGGAGCTGAAGACGATAACCGACTATGCCTTCAAGGTAAACGAGCTGCTCAAGGCGGAGCTTATCGCCGACGGCGTCGAGCTTATCGACTTCAAGCTCGAGTTCGGCAAGACGCCGGACGGCAAGATAGTACTCGCCGACGAGATCTCGCCGGACACCTGCCGCTTCTGGGACGCGAAGACCCACGAGAAGCTGGATAAGGATCGCTTCCGCCGCGACATGGGCGGTGTCGAGGACGCGTACCGCGAGATGCTTCACCGCATACTCGGCGAGTAAACGGAGGATAACATGGTAAAGGATTCGAGAAGCGAGGCATACGCCGCCGCGGGAGTGGACGTCACCGCCGGCTACGAGAGCGTGAACCTCATAAAGAAGCACGTCGAGAGCACCCGCGTCCCCGGAGTTATCGGCGGACTGGGCGGCTTCGGCGGACTGTTCAAGCCCGACCTTCACGGAATGCACAATCCGGTGTTCGTCAGCGGCACCGACGGCGTGGGCACCAAGCTCAAGCTCGCGTTCGAGTTTGACAAGCACGACACGGTCGGCATCGACTGCGTCGCTATGTGCGTAAACGACATAATCTGCGCCGGCGCAAAGCCGATGTTCTTCCTCGACTACATCGCGCAGGGCAAGCTGTTCCCGAACCGCGTGGAGCGAATAGTCGCGGGCATCGCCGAGGGCTGCCGCCAGTCGGGATGCGCGCTGATAGGCGGCGAGACCGCCGAAATGCCGGGCTTCTACCCGATAGACGAGTACGACCTCGCGGGCTTCGCCGTCGGCGTTGTGGACGAGCAGGAGATGCTCGACCCGAACAATGTGAAGGCGGGGGACAAGGTGGTCGCGCTCGCGTCGAGCGGCGTTCACTCGAACGGATTCTCGCTTGTGCGCAAGATATTCGACGGGCGGCTGCACGAGCGGTTTGACGAGCTCGGAACGACCATCGGCGAGGCGCTGCTCACCCCTACCAAGATATACGTTCCGGTTCTCGACATCGACGAGACGCGCTTCGCGAAGTCGATTTGCCACGTCACCGGCGGCGGCTGGTACGAGAACATGCCGCGCATGCTGCCCGACGACATCGGACTGAAGCTCGACCGCAGCGGCATGCCCGTTCCGCCGATATTCGACATCATCGAACGCGAGGGAGGGATAAGCCGCCGCGACATGTACAACACCTTCAACATGGGCGTGGGACTCTGCATGACCGTCGCGCCCGAGCATGCGGACGAGCTGTGCAAAGCGCTTGAGGACTGGGGCGCGGTCGTGATAGGCGAGTGTGTCGCAAACGGCGGCGCCATCGAGATAGCCGAATGAGCGCGGTGAACATCGCGGTGCTAGCGAGCGGCGGCGGCACGAACCTCCAGGCGCTCATCGACGCGCGGGACGCGGGCAAGCTGCGAAACGGCGAGCTGTCAATAGTGATAGCGTCCAAGCCGGACGCGCATGCCCTTGAGCGCGCGAAGGCGGCGGGCATCGAGACGGCGGTGATACCGTGGAAGGGCGCGAAGTCACGAGCGGAATTCACCCACGCGATAGTCGAAAAGCTGCGCGAGCGCGAGGTCGGACTGGTGATACTCGCGGGATTTCTCTACATCCTGTCCCCCGAGTTCAGTGAGAACTTCGCGGGTCGGGTTATGAACGTGCATCCCGCGCTGATACCCGCATTCAGCGGCGAGGGCTGCTATGGGCTGCACGTCCACGAGCAGGTGCTCGCGAGGGGAGTGAAGCTGACCGGCGCGACGGTGCACTTCGTGACCGAGGAGTGCGACGGCGGTCCGATAATCCTGCAAAAAGCGGTCGCGGTGGAGGAGGACGACACCCCCGAGACGCTTCAGCTGCGTGTGATGCAGCAGGCAGAGTGGCAGATACTTCCGGAGGCGGCGTCGCTGTTCTGTGAGGGACGGCTTGCGATAGACGGCGGCAAAGTTCGGATATTGCCGCAGAAATAGACGATTTTGAAAGGAAACAACAGATGAAAGTTTTGGTTATCGGCGGCGGCGGACGCGAACACGCCATCATATGCGCGCTGAGGAAAAGCCCGAAAGTGACCGAGCTGCTCTGTGCGCCGGGCAACGGCGGCATCGCGGCGGACGCGAAGTGCTTTCCGGAGGTGAAGGCGACCGACCTCGACGGCGTGCTCGCCATCTGCAAAAGCGAGAAGCCGGACTATGTGATGGTCGCGTCGGACGACCCGCTCGCGCTCGGCATGGTGGATATGCTCGAAAGCAACGGTTTCAAGGCGTTCGGCCCTCGTAAAAACGCGGCTGAGATCGAGTCGTCCAAGGCGTTCGCGAAGGAGTTCATGCGCCGCCACTCGATACCCACGGCGGAGTGCGAAATTTTCTCGAACTACGCCGACGCGGAGAAGTACATCCGCGGGAAAGGCGCGCCGATAGTGATAAAGGCGGACGGACTGGCGCTCGGCAAGGGAGCAATCGTCGCGATGACGCTTGACGAGGCGCTGTCTGCCGCGCGCGACATGCTCGAGGGCGGAGCGTTCGGCGGCGCGGGACGGACGGTGGTGGTCGAGGAGTACATGACCGGACGCGAGGTCACGGCGCTCGCGTTCTGCGACGGCACGCACATCGTCACGATGCCGCCCGCGCGCGACCACAAGCGGATATTCGACGGCGACAAGGGTCTTAATACCGGCGGCATGGGCGTCATCTCGCCGGTTGCCGACTACACCGACGAGCTTGCGAAGACCGCCATGGACAGGATATTCAAGCCGACGATAGACGGGCTTCGCGAGGAGGGTCGCGAGTTCCGCGGCGTGATATACTTCGAGATGATGCTCACGCCGAGCGGACCGAAGGTCATCGAGTACAACGCGCGCTTCGGCGACCCCGAGTGCGAGACGGTGCTTCCGCTGCTGAAAAGTGACCTTCTCGACGTGCTCATCGCCTGCCGCGACGGCAAACTCGGTGAGACGAAGATTGAGTGGAGCGGGGAGGCGAGCTGCTGCGTGATGATCGCGAGCGGCGGATACCCGGCAAAGTATGAGAAGGGCTTTGAGATAACCGGCATCGACGGCTGCGGCGCGACGGTCTATCACTCGGGAACGCAGCTGAAGGACGGCAAGCTGGTCACAGCCGGAGGTCGCGTGCTCGCGGTCGTGGCGACGGGCGAGACGCTCGACAGGGCGCGCGCGGATGCCTACGCGGCGGCGGAGAAGATACACTTCGAGGGCGCGTATATGCGTCACGACATAGGGGGTGCACGATAATGGGCGAGATGCTTTCCTCGGCGATGCCCACGATGGTGCCCACCTCGTCGATGGTCGGAATGTGGGTATATATCGGCGCGATACTTGTCGCCATTGTCGCCGTTTTCTGGATATTCGGTCACCGTGTGGAGATGAATGTCTCGACGATGGTGCTCGGACTCGTGACCTACTTCGTGTTCGACGCGGTGCTGCTGAACATGTTCTTCGACAATCTGATTGTAGGCACGTTTTCGGCGGGACTTTATGACACGGTCACGTCAAACCCGACCGCGTTCGTGTTCTACTACTCGTTCACGCGCGGCATATTCTACCTGCTCGGGATGTATGTGTGCAGCCGTATGTCGATGCGGATGGACACCTGCGGCGGTGGCTGCGCGATGGGCAT
>CAMNWZ010000055.1 GCA_946566645.1 uncultured Clostridia bacterium
TTACGAGAGCGCGAGACGCGCAGTCTCGCGACCTTGGGTGTGGGCGCAGCCCACGACCTAAAAGGGTCACCCTTTTTTCTGCCGCTTGGCTTCCCGCAGCGCCATCACGCGCTTCGCCCAGCCCTCTTTTATCACCGTCTCCGGACGCGCGATGTACAGCGACTCGGGCGGCACATCCTTCACCACCGTCGCGCCCGCCGCGGTGTACGCGTTCTCGCCTATCGTCACCGGCGCTATCAGATTCGAGTTGCACCCGATGAACGCGCCGTCGCCTATCACCGTGCGGTGCTTCTTCAGTCCGTCGTAGTTCGACGTTATCGTGCCGCAGCCGAAGTTCACGTTCTTTCCCACCGTGCTGTCGCCCACAAACGTCAGATGCGCAGCCTTCGTGCCGTCCCCTATCGTCGACTTCTTCAGCTCGACAAACGCGCCGATTCGGCACTCGCTGCCAACGTCGCACTCGGGACGCACATGCGTGAACGGACCGACCGTCGTGTTCTCGCCCACCTTCGACGAGTACACCTGCGACTGGTTGACCGTCGTGCCCGCGCCTATCTCGGCGTCGTCGAGCAGCGTGTTCGGGCCTATCACCGCGCCCGCGTGCACCACGCTTCCGTGCCTGATTATACAGCCGGGCAGTATCACCGCGCCCTTCTCTATCACCGAATCCGCGCCTATCGACACCGTCTCGGGGCGCACTATCCGAACGCCCGCGCGCTGAAGACGGCGGCAGACCAGTGCGTTCGCGCGATCCTCCGCCTGCGACAGCGCGCAGTAGTCGCCTATCACCAGACTGCCCTCGTCCGCGTCCACGACATAGCTCGAGCCGTCGTCGTGCGAAGCGACCGATGCCTCGTCGAGCAGTCCCGGCGCGGCGTACGCTATCGTCTCGCCGTCGCGCACCAGACGCATCGCGCCGAGCGTCGACACCGTCTCTATCATGCCGCGCATCGCGTCGGTCGTTACAAACGCCGGCGCGGGTATCGCGATCGTCATGCCCACCTCGCAGTTCGCGGCATCGGCGGAGCTTATCACCCTGTCCTCGGGGTATACCGCGAGAAGCTGTGCGCGCAGCTCGTCGCTGCCGTCGAATATCACCGCGTCAACGTCGGTGCGCATCAGCACCCACGCCTGGACGCGCAAAAGCGGCTGAAAGAGTATCTCCTCCGACCACATGGCGCCGCCGTCCGCTCCCGCGAGTATCAGCGCCGCCCGCTCTATCTTCTGCATAAATGACCTGCCTCCGTTTCGTATTCGTTGCAATCCATATTATACTACATCCCGCCGCGTTTTGCGAGTGATTTTTTGCACAACCTGGGCAGCCGCGACCGGTTTCGCGCAGCGAAATCGCGGGCAATTCAAAACGCCCGCGAAGGGAGTCGGCTCAGCGTGCGCCGTAGAACTTACGGTGAGTAGACCGTTGGGGCGCACGCGGTAATCTCGCCGTTCGTGCGGTTGAGCTTGAGACGCACGGTATTCATGCCCCACATATCCACCGAGAAATACACGTGCCGCTCATTGCTGCCGTCACAAGACAGATACGGCGATATTTTGCGAACTCCATAGCCGCTGCCGCTCTCCTTTGCCCTCACTATCTGGGTGTAATCCCAGCTCATGCACAGTGAGGTCATCGCTCTGCTCAAAGAGTCCGGGGTTATCACCTTGTTGAGAAGGTAGGTTTCGACCTCATGCCGCTCGTCGGCGGTGAGCTCGGAAAATTCTTCGAGGTAGCGAGTTCTTTCAAAGTCCGGTCGGTCGACCTGTATATACATATCGTTGCTCGTGACCAACATGTATCCCCAGCCCGACCGCTTCTTGTGGCACTCGACGGTTATCTCTCCCAGGCTCGCGTTCTTCACTACGCATAATTGCTTATCCACCGGCTTATACGCCACAGCACAGCGGAAGCCCGGCGAGAACTCGTACAGCGAGATAACCGCCGCGACCGCCAGCAGCGCCGCGATTATCGCGCCGAGAATCCACGGACGCCTGACCCGCGCGGGCGGCGTGACCTTGACCGGTATGTTCATGCGCTGCCTCCTCTCGTGTGCTCATACTGTGGACATCTGTCCACATCGAATGTTCCACGTGGAACATTTTCTACTCCCCGCGCAAATCTTTCACGAATCTTTCCGCCACTTCCAGCGCGTCGGCGTCCTTCGCCAGCCGCAGCGCGAGGGCGGGCTTGTTCCCCGCCTCGAACCGCAGCACCCGGCGGTATTTGTCGCTCGAGCATACCGCGCTCACCCGCTCGATGTTCGGCTCGGCGAGGTAGAACCGCATGATCTCCCCCTTCTGCGCGATGTCCTTCACCCCCGCGTCGCCCGCGTCGGTGCGCAGCAGCGCTATGCGTATCAGCGCGTGGACTTCGCGCGGCATGTCGCCGTATCTGTCGCACAGCTCGTCGATGAGGTCGCCCGCGCCGGCGTCGTCGCGCACGAGCGCTATCCGTCGATAGAGGTCCATCCGTTCGCCGCTCGACGCGACATAGCTCTCGGGTATCCGCGCGGCGACCGACAGGTCGGCGGTGCACTCGGCGCGCAGAACCGGCTTCTCGCCCTTCTCCTCTATCACTGCGTCCTCAAGCAGCTTTAGGTACATCTCGTAGCCCACCGAGTTGAGGTGTCCCGACTGCGCCGCGCCGAGCAGATTGCCCGCGCCTCGTATCTCCAGGTCGCGCATCGCTATCTTAAATCCCGCGCCGAACTCGGCAAACTCGCGTATCGCGCTCAACCGCTTTTGCGCTATCTCGCTCAGTGCCTTGCCTCGGCGGTAGCAGAGATAGGCGTACGCGCGCCGACGGCTGCGTCCCACTCGACCGCGAATCTGATGCAGCTGCGAAAGCCCGTACCTGTCCGCGTCCTCCACTATCAGCGTGTTCACGTTCGGGATGTCTATGCCCGTCTCGATTATCGTCGTGCAGACGAGCACCTGGATCTCGCCCCGCTCGACCGCCGCCATCACCTCGGACAGCTCGTGCTCGCTCATCTGACCGTGAGCCGTAGCGACCGACACGCCATCCCCGAGCGCCGCGCGTATCTTCGACGCCGTGCGCTCTATCGACTCCACGCGGTTGTGCAGATAGTAGACCTGTCCCCCGCGTCCCAGCTCGCGCCGCATCGCCTCGAACAGCGCGCCGTCGTCCTGCTCGAGCACGTATGTCTGCACCGGAAGGCGGTCGCGCGGCGGGTCCTCCAGCACCGACATGTCGCGTATGCCGCTCAGCGCCATGTTCAGCGTGCGCGGGATCGGCGTCGCCGACAGCGTCAGCACGTCGACACCCTTCGAGATCTCCTTCAGCCGCTCCTTGTGCATCACCCCGAACCGCTGCTCCTCGTCGACGATAAGCAGTCCGAGCTTCTTGAAACTCACGTCCTTTTGAAGTATCCTGTGTGTGCCGATGAGCAGGTCGACCCGACCCTCGCCCACCGCCTTCGCCGTCTTTTTCAGGTCGGACTGCGAGCGGAATCGGCTCATCACGTCGATGTTCGCGCCGAATCCCGCAAACCGCCGCGTCGCGGTCAGATAGTGCTGCTGCGCGAGGACGGTCGTCGGCGCGAGTATCGCCACCTGCATCCCGCTGAGAATACACTTCATCGCCGCGCGGAGCGCCACCTCGGTCTTGCCGAATCCCACGTCGCCGCAGAGCAGGCGGTCCATCGGCGTCGCCTTCTCCTGGTCGCCCTTTATCTCGCGCGCAGCCGACAGCTGGTCGGGCGTCTCGTCATACTCGAACCGCTCCTCAAACTCCTTCTGAAGCTCGTCGTCGGGGGCGCAGACTACGCCCGGCATGTGCTGACGCTCGGCGTACAGCTTGATAAGCTCGCCCGCAAGCTCCTTCGCCGCGGCCTTCGCGCGCGACTTGGAGCGCTTCCACTCGGCGCCGCCCATCTTGGACAGCCGCACTTCGCTGCCCTCCCCCGCGCCGATGTACTTCGCTATCACGTCCAGACGCGTCGCGGGCAGATACAGTACATCCGTCCCGAGGAATTGCAGCTTCGCGTAGTCGCGCATGAATCCGTCGACCTCCAGCGTCTGGATGCCGACAAACTTCGCTATTCCGTAGTCGTCGTGGACGACGTAGTCGCCGGGAGTGAGGTCGGCGTAGCTCTTGACGCGGTTTGCCGCCGACTTCTTCTTACCCTTGCGAGCCTCGCCGCGGGAGGGGCGCACTATCTGACCCTCGGTTATCACCGCAAGCGACAGCTCCGGGTATTCAAATCCCGCGCTGATGCTCCCGAGCGCTATCCTGCTCCGTCCCGGAAGCGGCAGCTCTTTCAGCTCAAAGTCGAGCTGCGCGTTTATTCCCCGCTCGAACAGCAGCTCCATCAGCCTCCGCGCCCGACGCTCGTCCGCGCAGAGCAGCACGACCCCTTCGCGCGCGTCCAGATAGTGCCGCACGTCCTGCACCGCCGTGTCCAGGCTGCCGCCGTAGCTCGGAAGCTGCCGCGCGTTGAAAGTCGCTATCATCTTGGGCGGCACCGGATACGCCGCGCCGATAAAGCTGTCGAGATACGCGAACGGCAGCTTTTCCACCGCCGCGTACAGCTCGTCTATGTCCATGTAGAACTTTGCGTGGCGCGGGTGCAGCCGCCCCTCTTTGAGCAGCTCCGCCACGTCCTCGCCGTTCTGCCACGCCATGCCGCCCGCGCGCTCGCTAAGTCGCGAGTGGTCGAGTATCACCACAAGCGCATTTTCGGGCAGATAGTCGAGCGCGGTGCAGAAGCTCGGGAATATCATGTCCAGCCATCGATCTACCGCCGGAAAGCTCCGCTCGTTCTCAAACCGCTCGGCGTCCTCCATCAGCGTCTTTTTCAGCGCCGCATCGGGCTTCTGCCGCGCGGCAAGTCCACGCAGAACTTTCGCCACGCCGACCGCTCCGCCCTCCGCGCAGTCGACCGGCGTCTCCGCCGCGGGCAGCACCCTCGCGCTGTCCAGCGGGTCGCCGCGGCGCTGTGTCTGCGGGTCGAACGGACAGACTACGTCCACCTCGTCCCCCCAGAATTCCACGCGCACGGGAGCGTCCTCGCCCGGCGAGAAGAAGTCGACTATCCCGCCGCGCCGCGAGTACTGTCCCGCGCCCTCCACCGCCTCGCAGTAGCTGTATCCCGCCGCCGCGAGCAGGTCGCAGAGCGCGTCCGGCTCGAGCCGCATGGCGGGCTTTATCTCGGTCGATATGCGTCGAAAAACGTCGGGCGGCATAGTCCTCGCGCACGTGGCTTCGACGCTCGCAACGACGCACCCGCCGCTTAACAGCGTGTCCAGCGCCACTATCCGCTTGTGCTCCCACTCGTGCGAGGTCGCCAGCGCTCCGTGAAAGCCCCACTCCCTCGGGGGAAGCACCGCCGCGTCGCCGAGGAAAGCCGCGCAGTCGCTCGCTATTCGGCTTGCGGACAGGTCGTCGGGGCAGAGCACAAAAAGCGGTCGCCCGGTCGTCTCGCCGAGCGCCGCCGCTGCCTGTGCCATGTGTACCGAGTTGAGACCTCCTGCCGCGACCGGACTTGCGCCGCGCTCCAGGCTCTCGCACATCTGCCTGAACTCGGGTATTTTGAGCAGTACGTTAAGTAGATTTTTCATCAAACACTACTCTCCGTCAATGAGAATTAAGCGCTACGCACAAACCTGCGACAATATCCCGCGAGCGATTAGCGGTAACAGGAGCAGTCGCAGTCGTGCAACTCGCAGCGCGACGAACCTTGGTGGAAAGCCGCAAACTTTCGACAACCTCGAGGTAAGCGGCTGAGCGCTGTATGGGGTAAAGACCTTTCGTCGGGGGATTCCAAAGGGGAGCGCCCCTTTGGCGTCTCTTTTTTGGGCAGCCTTTTTTCTCTCCGGGAGAGAAAAAATGTTGCCGCGGGCGCGGGGCGCGCAGCCCCACGGTCTTCGGGGGTGTGGGGGATACTCCCCCACGGTCTTGCCCTTCGAGGGCAATCGAAATGCTGAGGGTCTTACGGGAGTAGCAATCTCCCTATCGCCGGATCTGCCCCCCACGCCGCCACGAACTCGCGATAGCCCGCCATCGCCGCGGCCGAGCGCGGGTGCTCCGCCGACCGCACCTTCTTCGCGCGCAGCATGATGTTCTTCGGCGTGTGCTCCGCGTCCACAAACTCAACCGCCTCCACCTTGTAGCCGAAGCCCTCGAGCAGCTGCGCCCGCGCGGCGTCGGTCACCAGCGAAGCCGTCCGCTCGCGGATTATCCCGCGCAGCAGCGGGTTCTGCGTCTCACTCTTTAGTTGCGGGAACAGCTCGTGCTGGCAGCAGGGCACGCTCACTATCGACTGCGCGCCGCGCCGCACCGCCCACGCGAGGGCGTAGTCGGTCGCGAGGTCGCACGCGTGCAGGGTGAACACCATGTCTATCGCGCCTGGGTCGAATTTCTCCGCGTCCCCCGCGTAGAATTTCAGTTTATTATAACCTAAAGTATTCGCGAGTTTTGTCGCTTCAGCAATGACGTTCTCCTTGAGGTCGACGCCGACTATTTCACACTCGCGCCCGAGCTTCTCGGTGAGGTACCAGTACATCGCAAAGGTGAGGTACGCCCGCCCACACCCGAAATCTACAAGTCTTAGGGGATGGCTGTCCTCGGTTTGCGCACAATCGTCCGTGCTTATTGTTCCACGTGGAACATTTTCGGGCACAAATGGCGCGGCGAGCTGGAGGTACATCTCTATCTGCCGCAGCTTGTCGGCATACTGCGCCCTGTCCAAGCCGAGCGGCTTCACAAACGGCGCGTCGAGCGGGATGAGCGACGGCTTCTCGCGGTCGTGCGACGAAGCGACCTCCGCGTCGGCGTGAGTGGGCGGCTGCTTGCGTATCTTCAACCGTCCGTAGCAGGTTATGTGCCAGTCCGCCTCGCGCGAGAAGAACACCGCCTGGGCGTAGCCATCCTCGCGCAGCAGCTTCTCACACAGCGCGGCGGCGTCGGCGGCGGACAGGTTCTCCTGCGTCGCGTGGTCGGGGAACAGCCGCGTGAACTGGAACATCACCTCGCCGCAGCACGTGGAACAGCCGTCGTTCGAGCCCTTCGACCCGCCCTTCACGAAACAGCCGACACGAATCTTAGGCGCGGAGGGTTTGAAACCCTTCCGCGCCCCGCTGATAACTCCTCCGGATATGCCGTTCTGAAAGATGTCGAAAATCGTCACGATTTCTCCTTAATACGCAAGACCCCAGTACACCGTCGTGTTCGCGGGCTTGCCGCATATCGGGCAGACGCCCGCCTTCTTGTCCTGCGCGAACGGGATGCAGCGGCTGCCTATGCCTATCCTGTCCTTGACAGCCTCCTCGCAGGCGGGGTCTCCGCACCACTTCATCTTGACGAAGCCCGCGTGCTTTGCCATCTGCGCGGCTGCCTCCTCAAGCGTGTCCGCCTCGTAGATGTACTTCTCCATGTTCTCCTTCGCCTGGTCATAAAGCTCCTGCTGTATCTTGGCGAGAGCCTCCTTCGCGCTCGTCTCCACGCCGTCCAGCTTCACCTGATACTTGTCGCCGCCGGTGCGGTGGGCGAACATGCACACCCCCGCCTCGAGGTCGCGCGGACCTATCTCTATGCGCAGCGGCACGCCCTTCATCTCGTACTCCGCGAACTTCCAGCCCGGGCTGTTGTCGCTGAAATCGCCCTTCGCGCGGATGCCCGCGGCGGTCAGCGCCGCCACCAGCTTTTCGGCTGCCTCGGTCACGCCCGGCTTGTGCGACGCGACCGGCACCACCACCGCCTGCACAGGCGCAATCTCGGGGGGAAGGCGCAGTCCGTTGTCGTCGCCGTGGGTCATGATTATGCCGCCTATCAGACGCGTGGACACGCCCCACGACGTCTGCCACGGCGTATGCAGCTTGTTGTCCCGTCCGGTGAACTGGATGTCGTACGCGCTCGCGAACTTCTGACCGAAGAAGTGGCTCGTGCCCGCCTGAAGCGCCTTGCCGTCATGCATCATCGACTCGATGCAGTAGGTCGCCTCCGCTCCGGCAAACTTGTCGCTCTCGGTCTTCTGACCCTTTATCACCGGCATGGCGAGGCATCTCTCGGCGACGTCGGCGTAGATGTCGAGCATGCCGAGCGTCTCGTCGATAGCCTCCTGCTCGGTCTCGTGCAGGGTGTGACCCTCCTGCCAGTGGAACTCGCGTCCGCGCAGGAAGGGACGGGTGGTCTTCTCCCAGCGAACCACCGAGCACCACTGGTTGTACTTCTTGGGCAGGTCGCGGTAGCTCTGAACGACGTGTGCGAAGTGATCGCAGAACACCGTCTCGCTCGTCGGACGGATGCACAGCCGCTCCTCCAGCTTTTCGCTGCCGCCGTGCGTGACCCACGCCACCTCCGGCGCGAAGCCCTCGACGAGATCCTTCTCCTTCTGGAGCATGCTCTCGGGTATCAGCAGCGGCATGGACACGTTGTCGTGACCGGTGCGCTTGAACTCGTCGTCGAACTTCTTCTGGATGTTCTCCCATATAGCCCAGGCGTACGGTCGCATTATCGTGAATCCCTTCAGCGAGGAGTAGTCGATAAGCTCCGCCTTGGTCACTATGTCGGTGTACCACTGGGCGAAGTCGACGTCGCGGGATGTGATAGCTTCGACCTTCTTGTCAGCCATAATTTTTCCGTCCTTTCCAAAACGTGGTGCTTAATTATATAATGAAAACACCGCATTGTCAAGGGAAAGACCCTAAGGTCGCGGGATGCTCCGCCCCCGCAGCCCAGGGCTACTTTTTGTTCGCGCAAAAAGTAGCCAAAAACGCGCTTAAGAGGTGGCTACAAAAAAGGACTGCCGGATTTTATCCGACAGCCCTTTTTTGAACTCGCCACCCCTTAAGAATTCCCAAAGGGCATTTTGTGTTCTACGTCGGGCAATCGTCACAGCACCACACGGAACACTACGCCGTCCGTTCTCCCCGCAAGCGATACGCACCGCATACCGCGTCGAACCGACCGTCCCTCCACCTCGCTGACCGCTCACATCTTCCACATCCAACCCGCTGCCCCTGCCCACTTTCCGTCAGCTTGTACGCGTATCGTGTACGTTTGTGCGCAGTGATTGTTCCACGTGGAACACCGCGTGCGCACAGAATTTGTACTCACCGTAAACTATACAGCGCACGCTGAACCGACTCGCTTGCGGACTGCCGTCCGCATTTTGCTACGCAAAACCGCTCGCGGTTGCCCAGCCTCTACGCATATAAGCCTACGGCGTTAGAGCGGGAGCGGCAGCGGTCATAGGAGCAGCCGCAGTCGCTCATCTCGCGCCGCGAAGCGTATCCCGCGGTGCGTAGAGACTGTCCGATTTCGGTGGCTGGGTTGCGTTGCGCGGGGATTCCAAAGGGGGCGGCTTTGTTAAAAGCCCCCTTTGGCGGTTTTTTCCGTCACTTTTTGGGCGTCCAAAAAGTGACCC
>CAMNWZ010000056.1 GCA_946566645.1 uncultured Clostridia bacterium
CTGGACATCGTGGAGCTTACGATGTCGCTCGAAGACGAGTTCGGGCTCGGAGAGCTTGAGGACGAGGCACTGGAGAATCTGCGCACTGTCGGGGATGTGGTTTCACTCATTTCCTCCAAGCAGTGATCGCAAAGCGTCCCTTGCCTAGAGCGGGGGCGCTTTTGTTTTGAAGTGAGGAAAGGCGGAAGATTTGAAGGACAGCATCAAGGAATACGAGGAGATAATCGGATACAGTTTCAAGGACAGCACGCTCATCGAAACGGCGCTCACGCACAGCTCTTACACAAACGAGCACCGCGAGCCGAGCGCGCTCAACTACGAGCGCCTGGAATTTCTCGGTGACAGCATACTCGGCTTTTTCACGGCGGAGTATCTGTTCGAGCACGAGCACTGCGCGGAGGGCGAGCTCACCCGAATGCGCGCGGCGCTCGTGTGCGAGGCGAGCCTCGTGACGGTGGCGGAGGAGCTGCACATCGGTGACTTCCTGCGCATCGGACGCGGGGAGGAGGCGAGCGGCGGACGCAGCCGAAAGTCGGTGATGGCGGACGTCGTCGAGGCGACCATCTGCGCGATATATCTGGACGGCGGAGAGACGGCTGCGCGCGAGTTTGTGCGAAAGTTTGTGCTCACCGACGACCGTGTCGCGGCGGCTGCGCAGTCGGAGGACTTCAAGACCACGCTTCAGGAGTATGTCCAGCGCGACCGCGCGTCCACCCTCGAATACAAGCTAATAGGCGAGAGCGGTCCCGACCACCACAAGAGCTTCGAGGCGGTGGTTCTGATAAACGGCGAGGAAGCGGGTCGCGGACAGGGCAGCTCGAAGAAGAAGGCGGAGCAGTCCGCCGCGGGCGACGCCTGCCATCGACTGGGCGTATGAGCCGGATAATCCCGATATTCGTGCCGCACCTCGGATGCCCGCAGGACTGCGTTTTCTGCAACCAGCGTTCGATAGCCGCGCCGCACGAGCCGTCACCCGACGAGGTGGCGCGAGAGATAGAGTCCGCGCTCGAGCGGTCGGGGGACGGCGCCGAGCTTGCGTACTACGGCGGCAGCTTCACCGCGATAGAGCGCGAGAAGCGTCTCGGATACCTCGAGGCGGCACAGCCGTTTCTGCGCGACGGTCGGCTCTGCTCGATACGCGTGTCGACCCGCCCCGACTGCATTTCATGCGAGATAATGGACGAGCTTAGGCGCTACGGCGTTAAGACGGTGGAGCTTGGCGCGCAGTCGACCGACGACCGGGTGCTCGCGATGAGCAACCGCGGTCACACGAGGGCGGACATCGAGCGCGCGTCGAGATTGCTGAAGGACGGCGGCTTCACGCTCGGACTTCAGATGATGATAGGGCTTCCGGGTGAGAGCGGCGACGGACACATCCGCACCGCGCGCGACCTCATCGCGATGCGGCCCGACTTCGTGCGCGTCTACCCGACGGTGGTGGTGCGCGGCACGGCGCTCGAGCGGATGTGGCGCGGCGGCGAGTATACGGCGCTGACACCCGAGCGCGCGGCGCTGCTCGGAGCGGACGTGCTCGACCTGTTCGACGCGGCGGGCATACCGGTGATACGATTCGGGCTGAATCCGACCGAGGATCTGAAGGGGGACGCGGTCGCGGGGGCGTACCATCCGGCGCTCGGCGAGATGGCGCGCGGAGAACAGATGCGGCGTCGTGCGACGGAACTGCTTAAACCGCTGCGCGGCAGGGATTCGGCGACGCTGATTGTCGCGAAGGGCAGAACGTCGACGATGGTCGGACAGCATCGAAGGGGCGTCGACGCGCTGCGGGATGAATTCGACATCAAGCGAATTTCGGTGCGTGAGAGCGACGAAATCGAGGGATATAGCGTAAAAGCGGAGGAAATCTGACATGAAAAGGCACATTCCGGAGAAACGAGGTATCTGCCCGGCGCGGTGAGAACTGACGCCGGGGTCCGCCGCGCCGGTTCAAATCATTTCCGGCAAAAATGATTTGAAAGGTGCATAAAATTATGGAAAAGTATCTTGAAAACTTGAAAACCGAGTGGCTGAATGAGGAAAACTCCGATTTCAGCGGATGGGACTTCTCGCACATCGAACCGCATCGTATGCGCTCCGAGCCGCTGTTCTGGGACTACCGCGCGATGGCAAAGTCGCTGCTCCGCCCCGAGCAGGAGCTGCTCGACATGGGAACGGGCGGCGGAGAGCTGCTCGAGAGCCTCGGGCATCCGTATGAGCGCACAAGCGTGACCGAGGGCTGGGACGTGAACCTCGAACTCTGTCGAAAGCGGCTCGCGCCAAAGGGCGTGCGCGTCGAGAGGTGGAGCGATCCGCCGGAGCGGCTGCCCTTCGCGGACGAGAGCTTCGACGTGGTGCTGAACAGCCACGAGTCGTACGGCATCGACGAGGTGCGGCGAGTGCTCAAGCCCGGCGGAATCTTCCTCACCGAGCAGGTGGGAGGGGAGAACAGCGCGCCGCTGCGGGCATTTCTCTTGCCCGAGCGGTCGGCAAACCTTGCGCACAGCGACGCGGACGACGCGGGATTCGTGTTCGATCTCACACACGAGCGCGAATCGGTCGAGCAGGCGGGATTTGAGGTTCTGGCGGCTGCCGAGCAGTACCCGAAGTCGAAGTTTTTCGACGTCGGCGCGATAGTTTGGTACTGCCGCGTGGTGGTCTGGGAGTTCCCCGGATTCTCGGTAGAAAAGTGCTTTGACAAGCTGGCCGAGCTGCAAAAACGGCTTGAACGTGACGGATATGTTGAAAATCGCGAACACAGATTTTTGCTGATGCTTCGCAAACTGTAAGTGAATAACGTCGCGCCGTGCGCCTGATTACGGCGCGGCTCCCATACTACCGAAGCTCGGTGGCGTGGGAGCCGCAGACGAAGAAAAGAGGGTAAAAGTTGTATCTCAAATCGCTGCAAATGCAAGGATTTAAGTCGTTTCCCGACCGAACGGTGCTCGATTTCGACCGAGGAATGAGCGCGGTGGTCGGACCAAACGGCAGCGGAAAATCGAACATATCCGACGCGATAAGGTGGGTGCTCGGCGAGCAGTCGTCCAAGACCCTGCGCGGCGCGAAGATGGAGGACGTGGTGTTCAAGGGCACGGCTGACCGAGGTCCGGTCGGCTACGCCGAGGTGTCGCTCGTGCTGGACAACGGCGACGGCACGCTGCCGATAGACGCAGCCGAGGTGATGGTCACCCGCCGCTACTTCCGCTCGGGCGAGAGCGAATATTACATAAACCGCGAGCCGGTGCGCCTGCGCGACGTCCACGAGCTGTTCATGGACACCGGACTCGGCCGCGACGGCTACTCGATAATCGGACAGGGGCGCATCGACGAGATACTGGCGGTAAAGAGCGGCGACCGCCGCGAGATATTCGAGGAGGCGGCGGGCATATCGAAGTACCGCTATCGCAAGGAGGAGGCGGAGCGCAAGCTCGAGCTGACCGAGCAGAACCTCGTCCGCATAAACGACAAGATAGCCGAGCTTGAGCTGACCGTCGGACCGCTCAAGGAGCAGGCGGAGGTCGCGAAGAAATACCTCGTGCTGCGCGACGAGCTGCGCGTGGTTGAGTGCTCGGTGTGGATAGAGACGCTGGACAAGCTGCGCAAGTCGTCGGAGAAGGCACGCGCCGACTATGAGATAACCTGCGAACAGCTCGAGAGGGAGAAGGCGGCTCTCGAGCTGCTGAGCGCCCGCGAGGAGGAGCTTGCGAACCGTTCGCAGGCAAGCGATGTGGAGGCGGAGAACGCACGCAGGGCGCTGAGCGAGGCGGAGGGACAACTCGCGGGACGGCGGGCGGACATCGAGATAGCCGAGAACCGCATAAAGAGCCTAAGCGAGAACATCGCCCGCGTCGAGAGCGAGATGAAGGAGCAGTCAAACCGCGAGCAGTCGATAGGCGACCAGATAGCCGAGCGCGAGGCGCAGGTCGTCGAGTGCGAAAGGCGCATCGCCGAGTGCGACGAGAAGATAGCGGCGCTCGAGCGTCGGATAAACGAGGCGCTCGCGGAGAGCGGTGAGATAGAGGGCCGCGTGGACGCGCTGACGGCAAAGGTGTCGGCGGAGGAGGCGGTCTGCGCGCAGTTCCGCTTGGAGACGGCGTCGATAGAGGCAGCTAAGAGCGAGACCGAGCGTCGTCGCGGCGAGGCGGCCGAGGAGCTGGAGCGCCGCAAGTCGGAGCGCGCGGAGATAGAGGGAGAACTCAAGACCAAGCAGGCGGAGCTTGACGAGGCGCGGGAGACCGCCGAGAGCCTTGAAAACGTCATATCGGGATACGAACTGCGGCTGGGTAAGCGCCGCGCGAAGCTGAACGAGTCGAACGAACAGCGGACGAAGCTCCGCATGGACAAGGCTGCCGCCGAGAACCGGATAAAGCTGCTGAGCGACATGGAGCGGGAGAACGAGGGCGCTCCGCGCGCGGTGAAGATGGTGCTTGCCGAGTCGGAGGGCGGTCGGCTGATCGGCATACATGGGCAGCTCGCGCGGCTCATAAAAGCGGATGACCGCTACGCGCTTGCCATCGAGACGGCACTCGGAGCGGCGCTTCAGAACATCGTCGTGTCCACCGAGGAGGACGCAAAGACTGCGATAGACTACCTCAAGCGCCGCGACGGAGGTCGCGCGACCTTCCTTCCGCTGACCGCCATCCGCGGGCGTACGATGGAGGAGCGCATCATCGGCGAGAAGGGATTTCTCGGCATAGCGAGCGACCTTGTCGACTGCGACGACAAGTACCGCGACATCGTCGAAAACCTGCTCGGACGCACCGCCGTCGTCGAGGACATGGATAGCGCGATAGCCATGGCGCGCAAGCATTCGCAGCGTTTCAGGATAGTCACGGCGGACGGACAGATAATAAACGCCGGAGGCTCGATGACCGGCGGCTCGTCGGCGCGCGGAGCGGGAGTGCTCAGCCGCGCAAACGAGATAGAGCGCCGCAAAAAGGAGCTTGCGGTGCTGGATAAGAAGCTCACCGAGTTCGAGTCGTCGCTGCGCGAGCTTGAGCGCGAGGTCACCGCCGCCGAGTACGAGTCGGAGGTCGCGAAGACCGAGAAGCAGGAGGCGACGCAGACCGTCCTTCGCGTGGAGGGCGAGCTGTCGGCGCTGAAAGCGAGGCTGGAGGCAGCCGATAGCGCGCTCGCCGCGCTGTCGAAGGAGAACGCAGCGGCGGACGAGCGAACCGCCGAGGGCGCGAAGCGTTCCGCGGAGCTGGAGAAGCTGATTGCCGAGCACGAGACGGTCGCCAAACAGACGTCGGACGAGCTTGCCAAACTGCGCGCGGGCAGCGGAGAGATAAGCGAGCGCCGCAGCGGATTTGCCGACGAGATGTCGAGCCTTCGCGAGCAGCGGAGCGCGGCGTCGGCGGAGATGGACGGTGCGCGTCGCAGCATCGACGAGCTTCGGCACATGGGCGAGCAGTTCGGAAGCGACCGCGTACGCCGCGAGGAGCTTATCGAGGGCTACAAGTCGGAAATCGACGGCGAAAACGCGAAGCTCGACGACATACGCGCCGACTGCGAGGGCATCGAGAAGGACTGCGCCGATAAGCGCGCGGAGGTCGAGCGAGTGCAGAAGTCGCGCATGAGCACCGAGGCGGAGCGCACCGCAAACAGCCGCGACATGCAGGAGAAGAACCGCTCGATAAACGCGCTGACCGGCGAGAAGGCTCGCCTCGAGCAGCGCACGAGCGAAGCGGACATGCAGGAGAAGCAGATAACCGACAAGCTGTGGGAGAGCTACGAGCTTACGCCGCTCACCGCCGCGTCGGTGGCGCATCCGGTGGAGAATCTCCAGGAGGAGCAGAGGCACGCCGCGTCGCTTCGCCGCTCGATAAACGCGCTCGGTCCGGTCAACGTCGGCGCGATAGACGAGTGGGCGCGGATAAGCGAGCGATACGAGTATCTGACAAGCCAGCGCGACGACGTAAACAAGTCGAAGGGCGAGCTTCTGGACATAATAAGCGAGATAACCGGCGAGATGAAGTCGATATTCGAGGTCGAGTTCAAGCGGATAAACGACAGCTTTGCCGAGACGTTCACCGAGCTGTTCGGCGGCGGCAGAGCGGGGCTGCGGCTCGAGGACGAGAACGACATACTCAACTGCGGCATAGCAATCGACGTGCGGCTGCCCGGCAAGACGACGCTCGCGATAGGGTCGCTCAGCGGCGGCGAGCGCGCGTTTGTCGCGATAGCGCTCTACTTCGCGATACTCAAGGTGCGACCGACGCCGTTCTGCATCGTCGACGAGGTGGACACCGCGCTGGACGAACACAACGTGGCGCGCTCGGCGGCGTATATGAAGCGTCTCTGCGACAGCACGCAGTTCATCGCGATAACCCACAAGCGGGGCACGATGGAGGAGTGCGACGTGCTGTACGGCGTGACGATGCAGACGCCGGGCGTGTCCAAGATACTGCCGCTCAGCATCGGAGAGGTCGAGCAGCAGCTCGGCATCGAACTGAAATAACCTAAAAGGAGAGCGAACATGGGATTTTTCGACAAGATACGTCAGGGACTGTCCAAGACCAAGAAGGAGGGCGCGGCTGGACGTCTGCGCGGGATATTCGGCGGCTTCAGCAAGGCAGGCGAGGAGTTCTTCGAGGAGCTGGAGGAGACGCTGATACTCGCGGATGTGGGCGCTTCGGTTGCGATGAAGGCGACCGACGAGCTGCGTGACCGCGCGAGATCGGAGAAGCTGAACTCCGCCGAGGAGCTTCAGACCGCGTTTGAACAGATACTTATCGAGATACTCGAGTCGGGAGGGAGCGAGCCGAAGACCGGTTCGCCGCTCGTGATACTCGTCATCGGCGTCAACGGCGTGGGCAAGACGACCACCATAGGCAAGCTCGCCGCGCAGTACACCGCCGAGGGCAAGAATGTGCTGCTCTGCGCCGCCGACACCTTCCGAGCGGCAGCAGCCGACCAGCTTGAGATATGGGCTCAGCGCGCGGGCTGCAAGATAATCAGACAGTCGGAGGGAAGCGACCCGGCGGCGGTGGTGTTCGACGCGTGCGCCGCGGCGAAGGCTCGCGGCGTGGACGTGCTGATATGCGACACTGCGGGACGGCTTCAGAACAAGGCAAACCTTATGAACGAGCTGTCCAAGATAAGCCGCGTCATCGAACGCGAGCTGCCCGGAGCGGCGCGCGAGACCTATCTTGTCATCGACGCGACCACCGGTCAGAACGGACTCGAGCAGGCAAAGCAGTTCGACGCCGCCGCCGAGCTTACCGGACTGGTGCTCACCAAGCTGGACGGCACCGCGAAGGGCGGCATCGTCATAGCGATAGCCGACGCGATGAACGTGCCGGTAAAGTATGTCGGTGTGGGCGAGCAGACCGACGACCTGATGGCGTTCGAGCCGAAGGGATTCGTCGACGCGCTGTTCGAGTGAGGCAAGGACGATGGAGATGATATTCGCAAGCTCTAACGAGCACAAGACCTCCGAGATGCGCGCGCTGCTGAAGGAACTCGGCGCGGAGATAAAGAGCCTTCGAGACGTGGGATTCTCGGGCGAGATAGTAGAAAACGGCACGACATTTGCCGAGAACGCGATGATAAAGGCGGAGACGGTGGCGGCGGCATTTCCCGGGAAAACCGTGTTTGCCGACGACAGCGGCATCGCGGTGGACGCGCTCGGCGGCGAACCCGGGATATACTCGGCGCGGTACGGCGGGGATAAGTGCGAAAAGGACGTCGACCGCACGGCGCTGCTGCTGAAGAACATGGAGGGCAAAAACGACCGCAGCGCGAAATTCGTATGCGCGATAGCCTGCGTGACCGCCGACGGCGAGCGGTTCGTCGTGGAGGGCGAATGCCGCGGAGGGCTCGGCTTCGAGCCGAAGGGCAACGACGGCTTCGGCTACGACCCGATTTTCATACCCGACGGATATGACCGCACGATGGGCGAGATCTCACCCGCCGAGAAGAACAAAATATCACATCGCGCCCGCGCCATTTCGCTGTTTATCGACGAGATGCGACGCAGGGCATAAAGGAGAAACAGATGATAACTTCAAAGCAGCGCGCGCAGCTTCGCGCTATGGCAAACGGAATAGAGACGATAGGACAGGTGGGCAAGGACGGCATAAGCGACAACCTCGTCACCCAGGTTAAGGACGCGCTTGCGGCGAGGCAGCTCGTCAAATACCGCGTGCTCGAGACCGCGCCCTACACCGCGAAGGAGGCTGCAAACGAGCTTGCGGCTGCCTGCGGCGCGGAGGTCGTGCAGGTGATAGGCTACCGCTTTGTGCTCTACCTGGCGGATAAGAAGGAACCGCTGATATGAGCGACAGGAAGGAGATGCGCGTCGGGATGTACGGCGGCACGTTCGACCCACCACACTACGGACACGTCGTTGCGGCGGCGGAGGCTGCACGGAAGCTCGAGTTTGACAAGCTGTATGTCGTTCCGGCTTTCATTCCGCCGCACAAGAGGGACGAGAGGTGCTCGCCCGCGTCCGACCGTCTCGAGATGGCGGAGCTGGCGTTTCGCAAGATACCCGGAGTTGTGGTGAGCGACATCGAGATAAAGCGCGAGGGGATGAGCTACACGGCGGACACGCTTGAGGAGCTGGGCGAGACACACCCCGACGCGAAGCTGTATCTGCTGCTCGGCGCGGACAAATTCCTGACCGTCCAGAACTGGGTGCGCTCGGAGGAGATATTCGCCGCGTGCACGCCGGTCGCGTTTGCGCGGGACGAGGGTCAGACCGCCGAGCTTCAGCGCCACGCGGGCTTTCTTATGGAGCGATACTCCGCGCACTGCGAGGTGCTTGAGACGCACATCCTGCCCGCGTCGTCGAGCGAGATACGCGAAAAGCTCGCGGCGGGCGAGGAGTGCGAACTCATTCAGGACGAGGTGCGCGAATACATCGAGCGGAGGCGGCTTTATCGTGGCGAAAAATGAGCCGTGGCGCGACGCCGAATTTGAAAAGCGCGCGCTGGAATTGGTGGACGGCAAGCGGCGCGCCCATGTCGTCGGCTGTGCCGAGCTTGCGGTAAAGCTCGCGCGGAGGCTGGGAGCGGACGAGGCGGCCGCCTGGCGCGCGGGTATGCTTCACGACTGCACCAAGCGACTAAAGACGGATGAGCAG
Organism: uncultured Clostridia bacterium; assembly: GCA_946566645.1. Classification (GTDB taxonomy): domain Bacteria; phylum Bacillota; class Clostridia; order Oscillospirales; family JAAYOS01; genus CANRIN01. The sequence goes on from CAMNWZ010000056.1 coordinate 9,083, forward strand.
TTGAAATCCTGCGCAGAGTATGGTATAATAATAAATCAATCGGATGAGGAAAGCCCGCTCGTGCTGCACGCATACACCGCAGCGGAACTTTCCCGCCGCGAGTTCGGTCTAAGTGATGAGGAGTGCTCGGCGATACGCTGGCACACCACCGGACACGCGGACATGACGCAGCTCGAGAAGGCGGTGTACATTGCCGACTGCATCTAGCCTACGCGCTACTATCCGG
>CAMNWZ010000057.1 GCA_946566645.1 uncultured Clostridia bacterium
TCGGAGGCTCGAAGCGAGGCGGAGACGCTGCTTGCGGGCGCGCGCCGTTCGTCGGAGGAGATGCAGACCATCGCGCGCAACGAGGCGATGATGAAGCTCACCGACATCCGCGGCGAGATAGAGGCGGAGGAGCGCCGTCTCGCGGAAGCGCGTAACGAGACGAAGAAGTTTGCGGCGGAGGTCGCCGAGGTGTGCAAGCATCAGCTCGAAGCTCTGCGCACGATAGTGGCTGTGCCCGCGCCGACACATACGCCGACCGAGGAACCGGCTCGCGCGGCGTTCCACGAGCAGTCGATAGACATACCGAACGTGAGCGAGTCGGTGGACGAGCCCACGGTGAGAATAGAGGCGGAGCGAATTACCGAGCGGCAGGCGGCGGACACCCCTGCCACCGTCGCCGACGCCGCGAACGACGAGACCGTAGAGCCTGCGAGGGACACGGTTCCCGAGATAGACTTCGACAGCGAACCGACGATACGCTTTGAAAAGCCGCGCCGCGTGGACATCGGCGGCGACACCGTCGAGTTTGAAGATCCGGAGGACGAGCAGTCGGACGACGACGCTTTCCGCCAGATATTCGGCAGGGGCAAGGACGGCGAGTGATGCCCCATAAGGCGATTACAAGCGCAGGGGTCTCACAAAGACCCTTGCGTTTTAATATGCAGAACACAACGGAGGAAGATGACAACAATGGCTAACGATTTCAACTCGACGCTGAATCTGCCCAAGACAGCGTTCCCCATGCGCGCGAACCTGGCGCAGCGCGAGCCGCAGATGCTCGAAAAGCTGTACGCCGACCACATCTACGAGGCGCTGACCGAGAAGAACAAGGACTGCGAGCCGTTCATCCTGCACGACGGCCCTCCCTTCTCCAACGGCGACATACACATCGGCACGGCGATGAACAAGATGCTCAAGGACATTGTGCTTCGCTCGAAGGCGATGAGCGGGCACTACACGCCGTACACCCCCGGCTGGGACAACCACGGAATGCCGATAGAGAGCGCGATAATCAAGAAGAACAAGCTCAACCGCAAGGCGATGTCGATACCCGAGTTCCGCAACGCCTGCCGCGACTTCGCGTGGGACTTCGTCTGCCGCCAGCGCGACGAGTTTAAGCGTCTCGGCGTCCTCGGCGACTGGGAGCACCCCTATCTGACGATGGACAAGGAGTTCGAGGCGGAGGAGATAAAGATTTTCGGCGAGATGTACCGCAAGGGCTACATCTATCGCGGCATGAAGCCGGTCTACTGGTGCCCGTTCGACGAGACCGCGCTTGCCGAGGCTGAGATAGAGTACCAGGACGAGCCGTGCACGTCGATATATGTCCGCTTCAAGGTGGTGGACGACAAGGGACTTCTCGACAAGAAGGAGGTCACCAGCTTCGTCATCTGGACGACCACGCCGTGGACGCTTCCGGGCAACGTGTGCATCGCGCTCGCACCCCGCGCCGACTATGTTGTCGTAGAACTTGCGAGCGGTGAGCGTCTGATACTCGCCGAGGAGCTGCTCAAAAAGACGATGGAGCAGGGCGGAATCGACAAGTACGAGATAGTGGCGCGTTTCAAGGGAAGCGAGCTTGAGGGCATGACCACGCAGCATCCGTTCCTCGACCGCACGAGCGGCATTGTGCTTGCCGACTATGTCACCACCGAGGACGGCACCGGCTGCGTTCACACCGCCCCGGGCTACGGCGCGGAGGACTATCTGACCGGACGGAAGTATGACCTTCCGATGCTCGTGCCGGTGGACGATCACGGCTACCAGACCGAGGGCGCGGGTCCGTTCGCGGGAATGCGCTATGACGAGAGTAACAAGGCGATAGTCGACTATCTGCGTGACAGCGGCGCGCTGTTTGCGTCCAAGGAGCTGACGCACAGCTATCCGCACTGCTGGCGCTGCAAGAACCCGATAATTTTCCGCGCGACGCCGCAGTGGTTCTGCTCGGTAAAGTCCTTCCGCGACGAGACGCTGGAGGAGATAAAGAAGATAAAGTGGCTGCCCGCGTGGGGCGAGGATCGCATTTCCAACATGGTCTCCGAGCGCGACGACTGGTGCATCAGCCGTCAGCGCCACTGGGGACTGCCCATCCCGGTGTTCTACTGCGAGGACTGCGGCGAGCCGGTGTGCACGCCCGAGTCTATCGAGTTTGTCAGCAAGCTGTTCGGAGAGCACGGCTCGAACGTGTGGTACGAGCGGGACGCGGACGGACTGCTTCCCGAAGGCTTCAAGTGCCCGCACTGCGGAAAGACCCACTTCCGCAAGGAGACGGACACGCTCGACGGATGGTTCGACAGCGGCTCGACCCACATCGCGAGCCTCAAGCGCGAGCATCCCGAGAACTGGCCCGCCGACCTCTATCAGGAGGGTAACGACCAGTACCGCGGCTGGTTCCAGTCGTCGTTGCTCATCTCGATGGCGGTGCTCGGTCAGAGTCCGTACAAGCAGGTCATAACCCACGGCTGGACGGTGGACGGCGAGGGTCGCGCGATGCACAAGTCGCTCGGCAACGGCGTCGCGCCCGCCGACGTCATAAAGGACTACGGCGCAGATATCCTGCGCCTGTGGGTCGCGTCGAGCGATTACAAGCAGGACGTGCGCGTCAGCGACGACATCCTCAAGCAGCTGTCGCAGGCGTACATGAAGATTCGCAACACCGCGCGCTATATTCTCGGCAATCTCGAGGGCTTCGACCCGAACCATCCGGTAAGCCCGGACGAGATGCTGCCGCTTGACAAGTGGGCGCTCGGCGAGCTTGACGAGCTTGTGAAGCGCGTGCAGCGCGGCTACGACGACTATGAGTACCACATCGTCTACCACGCGGTGTACGACTTCTGCGTGGTCGAGCTGTCCAGTTTCTACCTCGACGTAATAAAGGACAGGCTCTACTGCGACGAGAAGGGCGGCGTGTCCCGCCGCAGCGCGCAGACCGCGATGTGGATGATACTCGACGCGCTGACAAAGCAGATAGCGCCGATACTGGCGTTCACCTCCGACGAGATATGGCAGGAGATGCCGCACCGCAGTGAGGACGATCCGCGCCATGTGGTGCTCAACCGCTTCGCGAGCGTGCCGAAGGAGTATCTGCCCACCGACGCCGAGCGCGAGCGCTGGTCGAAGATAATCGAGCTGCGCGAGACCGCCAACGCCGAGCTTGAGAAGGCTCGCGCTGCGGGACTTATCGGCAAGCCGCTGGAGGCGAAGGTCGTATTCTCGGCGACCGGTGACGAGCTTGAGTTCATCAAGGCAAACATCGACGACCTGACCGTCGCGCTCATCGTGTCGCAGGTCGAGGCGGTGGAGGGCGAGAGCGGAGTGACCGTAGGCAAGGCGGAGGGCGAGAAGTGCCCGCGCTGCTGGGCGTATCACACCCACGTCGACGAAAACGGGCTCTGCGAGCGCTGCGCCGCCGCGGTGAAGGCGATAAATGAGTAAGAGAGCACGGTTTGCGCTGCTGCTCGCGGCGATAGCGGTCGCGGTGGTGGCGCTCGACCAGTGGACAAAATATCTTGCAAGGGTACACCTCAGCGCAAACGAGGTGTACCGCTTCCTGCCCGGAGTTTTGGAGTTTCAGCTTCACATGAACGACGGTGCGTCGCTCGGCATGCTCGGCGGCAATCGCGCGCTGCTTGTGGGGGTGAGCGCCGTCGCGTCGATAGCGGTCGCGGCGGTGATGTTCTGCTATGGAAAGCTGTCGCGCGGCGAGCGGATAGGGCTTGCGCTGATACTCGGCGGCGCCGTCGGAAACCTCATAGACCGCGCGGCGAGCGGGCTTGTGACCGACATGCTCTACTTTCCGTGGATAGAGAAGCTGCCGCTGCTGCCGAGCTTTGTCTGCAACGTGGCGGACATCGCGATAACCTTCGGCGTGGCGACGCTCATCATCGGATTCATCGTCGACGACGTCCGCGAGCGCCGTGCGAAGAAGTCGGAGGCCGCGGGGGACACGTCGAACGACGCCTCCGACGAGTCGAGCGACGGCACGAGCGATGAGTGAGCCGCTGTTTTTCGTCGCCGACGCCAAATTCGCGGGCGCGCGGGTGGACGTGATGCTCGCCGAGGTCGCGGGGATAACGCGGTCGGCGGCGCAGAAGGCTATCGCCGAGGAGCGGCTGGTCGACGGCGCGGGGAACGCAGTCGCGAAGTCACTGAAAGTCGAGGCGGGGCAGAGCTTCAGCTACCTTCCGGCGGAGGTCGAGCCGACCGAGCTTCAGCCGCTGGACGTGGACATCGAGATAGTGTACGAGGACGAGGACATCGCGGTGGTCAACAAGCCGCGCGGGATGGTGGTGCATCCGGCGGCGGGACACGCGCAGGACACGCTCGTAAACGTGCTTATGGCGCGGCTTTCAAGCCTCTCGGGGATAAACGGCGAGCTGCGCCCCGGCATCGTCCACCGAATAGACAAGGATACATCGGGACTGCTGGTGGTGGCGAAGAACGACTTCGCGCACCAGTCGCTCGCGGCGCAGATCAAGGAGCACTCGGCGCGGCGCACATACGAGACGGTGGTGCGCGGTCGGCTGCGCGACGACGAGGGTACGGTGGACGCGCCGATAGGACGCAGCCGCCGCGACCGCAAGAAGATGGCGGTTACAAGCGACGGTCGCGACGCGGTGACCCACTGGCAGGTGATAGCCCGCTACGCCGGCTGGACGCACGTCCGCTGCGTGCTCGAGACCGGGCGGACGCACCAGATTCGCGTCCACATGGCGCACATCGGACATCCGGTAGCTGGCGACCCACTCTACGGCGGACGGGATGAGCTGTCGGTCGGGGGACAGTGCCTGCACGCGCGGGAGCTCGAACTGACCCATCCGAGAACCGGCGAGCGGATGGTCTTCACCACCGAACTTCCCGACTACTTCAAAAAAGTGTTGACAAAGCTCGAAAATCGTGTAGAATAATAGAGGTCGCTGCGAAAACCGAATATGCAGGGGCGCTGGAAGTCATTTCCGGCTGTGATTGCGGCAAAATGCAGCCGCGGGTCCCTTTGACCTGATCCGGGTAATGCCGGCGTAGGGAGCGTTTTTCCTTTCGGAAATTTGTGTGCTCTGCGCTTCGGCGCGGCGGCACATTTTTATTTTTCGGGGAGGAATTTCAATGTCCAAGCTCAATTCTCACAATGCGCTCCGCTGTCTGTGCGAGGGCGCGATCGCTGTCGCACTTGCGACGGTACTCGGTCTTATCAAGTTCTGGCGGATGCCGAACGGCGGCTCGATAACGCTCAATATGCTGCCGCTGTTCATATTCGCGATTAGGTGGGGCGTCGGTCCCGGACTGCTCGCGAGCTTCATGATGGGACTGTTCGACTTCATCCTCGGCGGAAGCTACGCGATAGGCTGGCAGTCGATAATCGGCGACTATCTTATGGCGTACACCTTCTGCGGACTTGCGGGACTGTTCCGCGGCAAGGGCTGGGGCGTGTTTGTCGGCTCGATAGTCGGCGCGCTCGGTCGCTGGGTGGTCGTGTTTGTCACCGGCGCGACGCTGTGGGCAGAGTATGCACCCGCCGAGGTGTTCGGAATGTCGATGAGCGGTCCGTGGATGTACTCGGCGCTTTACAACGCTGTGTATGTCGGACTCAGCCTTGTGATAATCCTTGTTGTCGAGGCGGCTATGTATGTCCCGCTGAAGAAGTACCTGCTCGGTCAGGACATAAAGCGCGGCTGAGACGCAGAATCGGTACATAAAAAGAGAGGGTCTTTCGACCCTCTCTTTTTTCTGCTTGCCCTATCCATTTGCGTAGGAATATTGTCACTTCACGCGCTTCACCGGACGGAGGATCTGGTAGCCGAGCACCTCGGGATAGTGGCGCTGATAGTCGTTGCAGGCGGACTCGTTCCACTCGTATCCGTCCTTCGACGGGTCGTAGTTCCACGCGAGGTTTTCGACGCGCCCCATCACGTCGCCGTTGTCCACGAGATAGTCGAACGGCGGGTGGAAGAACACGAGATAGTCGCTTGCGGGAATGTCGCGCACCTCGAAGCCCTCGGGAACCTCGCCAGAGTAATCGGCAGGCACGCCGAAGCCGTAGAAGTAGCCGCGCCTGCCGCCCTCCCAGAACCAGCCGGCGGTGTGCGGCGTGACGATCTTGTGCGCAACGTTTGACATGCTCTCGATGATGCCGCAGACCGCGTCGCAGTCGTGCTTCTCCCAAAAATCGCCGTAGCCGCTTGCAGTGATGTCGAATATGCCGACATACCTGTGCGCGGGGATGTGTTCGACACGGACGTGGACGTCGGCCAGTTTGTTCTTGCTCATTTCATTCTCTCCTTTATCCTGATAGTGTTCGGGAGAGAGCACGACCTGGCGAATGGACAGCGGCAGCGGCAGCGGATGGCGGCGATATGCCGACGGTGTACATCCGTAGGCGGTCACGAACGCCCTCGTCAGAGCCTCGTGCGAGGAGTAGCCGTATTTCAGCGCGATGTCGAGCAGGCGGCCGTCGGTGTCCCTAATCTCCATTGTCGCGCGAGAGAGCCGTCTGCCCGCGATGTAGTCCTTTATCGTCATGCCCGATATGTCGTGAAACATGCGCGAGCAATGCTGCGGCGAGTAGCCGATGTGGGACGACATCGCGATAAGCGACGGGCTTTCGGTGAGGTTTTCCTCTATCCAGTCTATCATCTTCTGAACCGCTTCGTTCCGTTCGTACAAGGTGTTCTCCCTCCTTTCGGAACTATCTTACCATGTGGACGCGCCGCCGCGCTTGACATGAGTTGCGCGAAAATCGCTTGACAGGTGTCGGCGCGGCGTGCTATCATAGACCCACGTATACTCAAAAAGGGGATAAAAACATGGACATTTCGCGCATATACGACGATATACTCGCGCGGGTGCGAAGTGTGGACTTCTCGGCGCTGTGGCAGGGGTTTCATCCGCTGAAGTTCGCGCTGTACACCGAAAGCGAGTGCTTCTTCGACGGCGAGTACATAGAAAAGACCGACGACTTCTGCGCAAACACCGCCATCGAGTTTCGCGGCGAAAACATAGCGATTTGGCAGCTTGACGGCGAGGTAAGCGATCTCGACGGCCTCGCCGCGTCGATGATACACGAGATGTTTCACGCCTATCAGCGGGAGCGGGGCGAGAGTAGATGGGCGGACGAGATGGAGGCGCTCGCGAAGTACGAATACTCGGCGGACAACCTGTCGATGAAACTTATCGAGGCGGGACTGATGCGCGCGGCTGTCGAGAATGACGACCGCGGCGCATACCTGTCGCTCGTGTCGCTGCGAAAGCGCCGCTCGGTCGAATACCCCTACGAATACGACTACGAGGCGCGGATAGAACAGATAGAGGGCAGCGCGACCTATGTCGAACTCGCGGCGCTCGGACAGCTGGACGTGGCGAAGGCTCGCGAGCGGTGGGGGACACTGCTTGAGCGGATAGCCAGCGCGGAAAACTACCTCCCGATAAGGATAATATCCTACGAGATAGGCGCGGCTCTGCTCGCGTGCGCAAAGAAGTTTTCGACCGTAGACGTCGAGGCGTTTGATGACCGACCGTTCGCGGTCGCACTGCTTGACGAGCCGTGCGAGGCGGACGCTCCGGCGGCAGCGCTGCTTGGCGGCGACGCGTGCGAGGTGGACGAACTCCTGAAGGCATACGCCGACGAGACGCATAGAATCGTCGCAGAAGCGGTGGCGAAGAACGACTGCGTGCCGATAGACGGACATCCGCTTGTCAGCGTGAACATCTGGGACGCGAGGCGCGAGGGCAGGTTCGTCACGTCGAGCTACTTTGTGATGTACCGCGACGGCGACCAAAACCACGTGATAGACGGCGATTTTGTGCTCGAACTGGACGACGATCGAAACATCCTGAACGCGTATCGTCGGTAGCAGGGCAAAATTTCATCGTCACACAAATCCATTATAGCGCATCTGACGAATTTGTGCTATAATAACTGCAAGCAGTTATTATGCTGCATCTAAGTCGTTTTGCTCGTCAGCAAGCTGACAACCGCAAAACATGACATATTTTGCCACATACGCCCTGCGTCTGCGGCAAAATAGAATCACCAACTTTTAGGGAGGAATCATAAATGCTCAAAGTCATACACACCGACAAGGCTCCCGCCGCGATAGGACCGTATTCGCAGGCGATAGCGATGAACGGCGTCCTGTTCACCTCCGGTCAGATACCGGTCGACCCGGCAAACGGCGAAGTAGTCGCGGGCGGCATAACCGAGCAGGCGGAGCAGGTGATGAAGAACCTCGCCGAGGTGCTGAAGGAGGCGGGCGCGACCTTCGAGTCGGTCGCAAAGACCACCTGCTTCCTCGCGGACATGGGCGACTTCGCCGCGTTCAACACGGTGTACGCCAAGTACTTCACGGGAAATCCGGCGCGCAGCTGCGTCGCGGTGAAGGCGCTTCCGAAGGGCGTGCTCTGCGAGGTCGAGTGCATCGCCGAGATAGGCTAAACCGAGGCAAAAGAAAAATCAGCGTGGAGACACGCTGATTTTTTGCGCCGTTTTATATTAAGAGAGGGACTACTTCTGCTCGTCCTTCTCCTTTTTCAGGTTGTGTATGATGTAGTCGAGCAGGTCGACCTGTTTCTGAAGCTCGTGTATGTCCGAGATTATCTCGCACCGCCTGCACTTCAGCAGCTTTGCGGCGTCTTCTGTCTGACCGGCGGAGTAGAGCGCGCTGAATCGCTTTGTCAGCTCCTCGTCACATCCTGCCTTTGGCAGACACTTGGTCGGTTCACACTTGTTGCAGCTGCACGACATTATCTCGCCTCCTCTTTGCCTATAGTATAACCTATATCTTCGCAAAATGCAAATGCTTATATTGGAGTATAGCCCATGCTTGACGGGCATAGCAAAAGCTGATATACTCAAATTGACAAAAACGGAGGTGAGAGGGTTGGAGATACGGGTGCTTCGGTACTTTTTGGCGGTCGCGCGCGAACAGAGCATCTCCCGCGCGGCTGAATTTCTGCACATCACGCAGCCCACTCTCTCGCGTCAGCTCATGGCGCTCGAGGAGGAGCTCGGCGTGCTGCTGTTCGAGCGCGGACGGAACAGCCGTCGGGTCGTGCTCACCGACGACGGAATGCTGCTCCGCCGCCGCGCGGAGGAGATAGTCGAGCTGTCCGACAAGACCGAGGCTGAGTTTCAGCAGCGCGACGACGTAGTAAGTGGCGACATCTACA
>CAMNWZ010000058.1 GCA_946566645.1 uncultured Clostridia bacterium
CCGAGCACGGGGTCAGCGTCGAGGAGCTCGCGCCGCGGATGTTCTCGTTCAACACGCCGTACGGTGCCTGCCCGACCTGCTCCGGCCTCGGCTTCAAGCTCGAGCTCGACCCGGACAAGATAATCCCCGACTGGTCGATGTCGCTCGGCGAGGGGGCGGTCAGGGCATGGGGCAAGCCCACCCCCGGCACGATGGCGGAGATGAACTACAACGCGCTCTGCCGCGAGTACGGTTTCAAGATGGACACCCCGCTGAAGGACATATCGGAGGAGGCGCGCCATGCCCTTCTCTACGGCACCGGCACCAAGAAGCTCGAGATGTTCTACGGCAAGGACGGACGCGCGGGAAAATATCTCCACGCGTTCGAGGGCATAATCCCAAACCTCGAGCGCCGCTATCGAGAGACGCAGAGCGACTGGTCGCGCGCCGACATCGAGCAGTACATGAGCGAGACGCCCTGCCCCGACTGCCGGGGCAAGCGCCTTCGCAAGGAGACGCTCGCGGTCACGGTGGGCGGCATATCCATCGCCGACTTCTGCGACAAGTCGGTCGTCGCCGCGCTCGACTTCATAAACTCGCTCACCTTCACCGAAAACGAGATGACGATAGCCCGCGAGATTCTCAAAGAGATCCGCGCGCGGCTCGGCTTCCTGCGCTCGGTCGGACTCGAGTACCTCACCCTCTCCCGCGCGAGCGCTACACTCAGCGGCGGCGAGGCACAGCGTATCCGTCTCGCGACGCAGATAGGCTCGAGCCTCGCGGGAGTGCTCTACGTCCTCGACGAGCCGTCGATAGGACTGCACCAGCGGGACAACAACAAGCTGCTCGCCACCCTCCGCGACCTCCGCGACCTCGGCAACACGCTGATAGTCGTCGAGCACGACGAGGACACCATGCGCGCCGCCGACTACATTGTGGACGTCGGACCGGGCGCGGGAGTCCACGGCGGCGAGATAATCGCTCAGGGTTCGATAGACGACATAATCGCCTGCCCACGCTCGCTGACCGGTCAGTATCTCAGCGGGAAAGTGAAGATACCCGTGCCGACCGAGCGCCGCAAGGGAAGCGGCAAGAAGCTTATCATCCGCGGCGCGCGTCAGAACAACCTGAAGAACATCGACGTGGAGATACCGCTCGGCACTTTCACCGCGATAACCGGAGTGAGCGGCAGCGGCAAGAGCTCGCTGATAAACGAGATACTCTACAAGCGGCTTGCCCGCGACCTCAACGGCGCGCACACCACCTTCGGCAGGCACGACCGCATTGACGGGCTTGAGCACCTGGACAAGGTGATAAACGTTGACCAGTCGCCGATAGGGCGCACACCGCGCTCCAACCCCGCCACCTACACCGGACTGTTCGACGACATCCGAAACCTGTTCGCCTCCACCCAGGACGCGAAGGTACGCGGCTACGGTCCGGGGCGGTTCAGCTTCAACACGCGCGGCGGTCGCTGCGAAGCCTGCTCGGGCGACGGACTTGTCAAGATAGAGATGCACTTCCTACCCGATGTGTTCGTGCCCTGCTCGGTCTGCGGCGGCAAGCGCTACAACCGCGAGACGCTCGAGGTCAAGTACAAGGGCAAGTCGATCGCCGACGTGCTCGACATGACCGTCGAGGAGGCGCTCGGTTTCTTCGAGAACTTGCCCCGCCTCCGCGCAAAGGTGCAGACGCTCTACGAGGTGGGTCTCGGCTACATCAAGCTGGGACAGCCGTCGACCACGCTGTCGGGTGGCGAGGCGCAGCGCGTCAAGCTCGCGACCTACCTGTCCCGACGCTCGTCCGAAAAGACGATATACGTCCTCGACGAGCCTACGACCGGACTTCACATGGCGGACGTGCATCGGCTCATCGAGGTGCTCCAGCGGTTTGTGGACGCCGGCAGCACGGTGGTGGTGATAGAGCACAATCTGGACGTGATAAAGGTCGCCGACCACATCATCGACCTCGGACCGGAGGGCGGCGACAAGGGCGGCGAGCTGGTTGTATGCGGCACGCCGGAGGAGGTCGCCGCGTGCGAAAAAAGCTACACCGGTCAGTTTTTGAAGAAGTGCCTCGACTAGTCTTTCCGCGATGAATAGCCGCATCTTTTATGCAATATTGCGGCTTTACTTTTCCGCGCGAAAGTATATAATATAATCAGGAGTACACTATGTGACCCGGCGGACGCTCCGTCGGGTCATACGCGTATAGAGGAGGGCAGCGATGAAGTATACGGCGCCGACGCTCGCAAATGAGCGCTTCGGGATAAAACTCATCTTTCCGCACGACCCGCGATACTACCACGCGTCGCACCGCCGCGAGGACGTGGAATGTCTGTGGATAGAGGTCAAGCGCATCGGACACGTCTTCTGCTATCCCTACGCGATATACGACCACGGTCGTGTGCTCGAGTTCGGCGACCCCGCAAATCCGGCGAACAGGGAGCGCAACGAGTCGCTTATCAAGCGCTGGAATCAGATAATCACGCCGGACAACCTGAACATCGACTGGACATGGGAGAGGATAGAGGAGGACGCGTTCCGCCACATGGTCTCGATGATGCGCGACATCGCCGAGGGTGACGAGGAGCTTTCGGACGGCGACAAACCGCGGCTCGGCGATGGGGACAGGTCGGAGGGCGACAAGGAGAAAAAATGAAATGGGATTCTGGGATAAATTATTTAAAGTCGGGGCCGTTGGTGCAGCAACTGCTGTGATATTCAAGGTGGTCGGTAACGCAAAAGAAGCAAAAGAAGAGTAAGCCAGGAGAGTAGCATTTCCTTGTAGGTTTGATGAGGGCATAACATGGACGCAATTTGAGAGTGCCGCGTTAGAGGCAGCGAAGTCAATTAACAGGATTGTCAACGCTGATGTTGTAGGGTCTAATGTGTGCTGTATAGTTAGATCGCAAAGCAACATAAGCAATTGGGGATTCACACTCGACTTTAATGATTATGGACGTTTTAGCGGGAGATGTTGGGTGAGTACCGATAATGAAGAATCGTCAATCCCAGGGAGAATGGCAGAACTAATAAGACAAAGATTGTATTGGTATTCATGACAGATACAAAAACAGTTCGCAAAAACGGCAAAAATCGGGCTTGACAGCGCCTATTTTGTGTGCTACAATCTCGACTAATAAACTTTCAGGTAAGACAGTCGAAGGAATTCGGAATTTGTGAAAGGAGAGGTCAGATGAAGGACATTTTCGCGGAGGGCAAGTTTGTAGGAGAGGGGCTCACGTTTGACGACGTGCTGCTCGTGCCGGCGGAGAGCGACGTTCTGCCCGCCGACGTCTCGCTGGGGACAAATCTCACTAAGAAGATACATCTGAACATTCCGATAATGTCGGCGGCGATGGACACCGTCACCGAGAGCCGCATGGCTATCGCCATGGCGCGCGAGGGCGGCATCGGCATCATCCACAAGAACATGTCGATAGAGGCGCAGGCGGACGAGGTGGACATGGTCAAGCGCTCGGAAAACGGCGTTATCACCAACCCGTTCTTCCTCTCGCCGGACGCGACCCTCGCCGACGCGGACGAGCTGATGGGCAAGTACCGCATCTCCGGCGTGCCGATATGCGAAAACGGACGTCTGGTCGGCATCATAACCAACCGCGACCTCAAGTTCCAGGAGGACATGACTAAGAAGATACGCGGCGAGATGACCTCCGAAAATCTCGTCACCGCGCCGGTGGGCACCACGCTTGAGCAGGCGAAGGAGATACTTCGCGCGCACAAGATAGAGAAGCTGCCGATAGTGGACGACAAGTACGCCCTCAAGGGACTCATCACGATAAAGGACATCGAGAAGGCATATACATACCCGAACACTGCCCGCGACGAGCGCGGAAGACTGCTGTGCGGCGCCGCGATAGGCGCGACTGCGGACGTGCTCGAGCGGGCGGCGGCGCTTCTCGAGGCGGGCGCGGACGTGCTCGTGCTCGACAGCGCGCACGGCCATTCGCACAACATCATGAAGTCGGTGGCTAAGGTCAAGGCGGCGTTCCCGTCGGCGCAGGTGATAGCCGGCAACGTCGCGACCGCAGAGGCGACCGAGGCGCTGATAGACGCCGGCGCCGACTGCGTCAAGATAGGCATAGGACCCGGCTCGATATGCACCACGCGCGTGGTTGCGGGCATCGGCGTTCCGCAGATAACCGCGGTGCTGTCCGCTGCCGAGGCTGCCGCCAAGCACGGCATTCCGATAATATCCGACGGCGGCATCAAGTACTCGGGCGACATCGTCAAGGCGCTTGCCGCCGGAGCGCAGGTGGTCATGCTCGGAAGCCTGCTCGCCGGCTGCGACGAGAGCCCTGGAGAGGATGAGATATTCCAGGGCCGCCGCTTCAAGGTATACCGCGGCATGGGCTCGCTCGCCGCGATGGCGAAGGGCAGCCGTGACCGCTACTTCCAGGAGTCGAACAAGAAGCTCGTGCCCGAGGGCGTTGAGGGTCGCGTTCCGCACAAGGGACCGGTCAGCGAGACGATATACCAGCTCTGCGGCGGACTGAAAAGCGGCATGGGCTACTGCGGCGCGGAGAATCTGGAGGAGCTGGTCAAGCGCGGCAAGTTTGTCAAGATAAGCGCCGCGGGACTGCGCGAGAGCCATCCGCACGATATATTCATCACCAAGGAAGCTCCGAACTACTCGGTTTCCCACTGATTTTAACTGTTTCGACAACTTTTCGTGTAAGGCGGTGTAGAGATGAAGATAAGCTATTCGACCGTCGGCTGTCCCGACTGGATGCTCAACGAGGTGTTGGCAGCCGCGCGGGACTTCGGCTACGACGGAGTTGAGATACGGGGACTGGGTGAGGATCTGTTCCTGCCCGAGGCGCCCTGCTTCGGACCGAAGCGTCTGAAGACGTCGCTGAAGGAGATAAGCTCAAGCGGAGTGGCGATAAGCTGCATCTCCGCCGACGCGAGCTGCCTCCTGAGCTCGCACTCGCTCGACGTCGTCTCGAACATCCGCCGCTACTGCGACCTGACAAAGCTGGTCGGCGCGGTGAACATCCGAATCCTCGCCGACGAGTGGGGCAAGCCGGATCCGTCGGTCGACCGCGAGCTTGTCTATGAAAATCTCGCCGCCGCCGCGCCCTACGCCGAGAAGGTGGGGGTGAAGCTGCTCATCGAGACCTGCGGCGTGTACGCCGAGACTTCGGTCACTCGCGAGCTTATCGAGCGGGTCGCAAGCCCGGCGGTCGGCGTGCTCTGGGACATCCACCACCCCTACCGCTACTTCGGCGAGAGCGCCGAGACGACGCTGAAAAACGTGGGCGAGTGGATAGGCCATGTCCACGTCAAGGACAGCGTGATGAAGGACGGCGAGCCGCAGTACAAGATGCTCGGCTACGGCGACCTTCCGCTTGCAGACATGCTCGGACGGCTGAAGGCGAGCGGCTACGACGGCCACCTGTCGCTCGAGTGGATGAAGCGCTGGAACGACGAGCTGGAGGCGCCGGGCATTGTGTTTGCCCACTACGCGCGCAACATCAAAAAATATATCTGAAATCATAGCGAGGTTTTTTCAATGGATAACAGGCGCAAGATGCCGTTTGTGACAAAGGAGCAGCTCGACGCGATATGCGAGCGCTTCCCGACCCCCTTCCACCTCTACGACGAGAAGGGGATACGTGAGAACGCGCGCAGGCTCATGAAGGCGTTCAGCTGGAACAAGGGATTCAAGGAGTATTTCGCGGTCAAGGCGACGCCTACCCCCGCGATACTCAAGCTGCTCCGCGAGGAGGGCTGCGGCGTCGACTGCTCGTCGATAATCGAGCTGAAGATGGCGGAGAAGTGCGGCTTTTCGGGCAAGGAGATAATGTTCTCAGCAAACGACACGCCGGCGGGCGAGTTTGCCTACTGCACAAAGCTGGGCGGCATAATAAACTTCGACGACTACACCCACATAGCGTACTACGAGAAGAACGTGGGCGCGCTGCCGGAGACCGTCTGCTGCCGATACAACCCGGGCGGCGACTTCCTCGTGACAAACGACATCATGGACACGCCGGGCGACGCGAAGTACGGCATGACCTACGACCAGCTTGTCGACGCGTTCCACTACATGCAGTCGAAGGGCGTGAAGCGGTTCGGAATACACGCCTTCCTCGCGTCCAACGTGCTCGCCGACGAGTACTATCCGATGCTCGCTCGCGTGATGTTCGACCTCGCGGTTCGGCTCAAGCGGGACACCGGCATAGCGGTGAGCTTTGTCAATCTGTCCGGCGGCATAGGCGTGCCCTACAAGCCGAAGGACAAACCGTGCAACATCGACGTGATAGGCGAGGGCGTTCGCCGCGCGTACAACGAGACACTCGTGCCCGAGGGCATGGGCGACGTCGCGATATTCACCGAGCTCGGACGCTTCATGCTCGCGCCGTACGGATGCCTTGTCAGCCGCGCGATACACCAGAAGCACATCTACAAGGAGTACATAGGTCTCGACGCGTGCGCCGCCGACCTCATGCGCCCCGCGATGTACGGCGCTTATCACCACATCACGGTGAGCGGCAAGGAGCAGGCGCCGCTCGACCACCTCTACGACGTGACCGGCTCGCTCTGCGAGAACAACGACAAGTTCGCCGTTGACCGCGCGCTTCCGAAGATAGACATCGGCGACCTGCTGATAATCCACGACACCGGCGCGCACGGTCATGCGATGGGCTACAACTACAACGGCAAGCTGCGCTCGGCGGAGATACTGCTTCGCGAGGATGGCAGCGCTACGATGATACGCCGCGCCGAGACCGAGGACGACTACTTCGCGACCACGCGCGACTTCTACGACGTACTGTAAGGAGAAAAGAGATATGCCGCTTATACTGATAGCCGGCTCGCGCGGCAAGAACGACGTCGGCGCGATGTCGCACATGCTGGATATGCGCTACGCTTCGTCGATAAAGGCGGCGGGCGGTGATGCGGTGCTCGCGACCGAGGGGCTCGACGACATCTCGGTGTTCGACGGACTGCTGCTCGCGGGAGGACCCGACCTCGACCCGTCGCTCTACGGCGAAGCGCCGCACCAGACTACGTCTATCGACCCCGACCGCGACGCGGCGGAGCTTGCGCTCATCCGCGCGTTTGTGGAGGCGAAGAAGCCGATTTTCGGCATCTGCCGCGGGATTCAGCTGATAAACGTGTTCCTCGGCGGAAGTCTGATACAGGACATCCCGAGCGAATTCGGCGCGAACCATATGCTCGTCACCCACAAGGTGCGGCAGCTTAACGGCTCGCCGTTCGCGTTCCTCGGCAAGGAGCTGACGGTGAACAGCACCCACCATCAGGCGGTGCGCGCGCTCGGCGAGGGGCTGGTCTGCGACGCGCTGAACGAGCAGGAGATATGCGAGGCGCTGCACCATACCGGTCTGCCGATTTGGGGCGTGCAGTGGCATCCCGAGCGGATGACCGCAGCCGAGCGACCGGACGGTCAGGACGACATGCTTCCGCTGTTCAAATTCTTTGTGGAGCGCTGCCGCTGATGGCGGGCTGCAAGACGGTCAACCTCGAGGCGGGCATGCCCACAAGCGATCAGGCGGTGCGTCGGCTGACCGCCGAAATCGCGTCGTCGCGGCGAAGCTATGCGGCGCTCAAGCTGATACACGGATACGGCTCGAGCGGCACGGGGGGACGCATCCGCATAGAGGTGCGGAAGTATCTCGCGCGCCAGAGGCAGGCGGGGAAGGTAAAACTTGTCGTGCCCGGCGAGGAGTTCACGATATTCGAGGCGGACACCCGCGCGCTGCTTGCCGCCTGTCCTGAGCTTCGCAAAGAACCAGACCTCGAGCGGCACAACAACGGCGTGACCTATGTTCTGCTGTGAAATTTTGCAACTTTTTAACGATTAAGGAGAAGAAAATGCGGCACTTTATCGACTTTGAGGATATGTCCACCGCCGAGTGGAATTCACTCTACTCGCTCGCGAGCGACATCATGGCGCACCCGCGCGACTATGTGGACGCGTTGCGCGGTCGGGTGATGGCGAGCCTGTTCTTCGAGCCGTCCACCCGCACAAACTTCTCCTTCCAAACCGCGATGCTCAAGCTGGGCGGAGGCGTGTTCGGATTCGCGGACGCGAACACCTCGTCTGTGTCCAAGGGCGAGTGCCTCAAGGACACGATAACCATGTGCTCGTCCTATGCCGACGTGATAACCATGCGCACGCCGGTGGAGGGAATGGTTAAAGCCGCTTCGCTCTACTCGGCGTGTCCGGTGATAAACGCGGGCGACGGCGGTCACCTGCACCCGACCCAGACGCTCACCGACCTGACCACCATAACCGAGCGCCGCGGCTCGCTCGAAAACATGAACGTCGGACTGTGCGGCGACCTGAAAAACGGACGCACCGTCCACTCGCTGATACGCGCGCTCAGCCGGTTTGAGGGTGTGAGCTTCTTCCTCATATCGCCGCGCGAGCTTGCGGTGCCCGAGTACATCACAAAGTTCCTCGGCGAGAAGGGGATACGCTTTGTCGAGACGACAAACCTCGAAGCGACCATCCCGCAGCTCGACGTGCTGTACATGACCCGCGTCCAGCGCGAGCGGTTCAGCGATCCCGCCGAGTACGAGCGGCTGAAGGGTGTGTATGTGCTTAACGCCCAGAAGATGAAGCTCGCGAAGCGCGAAATGATGGTGCTTCATCCGCTGCCGCGCGTGGACGAGATAGCGCTCGACGTCGACCCCGACCCGCGCGCCTGCTACTTCCACCAGGCGGAGTGCGGTCTGTATGTGCGCATGGCGCTGCTGCTGACGCTCGCGTCGAAGGAGAAGGCGCGCCCCGAGCAGAGCCTTCCCGAGACACGTCCGCATCGCTGCAAAAACCCGCGCTGCATCACCAGAACCGAGGCGTATCTGCCGGTTCTCGACGAGGACGGGGTGTGCGGCTATTGCGACTCGAAACTTGTCTGACGAAATTTTTCGTCGGGAATTTGCCAAAAGGTCTTGACTTATCGCGCTGTTTTTGGTAAGATACTTTGGCATGCGGGTGTAATTCAATGGTAGAATACCAGCCTTCCAAGCTGGGTACGTGGGTTCGATTCCCATCACCCGCTCCATTTCGCCCAAAAGCGCGATAAGCGCCTGTAGCTCAGGTGGATAGAGCAACTGCCTTCTAAGCAGTGGGCCGGGGGTTCGAGTCCCTCCAGGCGTGCCA
>CAMNWZ010000059.1 GCA_946566645.1 uncultured Clostridia bacterium
CGCGTTCGGGTCGACCGCCGCAAGCTCGCGCGCAAGCTCGGAAGCGCCAAGTTCTCCGAGTCCCATCTGCTCGTCGGGCTCGACCGCCGTCACCGTTCCGGACGGCAGCCGCACCTCGCGCTCTATCGACTCGAGCAGTTCGTGCGCGCGGGCTATCAGCCCGTCCGGAAGTCCCGCGAGCTTCGCGACCTCCACGCCGTAGCTGTCGTCCGCTCCGCCGCGCACTATCTTTCGCAGGAAGACTATCTCGTCGCCCCGCTTTTTCACCGCGATGTTGTAGTTTTTCACGCCGGAAAGTTCGTCTTCCATCACCGTAAGCTCGTGGTAGTGAGTAGCGAACAGCGTCTTTGCGCCCAGTTTTTCGCGGTCGCACACCCACTCGAGCACCGCGCGCGCTATCGCCATGCCGTCGTAGGTCGATGTGCCCCGCCCTATCTCGTCGAGGATAAGCAGGCTGCGCCGCGTCGCGTGCTTCAGTATCTCCGCGACCTCGCTCATCTCGACCATGAAGGTCGACCGTCCGCTGGATAGGTCGTCCGACGCGCCGATTCGCGTGAACACGCGGTCGCACACGCCTATCTCCGCCTTCCGTGCGGGAACGAAGCTGCCCGCCTGCGCCATTATCACCATCAGCGCCGCCTGACGCATGTATGTCGACTTGCCCGCCATGTTCGGTCCGGTGATTATCGCCACCGTGTTTGCCGAGCAGTCGAGTTCGAGGTCGTTCGGCACGAACAGCACGCCGTCCTGCATCTTCTCCACCACAGGATGCCGCCCGTCGCGTATCGAAATGCGGTCGGAGGTATCCACCGTCGGACGGCAGTAGCCCTCGGTCGACGCGACCTCCGCAAAGCTCGCGAGCACGTCGGCGGACGCCGCTGCCTTGGCGCTGCGCTGCACCCGTGCCGCCATGTCCGACACCTCGGCGCGCAGCTTGCAGAACAGCTCGTACTCGAGCGCGTTCAGGCGGTCGGACGCGGTCAAAATCTCGCTTTCGAGGTTCTTCAGCTCCTCGGTTATGTACCGCTCGCGGTCGACGAGCGTCTGCTTGCGGATGTAGTCGTCGGGCAGCCGGTCGCCCGCGCTCTTGCGAACCTCGATGTAGTAGCCGAACACGCGGTTATAGCCCACCTTCAGCGTCTTTATGCCGGTGCGCTCCTTCTCCCGCTCCTCTATCGACGCGACAGCCGTCTTGCCGCCGCTCTGTATGCCGCGAAGCCTGTCCACCTCGCCGTTGAATCCCGCTCGTATCATGCCGCCGTCCCCCACGCCGAGCGGCGGCTCGTCCACTATCGCCTCGTCCACGCGGGCTATCAGGTCGTCGAGCGGGTCTATCTCCTCGCCGAGCACCTGAATAAGCGGCGACGAAGCCTCGCCCAGCAGCGCTTTCAGCGGCGCCATATGCCTAAGCGCGTCGGCGAGTGCACGCAGCTCCCGCGCGCTGCCGGTGTTCGCGCTGATGCGTCCGATGAGCCGCTCGACGTCGCCCATGCCGCGCAGCTCGCCGCGTATCTCGTCGCGAAGGCGCGCGTTTTCGACCAGCTCGCCCACCGACTCGTGCCGGCGTGTTATCCGCGCCGCGTCGATGAGCGGTCGCTCTATCCACGACCGCATCAGCCGCGCTCCCATCGGCGTGCGCGTGCGGTCGAGCACCCACAGAAGGCTGCCCTTCTTCTCGCCCGACTGCATCGACGCGGTGAGTTCGAGGTTTCTCCGAGCGGTCGGGTCGAGCTCCATGTAGCTGTTCGCGAGGTATGCGCTGAGCGACTTTATGTGACCGAGGTCGGTCTTCTGCGTCGCGTAGAGATAGTCGACGAGCATTCCCGCAGCCTCCTCGGCGGGGCTGTCCTCTATCGATAAGCTGTCGGTCGGGAATTTGTCGCGGCACGCCTGTCTCGCGTCCTCCCTCGATATGTCGCTCTCGGTTATCAGACTGCCGGTCGTGCCGCGCAGCCACTCGCGAAACACGCGGTCGTCCGCGCGGACAAGCATCTCGCTCGGGCTGTATCTGATTATCTCGTTTCGTATCTCGTCGAGCAGCCCCGCCTTGGTTTTGGAGGTGAGCGTCGTCGCGTAGAACTCGCCGGTCGAGAAGTCGCATATCGCGACGCCCGCGCCGCCGCCCGCAACCACCGCCGCGCCGAGGAAGTTGTTCTTCGAGTCGTCGAGCGCGCCGCTCATCGTGGCAGTGCCGGGGGTGATTATCCGCACGACCTCGCGCTCGACCAAGCCCTTGGCGAGCTTAGGGTCCTCCATCTGCTCGCATATCGCGACCTTGTAGCCCTTGGCTATCAGCCGCGCGACATAGCCCTCCACCGAGTGCGCCGGAACACCGCACATCGGCGTCTGCTCCTCCTTCGGCGCGGAGCGGTCGCGGGTGGTCAGCACCAGGTCGAGCTCCTTCGACGCGACCGAGGCGTCCTCGTCGAACATCTCGTAAAAATCGCCGAGCCGGAAGAAAAGCAGGCAGTCGTCGTGCTCCCGCTTCACCTTTTGGTACTGCTGCATCATCGGAGTGCCCTGCGGCATTTTCCCACTTCCTCTGCTTTCTATTTAAGTTCGCCTATCAGCGAAAAAGTCGTGATATCGGTCACTTTCACGTCGGCATAAGTTCCTATCAGACCGCTGTCTCCCTTGAGGCTCACCAGCCGTCCCTCCTGCGTGCGCGCTGTCAGGTTCAGCTCGCCGGAGCGGCTCTCGCCGTCGATGTGCACGCGGACGGTCGAGCCTATCAGCGGACGCCTGTCCTCCAGCGTTATCTCGTCCTGGAGCGCCATCAGCCGGCGGAATCGCTTAACCTTCTGCTCGTGCGTTATCGGGTCGTCCATCTCCGCAGCAGGAGTGCCCGCGCGCTTGGAGTAGATGAAGGTGAAGATCGAGTCGTAGCGCACCCGCTTCACAAGCTCGACCGTGCCCTCAAAATCCTCGTCGCTCTCGCTTGGAAAGCCGACGATTATGTCGCTTGTGAATATCACGCCGGGTATCTTTTCCCGCGCGTAGTCGACAAGCTCGCAGTACTGCTCGACGGTGTAGCGGCGGTTCATCCGCCGAAGAATCTCGTCCGAGCCGGACTGCACCGGAAGGTGTATGTGCCGCTCCACCTTGGGATGAGCCGCTATCGCGTCGATGAGCGCGTGCGAGCAGTCCTTCGGGTGGCTCGTCATAAAGCGGAGGGTAAAGTCGCCCTCCACCTCGGCGCATCGGCTCAGCAGCTCGGGAAAGTCCACCCCGCCGCCCGAATAGCTGTTCACGTTCTGACCGAGCAGCATTATGTCGTGGCAGCCGTCCGCCGCAAGCTCGCGCACCTCGCGCACTACATCCTTCGGGTCACGGCTGCGCTCGCGTCCGCGCACATACGGCACGATGCAGTAGGAGCAGAAGTTGTCGCAGCCGTACATTATCGACACATACGCCTTGTGCGGCACGGTGCGAACGACCGGCAGTCCCTCGGCGATGCGGCTGTCCGGCTCGGCGTGCTCGATAAGCCGACCTCCCTGCTCGTAGAGCCTGAGCAGCGTCTCGGGAAGCCGCCAGAAGCTCGTCGTATCAAGCAGCGCGTCCACCTGACGGTAGCTCTTTTTCACCGTCTGACGCACCGTCTCCTCGCCCGCCATACAGCCCGCAAGGATTATCTTCTGCTCGGGGTTTATCTTCTTGTAGTGCACCATGTGGCCGATGTTGCCGAGCACCCGCTGTTCGGCGTGCTCACGAACGGCGCAGCTGTTTATCACCACCACGTCCGCCTTGTCATCGTCCACGATGGTGTAGCCCATCTCGCGAAGCATGCCGCGCATACGCTCGCTGTCCGCCTCGTTCTGCTGGCAGCCGTATGTATCGACAAACGCGGTCATTCCCGCGTTCATCGCGCGCACCCGCTCGGTGCACTCGCGCTGATATTCAAGCTCGCGCTCGCTTACGAATTTCGTCCTGTCCACTGAAAAATTCTCCTTCTTCACCACTCGGTCGGAAGCCCGCTAACCGCGCGGCGCACCATG
This sequence comes from uncultured Clostridia bacterium, assembly GCA_946566645.1. GTDB lineage: Bacteria > Bacillota > Clostridia > Oscillospirales > JAAYOS01 > CANRIN01. Next base: position 3,996 of record CAMNWZ010000059.1, read on the forward strand.
TCAAGCGCGGTCGTCGCCGCGTTCGAGCGCACCCGCTCGCGTCCGCCCGAGCGACCGAACTGACATTTTCTCACGACCTCGCCGTCCTTCGTCGAAAGCCCGATGTAGACAAGTCCCATCGGCTTGCCCTCGCTCTCCGACGGTCCCGCAACGCCGCTGAGCGCGATCGCCACGTCCGCGCCGAACCGCTCCCGCGCGCCCTTTGCCATCGCCGCCGCGACCTCGCTCGACACCGCGCCGTGCTCCTTTATCAGCTCCGCCGGAACACCGAGCAGCCTCGTCTTCATCTCGTTTGAGTAGGTCACGCCGCCGCCGAGGTATATCTCACTTGCGCCGGGGACGGAGGTTATCCGCTGGGACACAAGCCCTCCGGTGCAGCTCTCCGCAGTGACGAGCGTCAGCTTCTTCTCGGTCATCAGCTCTACGACCCGCGCCTCCAGGCTGTCCACATCCACGCCGTAGACCACGTCGCCCAGCCGCTCGCACATATCCTTCACCACCGGCTCGGTCATAGCGAACGCCTCCTCGTGCGTCGGCGCCTTCGCGGTCACCCGCAGCAGGCACTCGCCGACCTTCGCGTAGGGCGCGACGGTCGGGTTTGTCATCTTCTCGATTATCGGGCGCAGCATCGCCTCCATCGGCGACTCGCCAAGCCCCACCACGCGTATCGTGCGGCTGACGAGGCAGGCGTCCGACTTGCTGCGAAGCCAGGGCATCGCGCGCTCGGTCCACATCGGACCGCACTCGCTCGGAGGACCGGGCAGCATGATAACCATCTTGCCGTCCGCCTCGAGCGCGACGCCCGGCGCCGTGCCCCAGTCGTTGACGAGCACGTCGCAGCCCTCGGGAAGCATCGCCTGCGAGTAGTTGTTCTCGGTCAGCGTGATGTTCCGCTTCGCGAAATACTCCTTCAGCCGCTCGATGGTCGGCTCGTGGCGCACCAGCGGACGTGAGTAGCACGCGGACACCGTCTCCTTGGTTATGTCGTCGTATGTCGGCCCAAGACCGCCGGTGGTTATCAGCAGGTCGGCGCGGCTCTTCGCAAGCTCGACCGACTTCTTTATCCGCTCGGGGTTGTCCCCCACCACCGAGGTGTAGAACAGATTTATGCCAAGCTCGCTCAGTCCCTGGGATATGACCTGTGCGTCGGTGTTGATTATGTCGCCGAGCAGCAGCTCTGTGCCTATCGAAAGAATTTCCGCCGTCAAAGACATATATATCGCTCCTTTTTCGCTGATTTTGCGCTATCTGGGTATCTTTATCGACTCGATGTTCGCCACCGCCGCGTCCTCAAGCTCGGTGAGCTCCGCCGGCGCTTCCACCGCCTCCACCGCCTCGAGCTGCGGGCGGGTCTTGGGGTGCTTCGGCGTGAACACCGTGCAGCAGTCCTCGTAGGGCAGGATCGACGTCTCGAACGCGCCGATGCGCCGCGACACGCGGACTATCTCCTCCTTGTCCATGCCGATTAGCGGTCGGAACACCGGACGGCTCACCACCGAGCCGGTCGCGCCGAGCGCCTTCACCGTCTGGCTCGCGACCTGACCGAGGCTCTCGCCGGTTATCAGTGCCGAGCAGCCGTGCATCTCCGCCACGCGGTCGGCTATGCGCATCATCGAGCGGCGCATGAGTATCGTGAAATACTCCTCCGGACAGCGGTCACGGATACGCTCCTGTATCTCGGTGAACGGCACGACATGGACGGTCATATACCCCGTGTGCTTCACCAGTATCTTCGCGAGGTCGAGCACCTTCTGCTTTGCGCGCTCGGAGGTGTACGGATAGCTGAAGAAGTGCACCGCCTCGAGCTCGAGACCCCTGCGCGCCATCATCCACGCGGCGACCGGGCTGTCGATGCCGCCGCTAAGCAGCACCGCCGCGCGACCCGCCGAGCCCTGCGGAAGTCCTCCCGCGCCGGGGGTCGGGTCGGTATGTACATACGCCGCGCGGTCGCGAACCTCGACGTATACCGTCGTGTCCGGCGAGTGCACGTCGACTTTCAGATGCGGGAAGGCTTCGAGCACCGCGGCACCGACCTCGCGGCTTATCTCGGGCGAGCCGAGCGGGAACCGCTTGTCCGACCGCTTGGTCTCCACCTTGAAGGTGCGTGCGCGCTCGAGCGCGGGAGCGAGCTTTTCGCACGCGGCGCGCTGTATCGTGATAAGCTCCTTCTCGCAGTCGTAGGCGCGCACCACCGCGACAAGCCCGAACACCCGCTTCACTATCTCGAAAGCCTCGTCGCAGTCGATATCCTCGTCCTGCGGCTCGACGTACACCGTCGACTGCATCTCGTAGATGTTGAACCGTCCGAGGGGCTTCAGCCGCGCGCGTATCACCCGCAGCATACGGCTTATGAACTGCGGGCGATTGCCGCCTTTGAGCACGACCTCGCCCATTTTGCCGAGTATCATCTCCATCTTTTCACCTTCCCTAGTCTTCGATCGGCGACGTGCGCACATCGCCGTAGAAGTTGTGCGGCATCTCGCCGATGGTTATCGTTCGCACGATGAAATTGTTCCGTTCGATATAGTCGAGTATTCGGGGCAGCGCGTCGGCGGTGGTGGACGTGTCGTGCATCAGTATCACCGCCGTCGAGTCTGAGCGCTCGAGGCCCCTTATCACCTGCTGCGCGAGCGCCTGTCCGGACGGCTGCTCATAGTCGAGCGCGTCCACCGTCCAGTCCCAGTAGCGGTAGCCCGCGCCGATGACCGCGTCGCGCATGCCGTCGGTTATCGCCGAGTAGCTCGAGCCGTAGGGGAATCGGAACAGCCGCGACCGCTTCTGCACCACCGCGTCCAGCGCCTCGTTTGCCTTCTCTATCTCCTCGATGAGCGCGTCGGCGGAGGCGTACATCTCGTCGGTCTTGTGCGACCAGGCGTGAAGCCCTATCGAGTGACCCTCGCCCGCCATACGGCGCACCGTGTCCCGATTGTTCTCTATCTGCGAGCCGGTGAGGAAGAAGGTCGCCTTCATGTCGTGCTCGGCGAGCGTGTCCATTATCTTCGCCGTGTTCTTGTTCGGGCCGTCGTCAAAGGTGATATACACCACCCGCGGCTCCTCCGAGGGCTCTGCCGACGGTGCTCCCGACGGTCGAGGCTGCGAGGACGGCGACGACGACGGCTGCGCGCTCGGCACGGTCGACGGCGAGGTCGAAGGCGCGAAGGAGGGCGCGAAGTACTCGAGGTACATCGCAACCATCTTCTCGCGGTTTGCGAGCCAGAAGTCCTCGCCGGAGGTGGTCGACCGCGAGGTCACGCGCATCGTCTCTATCGGGTGCGTGCGAATCGTCTCGAAGCCCAGTCCGAACTTTTCGCACACAAAGCCCATCGGAACGCATATCGTGCCCGCGCTGTTAGCCGCGAGTTTTATCTTGTACTGCTGGTCGCGGTCGTACGCCACCTGCGCGGGCGAATCGAAGGTTATGGTGTAGTTCTTGTTGTACAGCGTCAGCGTGTACCGCTCCTCGTTGTAACTGTAATAGACACCGAGCGAGCTGTCCGCAAACACGGTGTACGGCATGTAGTATTCGCCGTCGCGGATGAAGGGCATGTTGCTTGCTTCGAGCGGCTTTACCGTGTCGTTTACCACGGTAAAATACTCGCTGCCGTCCGCGGAAGCACCGAGCGCACCGAGCGCGCAGGCAAGCGCCAGCACCGCCAGAATGAACGCCGCTATCCTGCTCTTTTTCACGCCGACGCCTCCCTTCGGACATAACTTACCATTATGGATGTATTATAACACAAAACGCGCGGTTCTTCAACAACGCTATTCTGCTCGCGCAAAATAAATTTATCCGCTTGATACCGCTCCGAAATAGTGTTATACTAAGTAAAATTACATGAAACGGAAGTGATTGGTTTGGAAATCAAAATTGAGCGCACAACCGCGCCGAAAGCGCGTCCCGACTACTCGAATCTCGGCTTCGGGCGCAGCTTCACCGACCATATGTTTATCATGAACTACACCGAAGGCAAGGGCTGGCACGACCCGCGAATAGTCCCTTATCAGCCGTTCGTGCTCGAGCCGAGCTGCATGGTGTTCCACTACGGTCAGGAGACCTTCGAGGGCATGAAGGCTTACCTCCGCGCCGACGGCGACATCCAGCTCTTCCGCCCGAAGGACAACTTCCGCCGCATGAACGACTCGGACGCGCGTCTCTGCATACCCGAGCTTGATGTCGACTTCTGCGTCGAGGCGGTAAAGACGCTGCTCAAGGTCGACCGCGACTGGATGCCGACCGAGCCGGGCACGTCGATGTACATCCGCCCGTTTGTCATCGCGACCGACCCGCATCTCGGCGTGCACGCTTCCAAAACCTACATCTTTGCGATAATTCTCTCGCCGAGCGGCGCATACTATACCGGCGGGCTTGCGCCGGTCAGGATATACGTCGAGACCGAGGACGTGCGCGCGGTTCGCGGCGGCACCGGTGAGGCAAAGACCGGCGGCAACTACTCCGCGTCGATCCGCGCCCAGGAGCGTGCCGGCTCGCGCGGCTACGAGCAGGTGCTCTGGCTGGACGGCGTCGAGCGCAAATACATCGAGGAAGTCGGCGCGATGAACGTGTTCTTCAAGATAGACGGCACGGTGGTAACGCCCGCGCTCGTCGGTTCGATACTGCCCGGCATCACCCGTCGCAGCTGCATCGAGCTGCTCAAGAAGCACAATATTCCGGTCGAGGAGCGCCGTCTTTCGCTCGAGGAACTGAAGAACGCCGCGCGCGACGGCCGTCTGGAGGAGGCGTTCGGCAGCGGTACGGCGGCGGTGATAAGCCCGATAGGCGAGCTTGCCTGGGAGGGCGAGAAGTTCACCATCAACGGCGGCAAGATAGGCGAGGTCAGTCAGTGGCTGTACGACACGCTCACCGACCTCCAGTGGGGTCGCTCGGAAGACCCGTTCGGCTGGACGATGATAGTAAAATAAGTGGCAAATTTCCGCGAAACCGCCGCGTCGCGGGCACGTGACGACGGCGA
>CAMNWZ010000060.1 GCA_946566645.1 uncultured Clostridia bacterium
CGGGGCTATCGGCTTTCTCGACGACTTTGTCAAGGTCGCGAAGCACCGCAACCTCGGACTGAACGTGATACAGAAGCTGGTGCTCCAGATAGCCTGGTCGCTCGCGTTTGTCAGCTATCTGCGCTTCGAGGGATTCGTCAGCCCGGACATCGCGATACCCTTCACCGACGTGGTAATACACCTCGAGTGGGTGGTCTATCTGGTGTTCGCGGTGCTCGCGATAGTTGCGACCGTCAACGCGGTGAACTTCACCGACGGCGTGGACGGACTGCTCGGCTGCGTGACCCTGCCGGTGATGGTGTTCTTCGTCGTGGCGGGCGCGTGCGAGGACAACGTCTCGGCGGGAGTGATAGCCGGAGCGACGGCGGGCGGCGTTGTCGGATTTCTCATCTACAACTTCAACCCCGCGAAGGTGTTCATGGGGGACACCGGCTCGCTCTTTCTCGGAGGCATGGTCTGCGCGCTCGCGTTCACGCTCAACATGCCGCTTATCATACCGATAGTCGGACTCATCTACGTCATAGAGATACTCTCGGTCGTGCTTCAGGTAGTCTACTTCAAGGCGACCCACGGCAAGCGGCTGTTCCGCATGTCGCCGATACACCATCACTTTGAGATGGGCGGCTGGAGCGAGAAGAAGATATGCCTCGTGTTCGGCGGAATAACGCTTGTCATGTGCATAATCGGCTACATATCGCTGTACGGTTTCAACATATGGGTTCAGTAAACCAGGGCAAACTTTTTTCGGGAGGACGCCAATGCAGTCGGAAGAAAACATTCGCAAAAAGCGCCGCAAGGCGATAGAGCAGCAGGACAGGACGATGGGTCCGATGGATATGCCCTTCATGCTGCTCGTTATCCTGCTGTTCTCCATCGGCACGATAATGATGTTTTCGGCGAGCTACGCCTCGGCGTACACCTATCAGGGCAGCTCGACGCACTTCCTCGTCAAGCAGGCTGCGATAGGCGCGGCGGGCATCGCGCTCATGCTGGTGGTCAGCCGCTTCAACTATCAGCAGTTCCGCTGGATGAGCGTCGGCGCTATGGCGGTCGCCCTCGTGTCGCTCGTGCTCGTGCTGTTCATAGGCAAGGAGGGCGGCGGCGCGACCCGATGGATATACCTCGGGCCGATAAGCTATCAGCCGAGCGAGGTGGCGAAACTCGCGGTCATAATGTGCTTTTCGATGCTGCTGTCGCAGAAGAAGGAGCAGCTCAAAAAGTTCAAGTACGGCATCCTTCCGTTCGGCATAATCCTCGGCATGATATGCGTCCTCATGTACTTCCAGCCGCACCTGTCCGGCATGATACTGATAGTGGTGGTCGGCGCGGCGCTCATGTTCATCGCGGGAGTGAACTACAAGTGGTTCTTCGGCGTGGGAGCGGCAGGTGCCGCGGGCATCTGGGTGATAATGAACCAGATGGCGCACAGCTCGGCGCGTCTCCGCATCTGGAAAAACCCGTGGATAGACCCGCAGGGCGACGGCTATCAGATAATCCAGTCGCTGTACGCGGTCGGCTCGGGCGGATTCCTCGGCGTGGGCATAGGCAAGAGCCGGCAGAAGTACCTCTACATCCCCGAGCCGCAGAACGACTTCGTGTTCGCCATAGTCTGCGAGGAGCTGGGATTCATCGGCGCGTGCGTGGTGCTTGCGCTGTTCGCGCTGCTGATAATCCGCGGCTACTGGATAGCGGTCAAGGCGCGCGACAAGTTCGGCTCGCTGCTCGTGGCTGGGGTCACGACCCTCTTTGCGGCGCAGGTGTTCCTCAATGTAGCGGTGGTGACGAACCTGCTTCCGACGACCGGCGTGAGCTTGCCGTTCTTCAGCTACGGAGGCTCATCACTGCTGATACAACTTGTGGAAATGGGCATAGTGTTGAGTGTGTCGAGGCAGATACCCGCCTCGAAATCCGGTTAAGGGGGTGAGGGAGAGATGAGAGTTCTGCTTACTTGCGGCGGCACGGCAGGGCATATAAATCCGGCGATAGCGGTCGCGCGGATGGTGCTCGAGCGCCGTCCGGGAAGCGAGGTGCTGTTTGTCGGCGCGACCGGCGCGATGGAGACGCAGCTCGTCCCGCGCGAGGGCTTCAACATCGAGACGGTGACGATAGGCAGCTTCGCGCGCGGTTTCAAGCCGTCGGCGATAAAGCACAACTTCAAGGTGGCGAGGATGCGCCGCACCGCTCTCAAGCGCGCCCGCGAGATAATCGAGAAGTTCCGCCCCGACGTGGTGGTCGGCACCGGCGGATTTGCGAGCTATCCGGCGGTCGCGGCGGCGCAGAAGATGGGCATACCCACCGCCATACACGAGTCGAATGTCAAGCCGGGACTCACCACCTCGGTGCTCGCGAAGAAGGCGAATAAGATAATGGTAGGCTTTGCCGAGGCAGCCGCGCACTACAAAAACCCCGAGCGCACGGTCGTTACCGGAACGCCGGTGCGCGAGGAGTTCATCTACACCAAACGCGAGGACGCGCGCAGGCGGATGGGTATATCCCCCGACGAGAAACTGGTCGTGAGCTACTGGGGAAGCCTCGGCGCGCGTGAGATGAACAAGTGCATCGCGCGGGTGATGAAGATGGAGTGCTGCGACGGCGGCAAGTTCAGGCACATCCACTCGACCGGCAGCTTCGGCTGGAAGTGGATGCCCGACTTCGTCCGCGAGCTTGGCGTGGACATCGAGAACCATCCCGCGATAGACATGCGCGAGTATATCTACGACATGCCCGACGCGACGGTCGCAGCCGACCTTATGGTCTGCCGCGGCGGGGCGTCGACGCTGGGAGAGATAGTCGCCGCGGCAAAGCCCGCGATAATCATACCTTCGCCGAACGTGGCGGAGAATCACCAGGAGCCGAACGCCCGCGCGCTCGAGGACGCCGGCGGTGCGGTGGTGATAGTGGAAAAGGACTGCACTCCCGAGCGGCTGTACCGAACGATAAACGAGCTGCTTGAGGACAGGGAACGACTGGAACGGATGTCGGACGCGCTTCGCGGCAGAGCCGTGCTTGACGCGACCGAGCGCATCTACGAGGTCGTGAGGACGCTTGCCGATGAGAAGTAACCGTATCGCTCCGCTGCGAATAGTATGCGGTGGGACGCGAACAGCGCCCAAAACCGTATGTTCGGAGGCGGATATGAGCGCTTACATAATCGAAGGCGGAAGCAAGCTATACGGCAGCGTCCGCGTGCACGGAGCGAAGAACAGCGCGCTGCCCATACTCGCGGCGTGCATACTCACAAACGGCGAGTGCGTCATTGACGACTGCCCGCCGCTTAGGGACGTTGAAGGCACGGTGAGGATACTGCGGCGGCTGGGCGCGACGACCGTACGCGACGGGGACACGCTCGCGGTGAAGGCGTCCGCCCTCGCGAAGAACGACATTCCGGACAGCCTCATGCGCGAGATGCGCTCGTCGGTGATATTCCTGGGCGCGCTCACCGCCAGATACGGCAGCGCCCGACTGAGCTACCCCGGAGGCTGCGAGCTCGGACCGCGACCGATAGACCTGCATCTCGCGGGACTGCGCTCGCTCGGCGCAAAGATCGTCGAGAGCGGCGGAGGCATCGAGTGCAGCGCGCCGGACGGGCTTCGCGGCTGCGACATCTCGCTTAGCATACCGTCGGTCGGCGCGACCGAGAACATCATGCTCGCGGCGACGGCGGCGAAGGGAAGGACGCGCATCTTCAATCCCGCGCGCGAGCCGGAGATAGTCGACCTGCAAAACTTCCTCACGGCGATGGGCGCGGAGGTGCGCGGCGCGGGCGGCTCGATAATCGAGATTGAGGGCGGAAAACCGCTGCACGGCGCGCGTCATCGGGTGATCCCCGACCGCATCGTCGCCGCGACCTACATGGCAGCGGTCGCGAGCGCGGGGGGCGCGGTGAGCATAGAAAACGTGCGTCCCGCCGACATAGCGTCGGTGAGCGCGGTGCTCCGCGAGGCGGGCGTTGACATCCGCGAGAGCCAAAATCGCATCGAGGTAGCGAGCGAGGGCAGGCTCAAGTCGGTGCGTCCGATAAAGACGCAGGGCTACCCCGGATTTCCAACCGACGCGCAGTCGATAATCATGTCGGTCATGGCGTCGGCGCAGGGCACGACGATGTTTGTGGAGAACATATTCGAGAGCCGCTACCGCCACGCGGGAGAGCTTATACGAATGGGCGCGGACATCCGCGTCGAGGGACGGGTCGCGGTGGTCAGCGGAGTGAAGCGGCTGTACGGCGCGAACGTGAGCGCGACCGACCTTCGCGGCGGCGCGGGACTGGTCGTCGCGGCGCTCGGAGCGGAAGGCGAGACGGCGGTGGGCGACATCGAGTTTATCGAGCGCGGCTACTGCGGGCTTGACGAATCGCTGGCGGGTCTCGGCGCGAAGATTTCGAGAAGGTAGAAGCAAAGGAGCAGGGAAGGATGGCAAAGACGAGACGCATAAGCGCGCAGTCGAGGCGAGGAAGCCCCGGCTGCCTGTCCATGCTGTTTTTGCTCATCTGCGTGATAGCTGCGGCGGTCGCGGCGATATTCATCTTCTTCAAAATGCGCACCGTCGAAGTGGTCGGCGCCGAGCACTACGCTCCCGAGCAGATAGTGTCCGCGTCCGGCGCGGAGATAGGCTCGAACCTCGTGTTCGTATCTAAGAGCGGCATGACGCGCGGCATATTCGCCGAGCTGCCGTATGTCAGCGAGGTGCGCATCAACCGAAAACTTCCGGACACTTTGGTGATAACGGTGAGCGAGACCTACGCGGCGGCGTATGTCGCGGAGGGCGGGGTCTACTGGCTCATCGACCCGTCGGGGAAGATACTCGAGCGCTGTCTCGAGCGCCCGAGCGGTGTCATGGAGATAACCGGCGCGACACCGCTCATGCCGACAGTCGGCAGCAAGGTCGACTTCGGCGAGGAGAGCGAGCTGCGGCTCGGTACCTTCGTCACCGCGGTGGAAGCGCTCGAGCGCACAGGGTTCATAAGCGAGGTGCAGAGCATTGACCTCAGCGGCGTGTACGACCTGTCGGTGCGCTGCTGCAATAGATTCAACGTCGAACTTGGCGCGCCGGAGGAGCTGGACTACAAGCTGGAATATCTCGACGCGATAATCAACGACAAGCTGCGCCCCAACCAAAAGGGGTCGATAGACCTCAGCAAGCTCATCGAAAAGGGGGAGGCGCGGTTCTTAGAGGAGTATTGAACGAGAAAATCGGCAAATTTTGCCTAAAAAATGTTAGCGGACACTATTGACCTGGACGGAAAAACGCGATAAAATAAGATAGTATATTTGGATTTATCAGCTGTACATAGGCTTTCAAAATAAACGAGCGGGAGGAAGTCAAAAATGAGCATAGGTCTCGAAATGGACACCGGCAACGACGCGGGCGTCGTCATAAAGGTCTTGGGTGTCGGCGGCGGCGGATGCAATGTCGTCAATCGCATGATAAACGCGGGCATGCGCGGGGTGGAGTTCGTGGCGGTCAACACCGACAGCCAGGCGCTCCAGAGCTCCAACGCGACCCAGAAGATAAAGATAGGCGAGAAGCTGACCGGAGGCCGCGGAGCCGGCTCCAACCCGGACATCGGACGCAAGAGCGCGGAGGAGGCTCGCGCGCTCATCGACAAGGCGCTCGAGGGCAGCAACATGGTCTTTATCACGGCGGGCATGGGCGGCGGCACCGGAACGGGCGCCGCGCCGATAATCGCCGAGATAGCGCGCGAGAAGGGCATACTTACCGTCGGCGTGGTCACCCGCCCCTTCCTGTTCGAGGGCAAGCGCCGCATGAACCAGGCGAACGCCGGCATAGAGGAGCTTCACGGCAAGGTCGACTCGCTGGTGGTCATACCGAACGAGCGCCTGAAGAACGTCAGCGAGAAGGAGATAACCTTCCTAAACGCGTTTGAGATAGCGGACGATGTTCTGCGCCAGGCTGTGCAGTCGATATCCGACCTGATAAAGGTCGTCGGACTGATAAACGTCGACTTCGCGGACGTGCAGTGCGTCATGGAGAACGCCGGCTTTGCCCACATGGGCGTAGGCCGCGCGTCGGGCAAGAACAAGGCGGAGGAGGCGGCGCGTCTCGCCATCCAGTCGCCGCTGCTCGAGACCTCGATAAACGGCGCGCGCGGCGTCATCCTCAACGTGACCGGCTCGCAGAGCCTGCGTCTCGAGGATGTCACCATCGCGGCGAGCATGGTTCAGGAGGCGGTCAGCGAGGACTGCAACATCATCTTCGGCGCGGGATTTGACGACTCGCTCGACGACGAGATACGCATAACCGTCATCGCGACCAACTTTGAAAACGACGAGAACCACGCGGGTCTCACCCCGAGCATCGCGGGCGGCAACGCGCCGAGCAGCGACTCCGGTTCATCCTACGCCCCCGCGCCTATGCCGATTTCGGACACAGCGAGCGAGAGCAAGGACGACGGCATAGACGAGCTCATCAAGCTGTTCGAGAAGCGCGACGGCAGGTAAATCGAATACATAAGCAAAAAGGAAGCCGCTCGGCTTCCTTTTTTCGTCCTTTAGATGTGCCGGAGCGCCTACTTCACGCGATAGCGCAGCGCCATCAGGCTGTCGGCGAAGTGCACGTTCTCCACCTCGAGCGTGGTGTTCGACAGATGGATGTCGCGGTTGGTGAAGTTCCAGACGCCGCTGTATCCCAGCTCGGAGAGGTGGTCGACTATGTCGCCTACCGCCGAGGGGGGCAGGGTGAGTACCGCGACCGCCGGGTGGTAGCGCTTAGAGTAGTCGTCGAGCATCTCCATCGGGAAGACGCTTATGCCGTTTATCTCCTGACCGATTATCTTCTCGTTTATGTCGAACGCGGCGAGCATGACAAATCCGCAGTCCTGAAAGTCGAAGTTTCCGAGCAGCGCGCGGCCGAGGTTTCCCGCTCCGATGAGCACCGCGCCCTGGCGGTCGTCCAGCCCGAGTATCGACGCTATCTCGTCGCGAAGGTTTGCGACGTTGTATCCGTAGCCCTGCTGACCGAATCCGCCGAAGCAGTTGAGATCCTGGCGCACCTGCGACGCGGTAAAGCCGAGCGCCGCCGCCAGCTCGTGTGAGGATATGCGCATCGTCTCGCGCGCGACCAGCTCCTGAAGATAGCGATAATATTTCGGAAGCCTGCGTATCACGGCATTAGACGGCTTGCGCTTCTCTCCGTTTTTCTCATCCATTTCGTATACCATCCCATCCGTACAAGTGATGTTTTATTATACGCCTAAATCGGCTCGTTGTCAAATCATTAACGACGCGCCCAAAGGTTGACCTTTTGCGGCGAATCAAGTATAATATCTACATGCGGCGAGGCTCGACCGACAGATTTTTGCCGCGAAAGACTATAAAACAGATAGGGGAGCGCCATGCCCGGGATATATAATTTTTGCTGGTATTTTTTGATTTTCAGCTTCGTCGGATGGACTATCGAGACGACGCTCGTGTCCTTTCAGCAGAAGCACTTTGTCAATCGCGGGTTTCTCGCGGGTCCGATCTGTCCGATATACGGCTCGGCGATGTGCCTGATAATCTTCGCGCTCACGCCGGTAAAGCTGACCCTGCTTTCGGACGGGATGACGGTCGGAGGGGTGCTGCTTCTGCTGCTCGTCAGCGCGGTGATAGCCTGCGTTGTCGAGTATTTCGTCGGATTCCTGCTCGAGAAGATGTTTCACCAGCGCTGGTGGGACTACTCCGACCACAAGATAAACCTCAACGGACGCATAGCCGTGCCCGAGTCGCTTGCGTGGGGACCGCTCGCAACGGCGGCGATACTCTTTTTGGTGCCGTGGCTCGACTCGGTGATAGCGCTCATCCCGCCGGTCGTCGGCTATGCCGCGCTCGCGGCGGTGGCGGTGGTCATCCTGCTCGATGTCCTGCGCATACTCCAGAAGATGAGCACCTTCGACCGGCTCGCCGAGTCGCTTAGGGCGGGAGCGGAGGAGTTCCGCGCACTGATGGCAAAGATAATCGAGGTGGAGAGCCTCAAGCAGCGCGAGCGCCGCAAGCGCCGCGTGCGCAGGGCGGAGAAGCTCCGTGCCCGACTGTCCGCCGCATATCCTAAGCTGGGCGAGAAGTGGGGAGTTATCCGCGACGAGGAACACATCGACGACGATCTGACAGACAAAAAGTGACTGTGAGAAATCGGGAAGGGGGAGGAGCCGCATGACACTCAAACGATGGCTTGCCGCGGCGATGGCGCTGCTGCTGCTCACATCGGCTGCCGCGTATGCCGCGGGCGGCGGGACAAGCTCCGACCCGGTCGCGACGCGCAGCTACATAGAGGGTCAGTTCGTGCCGAAGGTGGAGCGAAACCTGAACGACGCGGTCACCTCCGCCGAGCCGACGCTGCGTGCCTCGGTAAACAGCGCGAAAAACAGGCTGGACGCTCTTCCGAGCAGCGTGTCGGGGGACAGGCAGTCGCTGATCGACAGCGTGATCTACGAGGGCACGATGCGCGCGCTCGACGACGGCATATACCGCACGGCGGACGTTCCGACGGCGGTCAGCCTCGAGAGCGGCGAGCAGATAATCGTGAAGTGCGGCGGCGAGATGATACTTGTCGACGGCTCTGCCGAGTTTTCGGGCGAGCGGAGCGGCGGCGCGGTCTGCGCCACCAACGGATACCTGTACTACGGCGGACTGCCAATGACGCGCGGCGCGCGCTATGTCGTGGTCGGCGAGGATGCCGCCACCGGAGCGATAGCAAAGAGCGCCGCGACGCTGCTGGTCTGCGGAAGCTACCAGCTCGTGCCCGCGACAAGGACGCGCCATACCGACGCGGCGCTTGCGCTCCAGTCGCTTGGGCTTATGCGCGGCACCGACAAGGGCTTTGAGCTTGAGCGCGGCGCAACGCGTCTCGAGGCGCTTATAATGTTCCTGAGGCTCATCGGCGAGGAGGACGCGGCGCTCGCCTACACCGGAACGCAGCCGTTTACC
>CAMNWZ010000061.1 GCA_946566645.1 uncultured Clostridia bacterium
GCAGCATCTGGGACGAGGGCTACAGGTGCTACAACAAAAAGCTGCTGGCGCTCGACTTCGAGACGGCGACCGACCCCGCGCTTCGCGACAAGCTGAGTCAGATAAAGCAGATGCAGAACTGGCGGAGCTTCGGGATTTTGCAGCTCATTTATTCGTTTGACAACCTGGTCGGCGGAGTGTTCACGGTGCTCGGCGCGGTGGCGCTCTGCGTGACGCTGTTCGTTCAGCGGGTGCCGGCGAGTGGAGGAGGGCTTACCGTGCTGAACAGCCCGCTGTTCGCGCTCGCGATACTGGCGGTGCTCGTGCTGCTGGCGCTCGGCTCGGCGTATTTCGGAAGCCTGGTGGACAAGATTTGGATGGATCACGCGGAGGACGCGAAGCGCGGCAATCGCGCGTTCACCTTCTTCGGATGGGAGCCGTTCGACAATCGCAAGCGCGGCGCGGACATACGCATATACGGTCAGGACAAGGTGTTCGTCAGCCACTTCGTCAAGGAAGCGGATAACTTCGGCAAGACCTCAAAGGCGCTGCGCGGTCGGGGAGGACTTGCCGCCGCGGTCGACGGCGCGCTCAGCGCTCTGCTGATAGGCGCGGTCTACCTGTTCGTCTGCCTCAAGGCTTACGGCGGCGCGTTTGGCGTGGGCGAGGTGACGCAGTATGTCGGTGCACTGACCGCGCTCGGCGGTGGAATATCCATGCTTCTGCAATTCTGCGGCGTCATGGTTCGCAACGCGCCCTACCTGAAAAACGCGCTCGAGTTCCTCGACACCGAGGGCAGGATGTATCAGGGCAGCCTCACCACCGAGAAGCGCGCCGACCGCAACTATCAGGTCGAGTTCCGCGACGTGTCCTTCAAGTATCCGGGAAGTGACGATTGGTCGCTTAGGCACGTCTCGATAAAGTTCGACGTGGGCAGGCGGCTTGCGGTGGTGGGCGAGAACGGCAGCGGCAAGACGACGTTTATCAAGCTGCTCTGCCGTCTCTACGACCCGACCGAGGGGCAGATCCTGCTGAACGGTATCGACATCCGAAAGTACAACTACGACGACTACATGAAGATTTTCTCGGTCGTGTTCCAGGACTTCATGCTGATGAGCCAGCCGCTCGGAGCGAACGTCGCCGGCGCGAGCAGCTACGACCGCGAGCGGGTGGAAAAGAGCCTCCGTGACGCGGGGTTTGACGAGCGCGCGAGCCGTATGTCGCAGGGGCTTGACACCTACATCTACCGCGACCTCGACGAGAGCGGAGTGGAGGTGAGCGGCGGCGAGGCGCAGAAGATAGCCATCGCTCGCGCGCTGTACAAGGACGCGCCGTTCATCGTGCTCGACGAGCCGACCGCCGCGCTCGACCCCATCGCCGAGGCGGAGATATACGAGCGGTTCGGCACGATCGTCGGCGACCGCACCGCGATATGCATATCCCACCGGCTGTCCAGCTGCAAGTTCTGCGACGAGATAACCGTGTTCGACCACGGACAGGTGGCGCAGCAGGGCAGTCACGAGAGCCTGCTTGCCGACGAAAATGGGCTGTACGCGCGGCTGTGGAACGCCCAGGCGCAGTACTACAAGGAGCACGAGCGGGAGGCATACGAGCGGCTAGTGTAGTCAGAGTCGCAGCAAAAAAACAGACGGGCATCCGCCCGCCTGTTTTTTATATCCCGTTTAGCCGAGGAGCAGCTTGTCGTCCGCCTCGTCCGAACCGCTCGCGCGGCTGAACTCGCGAAGCAGCTGCTCGACGGTGAGCTTCTTCTTCTCCTCGCCGCTGACGCTTATCACAATCCGACCCTCGTACATCATTATCAGACGATTGCCGTGCGCTATCGCGTCGCGCATGTTGTGGGTTATCATCAGCGTGGTGAGGTGGTCGCGCTGCACGACCCGCTCGGTCGCGTCGAGCACCTTCTGCGCGGTCTTGGGGTCGAGCGCCGCCGTGTGCTCGTCGAGCAGCAGCAGCTTCGGCTTTCTAAGCGTCGCCATGAGCAGGGTGAGTGCCTGGCGCTGTCCGCCGGAGAGCAACCCGACCTTGCCGGTGAGACGATCCTCAAGCCCGAGGTCAAGTATTTTCAGCATCTCGCTGTACTGCTCGCGCTCCGCCTTGGTGATCCCCGGCTTCAGCCCGCGAGCCCTGCCGCGCCGCGCCGCGAGCGCGAGGTTTTCCTCTATCTGCATCGTCGCCGCCGTGCCCATCATCGGGTCCTGGAACACTCTGCCGATGTACTTTGCGCGCTTGTGCTCGGGCAGATGTGTGACGTCCACGCCGTCGATGGAGATGCTGCCGCTGTCCACCGGCCATACGCCCGCGACGGCGTTGAGCAGCGTCGACTTGCCCGCGCCGTTGCCGCCGATGACCGTGACGAAGTCGCCGTCCTCCAGCGTGAGGTCAACGCCGTCGAGCGCGACCTTTTCATTGACGGTGCCCGCGCCGAAAACCTTGCGCAGATTCTTTATCTCAAGCATCGGGCGCCGCCTCCTTTTCCTTCTTTGCGTGATGTCCGAAATATCTGCCCTTCCAGTAGGGTATGGCGAGGAAGACCGCCACAATCGCCGCGGTTATGAGCTTCAGGTAGTTGGTGTTGATGTTGG
Source organism: uncultured Clostridia bacterium (assembly GCA_946566645.1). Taxonomy (GTDB): domain Bacteria; phylum Bacillota; class Clostridia; order Oscillospirales; family JAAYOS01; genus CANRIN01. The sequence goes on from CAMNWZ010000061.1 coordinate 2,583, forward strand.
ACAGGCTGACCACCGCCTGAATGACGACGTAGTAGATTATCGCGCCGAGCGAGACTGCGAGCAGCTTCAGCCCGAAGTTTCGGAACAGCTTTCCGAATACCACCTCGCCGATTATCACCGCCGCGAGTCCTATGACTATCGCGCCCTTGCCCATGTTGATGTCGGCAAAGCTCTGATACTGCGACAGCAGCGCGCCGCAGAGTGCGACCAGTCCGTTTGAGAGCATCAGACCGAGCACCTTTGTGACGTTGGTGTTTATGCCCTGCGCACGAGCCATGTTGCCGTTCGCGCCGGTGGCACGCAGCGACGAGCCGAGCTCGGTGCCGAAGAACCAGTAGAGCAGGAAGATTATCGCCACGGTGAACAGCCCGACGACGAAAATCGGGTGCTGCCAAAAGGGACGGCGTCCGTCGCCCACCTCCTGCACGAACCGCAGCGACACGAGCATCTTGTCCAGATTCTTCGGGTCGAGTATGTTTATCGCGATGTTCGACTTGGTGGACATTATCGCGAGGTTGACGCTCCACAGACCCAACTGTGTCAGTATTCCCGCAAGAATGGCGGGTATTCCGCAGGCGGTGTGCAGCAGTCCGGTGACAAGTCCCGCGAGCATGCCGACGCCAAACGCGGCAAGCATCGCCACCGGCACCGGCACTCCCGCGCCGAACAGCACGACAAAGACCGCGCCGCCGGTGCAGATGGAGCCGTCCACCGTCAGGTCGGCGACGTCGAGTATCTTATAGGTGATATATACGCCTATCGCCATTATGCCCCAGATGAGTCCCTGAGAGACAGCACCCGGGACGGCGCCGGCGAAACTTTGGAGCAGTTCAAGCATGGCTTACTCCTCGGGGGTCATGTCGATAAGCTCGTAGCCCTCGAGCGGGGTGATGTTAAGCGCCGCGCAGACCTCGGGGTTTGCCTTCTTGACAAACTCGGGCGCGTACTCTATCGCCATGGTGGAGATGTCCGCGCCGTTTACGAGTATCTCATACGCCATCTCGCCGGTCTTGTAGCCGATGTCATAGTAGCTTATCGAAAGGGTGGCGACGCCGCAGCCCTTGCATATGCCCTCCTCGCCGACGAATACCGGGGTCTTGCCGCGGCAGATGTTGTCGATTATTCCGGTGTTCGACGCGCAGGTGTTGTCGGTCGGGATGTACATGACGTCGTTTGCGTCGGACGCGCTCTGGCAGACCGCCGCGACGTCGTTCGAGTCGGTGAACGGATACTGCTTGCAGGTGTAGCCGAGCTTCTCAAGCTCCTTCTGGACGGTGTCCACCTGATACTGGCTGTTCGGCTCGCCCGAGCAGTAGAGCAGACCGACCGTCTTTGCGTCGGGGTACCACTCCTTTATCATCGCCGCCTGCTGGTCGAGCGGGGCGAGGTCGCTGGTGCCGGACACGTTGTTGCCGAGCGTGCCGCTGAAGTCGCTTATGCCGAACGCGACGCCGTACTCGGTGACCGAAGTGCCGAGCACCGGTATGTCGGAGGTAGCGGTCGCGGCAGCCTGGAGCGCCGGGGTGGCGTTTGCCATGATGAGGTCGACCTTCTTGGACACGAAGTCGTTTGCGATGGTCGCGCAGACAGCCGAATCGTTCGCCGCGTTCTGATAGAGGAACTCGACGTTGTCGCCGAGCTTCTCGGTAAGCGCCGCCTTAAATCCCTCGGTCGCGGCGTCGAGCGCCTCGTGGGTGACGAGCTGCGAGATGCCGACGACGTACTTCTTGTCGCCGGTGGACGGATTTTCTTCCTTCTTGTCTCCGCCGCACGCAGCGAGCGAGAGAAGCATTGCTGCCGCCATGACGACGGCGATGAGCTTTACAAACTTTTTCATTTTCCAATTTCTCCTTTGCGGGGTTTATAGCAAGAAAAAAGTGCTATTGTTTGAATTATAGTCGCACGGTCGAAAAAAGTCAAGTGCGAATTCGCTCAGTCCGCCTTGCGCCATATCTTAGGGCTGAGCATCACCAGTATCGGGAATATCTCGAGACGCCCGAGCAGCATATTGAGCATGAGCACTATTTTCGACAGGTCGCTGAACGCCGCGTAGTTGGAGGTCGGACCGACCACGTCCAGTCCCGGACCGATGTTGTTTATGCACGCGAGCACCGACGAGATGTTTGTCTCGAGCGAAAAGCCGTCAAGCGAGATGATGAGCATGGATATGACCGCTATCGCGCAGTATGCCGCCATGTAGGTGTTCACGCCCTGAAGCGTCTCGTCACCCACTGTGCGTCCCTCGGCGCGCATGAGATTCACGCTGCGCGGGTGGAGCATCTGCTTTATTCTGAGGGACAGCCCCTTGGCGAGAAGCACGACGCGCGCGACCTTGACGCCGCCGCCGGTGCTGCCCGCGCACGCGCCTATCACCATCAGCACGAGAAGCACCGTCCGCGAGAACTGCGGCCAGAGGTTGAAGTCCTCGGTCGCGAATCCGGTGGTGGTCATTATGCTGGACACCGCGAACGCCGCGTGGTGCAGCGCCTCCCCTGTCGACGGGAACATCCCGCGTATGTTGAGGGTTATCAGCAGCATCGAACCGAGCATTATGCCGAGATATGCCCACAGCTCCTCGCTCTTGAATATCTGCCTGAACTTGCGCAGGATTATCAGGAAGTAGACCGAGAAGTTTATGCCGAACAGCGCCATAAACACGGTGCAGACCGTCTGGCAGTAGTGCGAGTAGCCGGCAAGCGAGTTGTTCTTCACGCCGAAGCCGCCGGTTCCCGCCGTGCCGAACGCGTGGCAGAGCGCGTCGAACAGATCCATTCCGCCTATCATAAGGAAGATGACGCAGAGGACGGTCAGAACGATGTATATCGAGTAGAGTATCGCGGCGGTCTGACGCAGCTTGGGCACGAGCTTTGACACGCTCGGACCGGGGCTTTCGGCGCGCAGGACGTGCACCGAGTGGCCGCCCTTGCCCATCGGCACGACGGCGAGCAGGAACACGAGTATTCCCATTCCGCCCAGCCAGTGGGTAAACGACCGCCAGAACAGCAGTCCGCGGCTCATCCCCTCGACGTTCGAGAGTATCGACGCGCCGGTGGTGGTAAAGCCGCTTATCGTCTCGAACAGCGCGTCGACATAGTGCGGTATCTCGCGCGAAATGTAGAAGGGCAGCGCGCCGACGACCGACAGCAGCAGCCATCCGAGCGCGGTCATTAGAAAGCCCTCGCGCGCGTAGAAGCTCCGCTGCGCCTTCCGGCAGACAAGCCAGAGCAGCAGCCCGAGCACTATCGCTATCGCCATCGTCACGACTATGCCGAACAGCGCGTCGCGAGCGCCGTCGAAGAAGGATATAGCCGCGGGGGGTATGAGAAAGAGCGCCTCGAGCAGCAGCAGAAACGCCATCACCTTGCCGATTATCTTTCGGTTCATAACAGCTCCTTAGTCCGCGAAGATGTCGGCGAGGTCGCTTACCGTGCGTCCGCCGGAGGTGACGACTATCAGCGTGTCGTCGGGATAGAACCGGCTGTCGCCGCGAGGGATTATCGTGCGACCCTGGTGGGTGATGCAGGCGATGAGTATGCCGCTCTTGAGCGGTACGTCCTTCAGTGGAACGTCGAGATAGCGGGTCTTTTCGGACGCGCGGAACTCGAGCGCCTCCGCCTTGCCGTCCGCTATCGGATGCAGCGTTATCATCGCGTCGGACGCGGAGGCGGTGGACATTGCGCGGACGTAGCGCACGATGTTCGCGCAGCAGATGTCCTTCGGGTTTATGAGCGAGCCTATCTCGCTCTGGCGGAACACCTCCGGATAGCGGATGCGGTCTATCTTGGTTATCACCTTGCCCACGCCTATGTTCGACGCGAGCATGGACAAAACGAGGTTCTCCTCGTCTATGCCGGTGAGCGTCGCGACCGCGTCGTACGAGCGGATGCCCTCCTCCTCGAGCACGTCCTGGAGCGAGCCGTCCGCCTCGATTATCGTCGCCGCGGGCAGAAGCTCGGCAAGCTCGACCGCCCGCTCGTGGCGCTGCTCGATTATCTTGACCGCTATGCCGCCCTTGAGACAGCGCGCCGCGAGCTGAAGCGCGATCCGCGATCCGCCGATTATCAGCAGGTTTTTCACCTTGTGGTCGACAAGGCCGAGGTTTTTGACCAGCTTTGCGAGGCTGTCCAGCGCGGCGGTGACATATATCGTGTCCCCCTCGCGCAGCGTGAAGGTGCCGTCGGGGATGTACACCTCGTCGCCGCGCTCGACCACGCAGACAAGCACGTTGACCCGCGCTATGTCGTAGAGCTGGTGCATCGCTATGCCGCAGAGCTGCGAGTCCTTTTCCACCGGCAGCGCCACTATCTCGACGCGTCCCTTGGCGAACGACTCGCGCTTGATGAAGGACGGGAATTGCAGCAGCTGATACGCCTCCTGCGCGGCGGAGGATTCGGGGTTTACGGTGAGCGACAGACCGAGCTCGTCGCGCATCTCGATGAGCTGATCGGCGTACTCGGGGTTGCGTATGCGGGCGATGGTGTGGGTCGCGCCCAGCCGCTTTGCGGTGAGGCAGGTGAGCAGGTTCAGCTCGTCACGGCTGGTCGCGGCGATGAGTATGTCCGCCCTGTCCGCGCCCGCCTCCTTGAGCGTGTGCATAGTCGCGCCGTTGCCGTTCACGACCATGACGTCGAGCTGGTCGGCGGACTGCCCGAGCACCCTCGGGTCGGAGTCGATGATGGTGAGGTCGTGACCCTCGCCGCTGAGCTGCCGGGCGAGCGCGCTTCCGACCTTGCCGTCACCCACGATGATTATTTTCATTTGAGTCGTGTCCTCTTTCCAGACATATTTGCACGATACACATTATAGTACAGCCTTGAAAGGATTGCAAGACACAAAAGGACTATTCGGTTTGCAACAGCTTGTAAACCGGGACTTCCAGCGCGTCCGCGATGGCGTATTGTCTTGATTTGTCAAAAATCTTGTGATATAATTTCAACAAATAGCATTTTGTCTATGGGGGTGATGACGAATGGGAATAGGGGAAAGAATTTTCAAATTACTGATAGGTATAGGCATAATTGTACTTGCTTGGAATATTTTTCCTGAATCTAGGACTTATATAGTTATATTTGGTGCTATAATAGCAATGGCGCTTCTTATAGGATTACCGATATATATAGTAGAAAAAATAGCGAATAAGCGAAGACAGGAAGAAGAAAAAGAGGCACTTAGACGAAAGCAAGAGGAATTCGTAAAGGAAATTGCAAGGCATCAAGCAGAACTTGAAAGGAAAAAGGAGGAAGAAGCGAAGATACGGAATGAAGAACTTCAAAAGAAACAGGAGGAAATGGCAAAGATACGACGGGAGCTTGCACTGAAGCGCGAGAAAGAGGAAGAAGAAGTTCGCAGACAGAAACAGGAGGAAGCGGCAAAATGGCTAGAGGCAGAGGCTCAACGAAGGCAAATGATAGAGGCCCGTCAGAGGGAATTGCAAGAAGAGACTCGGCGAAGAAATGAGGAAGAGTTTCGGAGACAGCAAGCGGAAAAAGCTCGGCTAGAGGAGGAAGCAAAAAGACGAGAAGAAGAACGCCGGCGGCGAGAAGAAGAGCTACGACAAGCGCAGGAGGAAGAAGAGCGTCGGTGGAGTGAAAGGCTGGATAGACTTTCAAGTAATACGTTGGAGATGTCGCCAAAAGGATTCTTTAATCTGAAAGAACGCGCAGAAGAATTCACCGGCGTGTACATACTCCACAACGAAAGCAAAGACATGTACTACATCGGGCAAAGTGTCAGAGTTTTGAGCAGAGTAAGTCAGCACTTTACAGGACACGGAAATGGTGATGTGTATGCCGACTTCAAATACGGAGATACGTTCACAATTAGGTGTTTGAGCCTGGCAAACAGCGGCTATGGCAGTCTGGATGCGCTGGAGAAAGACTTCATAAAGAGATACAACGCGAACGTAACAGGTTACAACAAAACACAAGGGAATTTATAAAAAGGAGAGCCGCGCGGCTCTCCTTTTTATTCGCTTCTGTCCTTATTTCAGAAGATTCTCCATCTCGGTTATCAGCTCGCCGAAGAGGTCGAGCGCGTCCTGCACCGGCTTGGGGCTGGACATGTCCACTCCCGCGCCCTTGAGCAGGTCG
>CAMNWZ010000062.1 GCA_946566645.1 uncultured Clostridia bacterium
GTACAGAGGGTTCAGTATCGTGTGGGCATACTCCTTGCCCGACTCGGTGAGCCTTACGCTCATTTCGCGCCGCGTTCCGGGGATGTGCTCGAGCGTGACGTAGCCCTCCGCCTCGCACTCTTTGACGATGGTGTTGAGCGTGGTGGGGCGGAACAGCCACTCGTCGCATAGCTGCTTCTGCGACTTTGCCTCGCCGTCGTCGAGCGAGTAGAGCAGCCAGAGCATGTTCGCCTTATACCCGAACTTTCGGGACATCCGCTCGTACAGCCCGTCTATGCGGCTGAGCGCGATCGTGAGCCGTCTTACCTTTTCGCGAAGATCGTTCATGTGCATGCCTCCTTTGAACGATTACGACTGATTATAATACGGATTTGAATTATTGTCAACTACGGATTTGGATTTTTGACGATATGCGCAAAACGCACTTGCGTTTTCGGTCGAATATTGGTATAATCATATCTGTGAAACTCTCGGGTGACACATCGGACGCTCGCAGCGTATAATGGAGCGGTCTTACGCGCGGGGCAGGAAAATCTTGGACTGCCTGTCGGTGTTTAAGGCGAGCCGATACAGGGTAGAATTATGTTGCGGCTGCTACATAGTTCACCCTGCCACGCGGCGGCCGTAATCAAACCCGGAGAGTGGATGAACGTGGAAGTTAGCGTTAAAAGAGGCGAGATCTACTACGCCGACCTCAGTCCCGTGGTCGGCAGCGAGCAGGGCGGAATGCGCCCGGTGCTCATCGTTCAAAACGACGTAGGCAACAAATTCAGCCCGACGGTCATAGCCGCTGCGATAACCTCGCAGATAAACAAGGCGCGGCTGCCGACGCACATCGAGCTTGAGGCGGGCTCTTACGGACTATCCAAGGACTCGGTCGTGCTGCTCGAGCAGATACGCACCATCGACAAGCGCAGGCTTCGCGAGAAGATGGGACGCATCGACGGGGTGCTCATGCACCGCATCGACGACGCGATAGCCGTCAGCTTCGGTCTTGGCGGAGGGCGAGAGAAAGTCTAAAGGAGTGTTTTTATGGTTTCAAAGCGTTGGATAGCGGGCGTTTGCTCGGTTTTGATAGTTGTACTGCTGCTTGCCGGCGGCGCGGCGGTGGCGGCTGAACTCGGCGGCAAGGACGATCCACTCGTGTCGCTGAGTTACATAGAACAGCTCATTCCGCAGCTCAACGAGAACATCGAGAAGGTCATAAGCGAAAAGGTAAATGAGTTCGACGCGTCGCTCGACACGAAGATAGAAGAAGTCAACAAGTCGATAGACGAGAAGATAAGCCGCTTTGAGGAGCAGTACGCGGCGGGATTCGCAAACCAGGACTTCATCGACAAGGTGGCGGCTGCGCTCGTGGACAAGGGACTCAGCGGATCGACCGGCTCGGGTGAAGGTGGTTCGACCGGCGGCAGCGGCGAGGGCTATCTCTTCACCCGTGTGGATGTCAAATCGGGAGATACGCTTATCGGCGAGGTGGGCACCGAGATACTCTGGCGCCTCGGCACCGGCGTGTGCGTAAGCCCCGGCTCGCCCGGACTCATCGACATCTCGATTGGCGGTGGCAGGGGCGGGGGCGACCGCGCGGGGGGCGGACAGCTCCAGCATAACCCCGTCTACGTCGTGACCGTAAGCGACCGCGGATTCAAGGCGACCAGCGACTGTCGCGTGATGATAAAGGGACCGTACACGATACAGTAACATGGACAGACAGGACTACATAGCGCTGTTTAACAGCCTTCATCCGAACTTTTTCGAGCAGGACTACATCCGCGCCATACCGGATAATGTCATCTTCGACGAGATGGTGCTTCCGCGGAACAGCGGCGGGATAGTATAACAGAAAGAAGCGTGGTGTGATGTGCCGCGCTTCTTTGCGTATTCGGGAGGGGAGAGAGTGAAAAAGCACATCATAATCGCGGGAGTGCCGCGCGCGGGCAAGTCGACGCTCAGCGACCGTGTCGCGCGAGAGCTCGGCTATCAGCACATCAGCATGGACTCGGTGATAGCGGGATTTGAGCGCTGCTTTCCCGACCTCGGCGTGAACACCTATCAGAACAAGTCGTCGGAGGAGACGATGCGGATAATCAGCGCTAAGATGGCGCCGTTTATCCAGGCAATGGTCGAGAGCGGCGAGTATGACGAGCACGAATACGGCATGCTGATAGACATGTACCAGCTTCTTCCGAGCGACTACGCGGCGAACATCGACAGCGGGCGAGTCGGCGCGATATGGCTTGTCACAGGGGATGTGAGCTATGACGAGCGGCTCGCGATACAGCTCAAGCACGACACGCCGAAGGACTACACCTACGGTCGACCGATAGACGAGCTTGCGGAGGGGTGCAGGTACATCGTCGATCAGTCGAAGATATACCGCGCGGAGTGCGAGCGCCTGGGGCTTCCGTTCTTCGAGACAGCGCACGAGCGTGAGAAGGTGCTCGACCGCGCTTTCGAGTGCATAAAGGGCATGTAAAAAGAGACGGACCAAGTGTCCGTCTCTTTTTCAGAATCCGATTATCAGCGCGACCGCGAGCACGATTATCAGGTCGGTCTGGTCGCCGCTCTCGAGCACCAGCAGCGCGATTATCGCGAGCAGCAGCAGGTCGCCGATGTCCATCGACTTCACGCCGCCGAGCTTCAGTCCGCCGAGCAGTCCGCGTATGCCGTCGAGCAGTCCGGCGCTCTGCGGCTCTGAAGCTGCCGACGAGAATACCGGTTGCGGTTCGGGCGGCGGCAGGTCGGGGATTGGCGCCCGCTCGGTATGTGCGTCGTCTATCGGGATAAACGGACTGTGCGCCGTTGGGTCATACCGACTGTACATCGCTCTTGCCTCCGTTCAGCGCGTTGAGTGCGGCACGAATTGCACCGCTGACGCGAAGTATCTGCACCGCCTTGTCTACCCGCTCGGCGCGCTCGGGTCTCAGATGCGGCTTGAGCGCACGGATGAGCGAGGTGCGTTCGTCGTCACGTCCGAGCGCCCCGAGCACGCTCATCGCGGTCGAGACTATCTTCGGGTCGAGACTGCCGAGTGCCGACAGTATGTCACCGCCGCCGCTCGCGGGCAGTGCCTGCGGTGCGGGCTGAGGTGCTGCCGGCGCGGATGCTTCGACCGATGGCTCGCTCGACGACGGTTTCGCAGAGCCCATCAGTTCGCCCGCTATCTGCATCACCTGCGAGAGCTTTTCCGGCGAGGAGAGTATGTCGCTGAGCTTCTGCGAAATGTCCACCTGAGCCGCCCCCTTACTTCAACAGATTCATGAGCGTCATCGCGAGCCGAGCGCCCTCCGGCGTGCTCATAAGCGTCTGCACCAGCTTTGCCGCGCCGTCACGGTCTCCGCTTGCCGCCGCCTGAGCTGCGGTCTTCAGCGCGTCGCCGCCCGAGCCGCTGAGCTGCTGCATGAGCGCGCGTCCGTCGGGACTGTCAACGAAGCCCTTCAGCTTATCCATGCTGCCCGCTACCTTTGCGCCCTGCGGCGTGGAGAGAAGGGTGCGAAGCACGCCCTCCATATCGGTTTTGTCCATACGACACCTCCGCTTTTGTTTGTCGATAGAGTATATGCGGCGGCGGTCGTATGGGTGACAGGTCGGGACTTGTAAAATACACGCATTTGTGGTATCATCTTATCAGCCTTTTTCTGGGAGGACGATAGGATGAGCTACACGGCGCTCGGCGCTGTATACGATCGCTTCACTGCCGACGTGGACTATAAGTCGCTCGCGGGATATGTTTCCGAGCTGCTGCGGCGCGCGGGAGTGGACGGCGGCATACTTCTCGACCTCGCGTGCGGCACGGGTACGCTCAGCTTTGAGCTTGCGCGGCTCGGGTATGACGTGATAGGCGCGGACGGCTCGGAGGAGATGCTCACGCAGGCACAGTCCAAACTGTACTCGGGCGAGCTTTCCGACAATCCGCCGCAGTTCATACTTCAGGATATGCGCTCACTCGACCTGTTCGGCACCATCCGCGCGTGCGTATCCACACAGGACTCGCTCAACCACATAACCGACGAGGGCGAGCTTGCGGAGGTGCTGCGACGGGTGAGCCTGTTCACCGAACCGGGCGGCGCGCTTGTCTTCGACATGAACACTAAGCGGAAGTTCGAGAAGATGGACGGCAGTGCGTTCGTCGACGAGGACAGCGATGCGCTCTGCCTGTGGCGCGTGGCGGGGAAGGGCGACATCTACGAGTACACGGTGGACGTGTTCGAGCGCGCGAAGAATGTGTGGCGCAGGAATTCCGAGGTGTTCTTCGAGCGGCACTACGCACCCGAGCGGGTGACCGAGCTTCTTCATTCGGCGGGCTTTGCCGAGGTGGATATATTCGGCGAACGCAGCTTTGAACGTCCTAAAGAGGACGAGGACAGAATATTTTTTCTTGCGAGGAAGTAGATAATATGGGAAAGACAGTCAGAATGATTTCGAGCGACGGTTTTATCGCGGCATCGGCAATCGACGCGACCGACATCGTCCAGCGCGCGCACGAGATACACGGCACATCGCACACCGCGTCCGCCGCGCTCGGACGAGTGCTCGCGGTCACGTCGCTCATCGGCGGAGGACTCAAGGTGGACGGAGGTTCGGTCACCGTGCGCTTTGATGGCGACGGCGCGGGTGGTCGCATAATCGCGGTTGCCGCGAGCGACGGAGCGGTGCGCGGATGGGTGGAGCGACCGATGGTAGATCTCGAGCGCCGCGAGGACGGCAAGCTGGACGTCGGAAGTTTCGTCGGTCACGAGGGCTCGCTGACGATAATAAAGGACTTGGGCATGCGCGACCCGTATGTCGGCACGGTCGGACTGGTCGGCGGCGAGGTCGCGGAGGACATCGCGGGCTACTTCGTCGAGAGCGAGCAGATACCGACCGCCTGCGCCGCGGGAGTGCTCGTCGCGCCGGACGGAAGCATCATGTCGGCGGGAGCGTATCTCGTTCAGCTGCTGCCCGGCGCGGGAGAGGACGTAGTTGATAAGCTGGAGCGGGCGATAGTAGGCGCGGGAGCGGTGACAAAGCTGTTCTCGGCGGGTAACGGTCCGGAGGCGATACTCCGCACGCTGCTCGCCGGCTTCGACCCGATAAAGCTCGACGAGTATGACACGCCCTACCGCTGCGATTGCAGTCTCGAGCGGGTGGAGCGCGCGCTTGTGTCCACCGGCAAAGCCGCGCTTCAGGAGATGATAGAGAAGGACAGGGGTGCGGAGGTCACCTGTCAGTTCTGCGACAAGGTGTACCGCTTTACCTCCGAGAACCTCGCGGAGCTGCTCAAAAGGGCTACCCGCGACTGATATATCACCAAAAGGAGGTCGACGCCCTTGGGTGAGCATGAGAACAAACCGATACGGCGCAGCGAGAACACTCATCGTCGCGCCGATGTGCGAAACTGGAAGGTGTACGACGCTACGGTCGCGCGGATAAGCCGCTTTCAGCAGTGGATACTGAAGCACCGCGTGCTCAGCGCGATATACGCGTTCGTCACCCGATTGTTCCACGACAATATCGTAGGCATCGCGGCACAGACCGCGTTCTTTCTGCTGCTCGCCATCTTCCCGATAGTGATGCTTGCCGCGACCTGGCTTTCGCAGCTTCCGCTCAACTTCGACGCAAGCGCCTTGGGCACGGTGCTGCCGCAGTCGGTGGTCGAGATACTCATGCCGGTCATCGAAAACGCGCCCAGCTCGGCGGGATTCACCGTCATTCAGATAGTGCTTGCGGTGTGGTCTGCGAGCGCGGGAATATGGGCGCTCATGCGCGGCATATGCATCTCGCACACCGGAAGCCTGCCGAACTTCTTCAAGGGACGGCTCATATCCATGCTGCTGATGGTCGGCTTCATGCTGATGCTCGCGCTGTCGATAGCCGTGTGGGTGTTCGGTCACGACATAGTCGCGCTTGTCGCCGGGTCTGACTGGATAGCAAGCGACCTGACGGTGCGCGTGGCGCGGTACGCGTTCACGCTGCCGCTGCTCTTTCTGTTCGTGCTCATCGTATATATGGCGACGCCGGGATTCGAGGTCAAAAAGCGGCACATGGTGTTCGGCGCGCTGTTCGCCGCGAGCGGATGGACGCTCGTCAGCTGGGGATTCGAGAAGTACATGACCGCGTTCTCGAACTACTCGGTGCTCTACGGAGGCGTAGGCGCGTTTATCGGACTCGCGGTCTGGCTGATGGTGATATGCTTCGTGATACTGCTCGGCGCGGAGCTGAACGCGCTCATCGTGGAGATAAGCTCATTCCACCGCGAGCGCAAGCTGCGAAGCGCCGATTCGAGCGATATGTAACAAAAAACCTACTTGCGTTTCTGCAAGTAGGTTTTATTATGCCTTAGAATAGTTTTTACGACTTGTGAGGAAAAATATCCGGGTCGATCATGACCTCGGTCGGACGGCTGTCCAGCCTGAACGGGTCACGCAGCACGCGAGCCATAGCCTTGAGCGAGGTGGCGAAATAGAAGCCGTCGCATATCCGCTCGTCGGTCACGAAGGTGTAGTCGATGTACTTCACCTCGCGCGCCGAACCGTCCGCCTGAAGCTCGTAGCGCCTGTTCTTCGCGCCGAAGCTCATGAACAGCGGCACGTTGCCGAAGTCGTAGAGGTGGTGGTATATCGGCGGTATGCCGAGCGAGCCCATTGACGTGATGAAAAACGAGCCGTGGAAGGGGCTTAGGTCGGTGAGCGTGCGCGGTAGCAGCCCGAAGTAGTCGAGCAGCTTCAAAAACCAGACCGAGAACTTGAGCACAAGCCCGGGCATGTGGTTGAGAATGCCGGCGGTCTTGTCGAAGCTGCCGCCCGGGTCGTTTCGATAGCTCTCCACCTTCTCGGTTATCTGGTTATACACGTCGTCGGCGGTGGCGTCGGGCGCGAACACCATCTTGAGCACGGTGTCCGGCGACTCGGTGTTCATCTCACGCTTTATCGTAAGCGAAACCTGAATGTCCTTGCGCGCGTACACCCGCTGTCCCGCAATGAAACGGTTGAGGCGGGGCATAGTGGTGAGCGCTCGCAGATAGGCGGCGATGAGGACGTGCATAAGTCCGAAGCCTTTCAACCCCTGCGCACGCTTGTGTTTGATATACTCCTCGATGTTGTTTATCTCGAGCGTGTCCCGAATGAAGTTCTGCGAGTCGCTGCGTCGCTTCATGATGTACGGCGACACCTTTGCCATAGGAGATATGCCCTTGCAGAGCCAGCCGTCCTTGCGGTCGCCGAATCGACGGCGGCGGGGAAGCGAGGGAGCGGGCGGCTCGACAGCGCCTCCGGCGGCAAAGTTTATGGCGTTTTCCGACATTCCAAAAGCCCTCCTTGTAAAGCTGAACAGCTTTCCCGATAAACCATTATATCAAATATAGGCATACCAGCGCAAGAAATTTCGCCAAACTTTATTGAAAATTTATTTCCGCTGTGATATATTAACTGTATATCTGGAATCAGGAAGTTTTGGAGGAAATCGAAATGAATTACGAAGCGCTCGCAGAGCTGCTTTTCCCGAATGTCACAAAAACTTCGGAGGATCTGGAGAAGGAATACCCGCCGCGCGAACTGCCGGAGGGTGCGGTCGTCAGCCGCATGGGACCGAGTCCGACGGGGTTTGTCCACCTGGGCAATCTGGTGCAGGGCATGACGTCCGAGCGTATGAGCCATCAGTCGGGAGGCGTCCACTTCCTGCGTGTCGAGGATACCGACGCGAAGCGCGAGGTTGCCGGAGCGATCCCGCTGCTTATAGAGGGGCTTTCGCACTACGGCATAACCTTTGACGAGGGCGAGACTACCGATGGCGACAAGGGCGCGTACGGACCGTACCGCCAGTCGAAGCGCGCCGCGATATATCATGTGTACGCGAAGAAGCTCGTCCGCGAGGGCAAGGCTTATCCCTGTTTTTGCACCGAGGAGGAGCTTGCCGCCGCGCACGCCGAGCAGGAGAAGAACAAGGAAAACTTCGGCTACTACGGCAAATACGCCGTCTGGCGTGACCGTCCGATGGAGGACATCAAAGCTGAGCTGGACGCGGGCAAGCCGTGGGTGCTCCGCTTCCGCTCGGAGGGTTCGATAGAGCACAAGATAAAGTTCACCGACCTGATAAAGGGCAACCTCGAGCTTACCGAAAACGACATGGACATCGTGCTGCTCAAGTCGGACGGAATACCGACCTATCACTTCGCGCACGCATGCGACGACCATCTAATGCGCACCACGCACGTCGTTCGCGGCGACGAATGGCTGCCAAGTCTTCCGGTGCACCTCCAGCTGTTCGCGGCGCTCGGCTTCAAGCCGCCCAAGTACGCGCACATAGGCACGCTGCAAAAGATGGACGGAAGCTCGAAACGCAAGCTGTCCAAGCGCAAGGACCCCGAGCTGGCGCTCAGTTACTACCGCGAGCAGGGATACCCCACGGCATCGGTGTACGAGTATATCATGACGATACTCAACTCCAACTTCGAGGACTGGCGCCGCGCGAATCCGACGGCAAACATCGACGAGTTCAAGTTCTCGCCGAAGAAGATGAACCCCGCCGGCTCGCTATTCGACGTGGATAAGCTCCGCGACGTGTCCAAGGACGTTATCAGCCGCATGACCGCCGACGAGGTCTACGACGGCGTGCTCGACTGGTCGGCTG
>CAMNWZ010000063.1 GCA_946566645.1 uncultured Clostridia bacterium
CTGCGCGACATCGGAGCGTGCCCCTCGCCGTTTAACACGTGGGTTACTATGCTCGGAATGGAGACGCTGTCGCTCCGCATGCAGCGCCACAGCGAGAACGGACTCAAGGTCGCGAAGTTCCTCGAGTCGCACCCGATGGTCACGTCGGTCAGCTATCCGGGTCTGGAGAGCTCCAAGTATTATCCGCTCGTGAAGAAGTATCTGCAAAAAGGGCAGAGCTCGATGTTCTGCTTTGACATCGACGGCAGCCGCGACCGCGCAGCCAAGTTCTGCGACAGCCTCAAGCTCTTGCAGATAATCACCAACCTGGGCGACAGCCGCACCATCGTGAGCTGCCCCGCCGCGACCACCCACTCGCAGGTATCCGACGACGAGCTTGCCAAGATAGGCATAAAGCCGGGCACCATCCGCATCTCTGTCGGACTGGAGGACGCGGACGACATCATCGCCGACCTGAAGCAGGCGTTCGACGCGGCAAAGTCGGTGAAGTGAGCGGCGGGTCGGGCACTGCCGCGATGAAAACGCTGATACTGAACGGCTCGCCGCGACCGAACGGGGACACGGCAAGCCTGATAAAAAAGCTGACCGAAAGGCTTCCGGGAGAATATAAAGTCGTGGACGCGTACAGGTGCGGCATCTCGCCCTGCGTCGATTGCAGATACTGCTGGGAAAACAGCGGCTGCGCGATAGACGACGGTATGCGGGAGGTATACGACTACATTCAGGTGTGCGACAACATCGTGATAGCTTCGCCGGTCTACTTCTCCGAGCTTACCGGAAAACTGCTGGATGTCGCAAGCAGGCTTCAGACCTACTTCTGCGCCAGTTTTTTCAGAAAGGAAGAGCCTATCGCGAAGCCGAAAAGGGGCGCGATCGTGCTTGTCGGAGGCGGCGACGGCAGTGTGGACAAGGCATGCGGCACGGCGCGCACGCTTTTGCGTCAGATGAACTGCTATGACATCCATGAGTTGGTGTGCAGCCACAATACCAACAAAATACCCGCGATAGAGGACGAAAACGCACTTGCGGGGATAGACAGCATCCTGAAATTCTTCTGCAAACAGTGATAGACAGAACTGACTCAAGACGCGCGGTTTCGCGCGTCTTTTTGCATATTTTTCCACGTTAAAACCCGCTGTTTCGGAGAAAAATATCCTCAGAAAACCGAAATAAGGCAGGCTTTTGACTATGGCTGTAAAACGTATCGGAACGCGGACGCTGCGCTTTGACAACCGACCGTCGGTGGCGGGATACGCCTCGATAGTCGGCAAAAAGGAGGGCGAGGGTCCGCTCGCAAAGGAGTTTGACAAGATATACGACGACTCGTATCTCGGCGAGGCGTCGTTCGAGAAGGCGGAGAGCCGCATGCAGCAGGAGGCTTTCGAGCGCGCGGCGTCAAAGTCGGGATTTGCCACCGGCGACATCGATGTGATATACGCGGGCGACCTGCTCAACCAGTGCATCGCCACCAGCTTCGGACTTCGGTCGAGCGGAGTGCCACTGGTGGGGCTGTACGGCGCGTGCTCGACCTTCGCGGAGGGCATGATGCTCGCGTCGATGACGGTGGACGGCGGCTACGCGTCGCGCGCGGCGGCGATAGCTTCCAGCCACTTTGCGACCTCCGAGCGCCAGTACCGCACGCCGATGGAGTACGGCTCGCAGCGCGCTCCCACGGCGCAGTGGATGGTCACCGGAGCGGGCGCGTGCGTGATAAGCGACAGCGGCGGCGGGATACGAGTGACCCACGCGACGCCGGGACGCATCGTCGACCTCGGCGTCATCGACCAGAACAACATGGGCGCGGCGATGGCACCGTCGGCACACGACACGCTCACCGCGCTGTTCACCGACACGGGGACCACCCCCGCCGACTACGACCTTGTCGTGACGGGAGACCTCGGCGCGGTCGGACTTGAACTGCTGATGGAGCTGTTCAAGAAGGACGGCGTGAACTTCGCCGAAAACCTGGGCGACTGCGGGCTGCTCATCTTCGACCGAAAGGCGCAGGACGTCCACGCCGGCGGCTCGGGCTGCGGGTGCTCGGCAAGCGTGATGTGCGCGCACATCTTCGACAAGCTGCGCGCCGGAAGCCTTAAGCGGGTGGTGTTCGCGGGCACCGGCGCGATGCTCAGCCCCACATCGACAATGCAGGGCGAGAGCGTGCCCGGAGTGTGCCACGCGGTCGTGCTCGAATCGGACGTGGAGAGGTGACGAAATGGATATGTTTTTGGACTATTTGAAGGCGTTTGTCGTCGGCGGCGCGATATGCGCGGTCGGACAGATACTAATAGACAAGACCAAGCTGACCCCCGCGCGCATCCTCACCGGCTACGTCGTTGTCGGATTCATCCTCGCGGCGGTCGGGCTGTACGAGCCGATAGTCGAGTTCGCGGGCGCGGGCGCGACGACGCCGCTGAGCGGGTTCGGCTACGTCGTGGCGAAGGGCGTGCAGAAGGCGGTGAGCGAGCAGGGATGGCTCGGCGTGATGACCGGCGGTCTGACGGCAGCCGCGGGAGGCATCGGCGCGGCGGTTCTGTTCGCGTTCATCGCGAGTTTGATCGTGAAACCGCGGGATAAGTAGGGAAAAGGAGGGCAAATGCCCTCCTTTTGTGATGAAGTTTACTCTTAAAACGTCCCCGTTTTCCGATACTCAAACATCTTGAGCAGCAGCCGCGCGGTGGCGAGACTGTCCGCAAGCGCGCGGTGGGCGTCGCCGTCGAACAGATCCATTATCTCGCCGAGTGTGCCCAGCTTGTGGTTCGGAAAGTCGGGGAAAAGGCGGCGCGAGTTTGCGATCGTGTCCAGCACGCGCGGACGGTACTTGATCCCCGCACGCTTGCAGTAGCCGAGCAGGATGCCCACGTCGAACGACGCGTTGTGCGCGACCACGATGTCGTCCCCTATGTACGAGAGAAAACCCTCGAGAAATTCCTCAAACGGCGGTTTGTCGTAAATCATAGCGTCGTTTATTCCGGTGAGGTTCACGATAAACCCGCTGAGAGGCTCGCTTGCGCGGCAGAGCGACGCGAGATTTGTCCCAAGCTCGCCGTATTCGACCTTCACCGCCGCGAATTCGATGACCTCCACCTCGTCGTTCCACTTGCCGTTCGTCTCGAAGTCGATGACGGTAAAGCGCTCGCTAAGCGGCTCGCGGATGTCCTCGACGCGCAGCTTTACGAGGTCGGAGTATGCGGGATATTTCGTCATATCTTGTCGCCGAGTATCCACGCGATGGCGTCCTCCGCAGCTTGAGCGGCGTCGCCGAGCGGATCGGTCGCGTAGCGGTAGTCGAAGCTCTTGCAGAAGCGGGAGACCTTGTCCCGCGCGGGGTCGAGTCCCTTGCGGGCGACCTCGGCGACAGCGTGCGCGAAGGAGGGCGCGTTCTTCACGCCGAGCTCGTCCTCGCTTATGCGCAGCAGCAGCGTGGCGTGGCGCAGGCAGAAGAACTCCTGCTTTGCGAACTTCTCGCGAAACGACGCGTCGGTCTGCCAGAGATAGGCGACGTTTCGCGCAAGCGCGGTCAGCGTCTGTGCGGCGCGCTCGCAGACAAAGCAGCCGTCGTTTGCGCGCTCGACTACCCTGACCGCCTGGGTGTAGTTCTTCTTGGAGCTGGATGCCGCGACTTTGAACTTGGTGTCCAGCTCGTTCAGATAGCTCTCGAGCATCAGCGTGAGGCTCAGACGGTTGCCCATCGCGAGCATCTTCTCAAAGTGATCGCGGCAGAAGCCGGTGAGATTTGTCTGTATGCGCACGTCCGGCTCCATCATCGCGGCGCCCATGACATACTCGAGGCTGTGCTGCTCGAACCGCTTGTGCAGCCGGCAGAGCGGGCAGCCGTCGTATTTGTCGAACTCCTCGTTTATCGGTATCGTGTAATTTTTTTCCGCCATGTTGAAGCCACTCCTTTTGTGTGGTAGAATACACTCATATTATAGAGTATTTTCTCGCGAAATACAAGAGAGGGTTGTGAGTTATGGCAGACTACATACTGCGCGACGGAAAGATAGTCATTCCGGCGGTCGACTTCGAGCCGTCGCTGATATTCGACTGCGGACAGTGCTTTCGCTTCACGCCGGATGAAGACGGCGCGTGGAGCGGCGTCGCGTTCGGCAGAAAGCTGTCTGCGCGCCGCGTCGGAGACGAGGCTCTGCTCGACTGCTCCGAGCGCGACTTTGCCGAGATATTTCACCGATACCTCGACCTCGACCGCGACTACGCGTCGGCGAGAGCGCGCATCTCAAACGACGACTTCACCCGCGAGGCTGCGGCTTTCGGCGCGGGGATACGGATACTGAACCAGGACTTTTGGGAGGCGCTCTGTTCGTTTATCCTCTCCCAGTGCAACAACATCGCGCGGATACGCTCGATAATCGAGCGGCTGTGCGGGATGTTCGGCGACGAAGTGGGCGGCGGGAAGTACAGCTTTCCGTCGGCGGAGAAGCTCGCGACGCTCGAGCCGGACGACCTCGCTCCGCTGCGAGCGGGCTATCGCG
Source organism: uncultured Clostridia bacterium (assembly GCA_946566645.1). Classification (GTDB taxonomy): domain Bacteria; phylum Bacillota; class Clostridia; order Oscillospirales; family JAAYOS01; genus CANRIN01. Next base: position 4,494 of record CAMNWZ010000063.1, read on the forward strand.
CGCCGTATGTCATATCGGCGGCTCGCGACGTGGCGGAGGGCAGGATAACCGCCGAAGAATTGCTTCCGATGAGCACTGAGGGCGCGATAAAGCGGCTGTGCGAGATGCAGGGGATAGGGCGAAAGGTCGCGAGCTGCGTGCTGCTCTTCGGCGCGGGCAAGAGGGACGCCTTCCCGATAGACGTGTGGATGAAGCGCGCGCTCGCCGAGCACTATCCCGCCGGATTCGACCCGATGGCGGCGTTCGGGGAGGACGCGGGGCTTGCGCAGCAGTACATATTCCACTACACAAGGCATCTGGCGGACAAGGTCTGAAACCCTTGCGGCGCGGGTAACTCAACCGCTTACTCAACGAACGGTTGAGGGATTTTTCACTCATATCAACGGATGCTTTATTGCTATCAACCGGCGCGGATGATAGGCTGATACCAGAAAGTGGCGGGGGGTTCCAATGGCTCGACCCCACACGACGACGGGAGAGCCTGTCTTTCAAAATATAAAACACAAGCGACCGAAGCTGACAAAGGAGCAGAAGGCGCGCCGCCGCGAGTTCACCTCGCAGTTCTATCGGAAGAACAAGCTGATGTTTATGCTGGCGATACTCGGCTATATAGGCATGGTGGCGGACAACCTGATCTGCGCCGAACTGCTTGCACGGACGACGAACGCCGCGACCGGGCGCTCGTGGGAGCTGCTGACAGACGCGTTTAAGCTGCTCGCGGTGTCGCTTGCGGTCGGGCTTGCGCAGAACTTTCTGAGGCGTTTCGCGATAAACCGATTTGTCGAGCGCGCGATGCGGCAGTACAAGGAGTACGCCTTCTCGCTCGTGATGAAGAAGAACATCGGCAGTTTCCTGCGCGAGGACTCGGGGACATACATCTCCGCGCTGACAAACGACGCGGCACAGATAGACGAAAACTACCTGCGAAACATCCTGGCGGTGTTCTTCTACGTCCTCATGTTCTTCGCCGCGATACCCATGCTGTTCTGGTACAGCTGGAAGGTCACGCTCGTCGCGCTGGTGCTGTCCTCCCTGCCGATGATAGCGTCGATGCTGCTCGGCGGCAAGATGGTGACGGCGGAGAAGAAGGTGAGCGACAAAAACGCCGGCTTCGTCGGACTGGTAAAGGATCTGCTAAGCGGCTTTACGGTGGTTAAGAGTTTCCGCTCGGAGAAGGAGGTCGCGGAGAAGTTCGACGAGAACTCGGGCGAGCTTGAACGGGAGAAGCGCCGCCGCAAGTACACCGAGTGGCTGGTGAACATCGTCTGCGGACAGCTCGGCGGCATCGTTCAGATAGGGTCGTTTGCCATCGGCGCGGCGCTCGCGATAGCCGGAGAGGTGGAGATTGGAGCGATAGTCGGCATAATACAGCTTCTAAACTATGTGATAATGCCAATAAACAACGTGCCGCAGTCGCTCGCGAAGATCCGCGCGTCGGGTGCGCTCATCGACAAGCTCGCCGATGCCTGCGCCGAAAACGAGGCTCGCGGCGGCACGAAGAAGCTCGAAAATATCGGCGAGGGCATACGCTTCGAGCACGTCGACTTCGGCTACACGCCGGACGAGCCGGTGCTGAAGGACCTCTGCGCCGAGTTCAAAACAGGCAAGAGCTACGCGATAGTCGGTGCTTCCGGCTCGGGCAAGTCGACGCTGCTCAACCTCATGCTCGGCTACCGCGACGACTACTCGGGAGAGATACACATCGACGGCGAGGAGCTGCGCGACGTGGACATGGGAAGCCTCTACGACATGATCTCGACGATACAGCAGAACGTGTTCATCTTCAACAGCACGATTGAGGAGAACATCACGATGTTCAAGGATTTCCCGCCGGAAGTGGTCGCGTCCGCCGCGCGCCGTGCCGAGCTTGACCGGCTCATCGACGAGAAGGGTCACGGCTACGCCTGCGGCGAGAACGGCTCGGGACTGAGCGGCGGCGAGCGTCAGCGCATCTCGATAGCACGAAGCCTTGTCCGCGGCGCGCCGGTGCTGCTGATGGACGAGGCGACCGCGGCGCTCGACGCAAAGACCGCCCACGCGGTGGAGGACTCGATACTGTCGATAGACGGGCTTACGCGCATAATCGTGACCCACCGCCTCGAAAAACCGCTGCTCGAGCGCTACGACGAGATAGTAGTGATGTCCGGCGGACGGGTGGTCGAGCAGGGCAGTTTCGAGGAGCTGATGGAAAACAGAGGACATTTCGCGGCGCTGTACAGCGTGGCACAGGGGTGACGCGGTTGCGCCGTCGGTACGCGTGTGGTATGATAGACAAAACGGAGTGGAGCGCATGGAGACGAATGAGGTCTGGTATCACGGCTCGAACGAGCTGTTCGACGAGCTTCGCGAGGGCAGCACGATAACAAGGTGGCGCGCGCTTGCGGAGGCGTTCTCGCACAAGCCGTCGATGCTCGGATACGGCGACTACGGCGACGATAAGAGCATCGTGCACAACGGCACGGCGAAGGGGTATCTCTACATCGTCGACGAGCCGATAGAGGTGGGCGCGGACATCTATCAGCACCCGCGCACGACGATGGACGAGGGCGCTGAGTTTCTGACAAAGCGGTCGCTGAGGGTGAAGCTGATAGCCGAGTTGTAAAAAACAATGGGAGAGGAAAAACCTCTCCCATTGTTTTAAGCAAACCTGTAAGCCGGGTTCTGTCAAAGAGGCTCGCGCCCCCGTGGCGGTCATCTGTCTTGGACGGCGGTCGCCCGCCGCCTCCAGCCATCTTTCCGGGGTAGCCGGGCAAGCTCAAGCCCCCGCGTCGATGTTGCTCCGAATAGAGTTTACAGCGCCCCGAAGTTACCTGCGGGGCGGGTGAGCTCTTGCCTCACCTTTCCACCCTTACCGCAAAAGCGGCGGTATATTTCTGTTGCACTTGTCCTGAGGTCACCCTCGGCGGATGTTATCCGCTATCCTGCCCTGTGGAGCCCGGACTTTCCTCACGGTTTTCGCCGCGCGACCGTCCGGTTTGCTTGATTTGCATTATACTACAAAAAAAGACGCAGGGCAAGGGTTGAATTTGCGTCGCTTTAGGTATACAATGGAAAAGACTTAGTTTGGAATGGGGTGAAACATTGGATTTCAACCGATTTCTTGAGCGCCATCGCGGCAAAAAGACTACGGTCTGCGGCGTGGGCGTGTCCAACCTGCCGCTGATACGGCTGCTGCGCGGCGCGGGCATGGAGGTAGAGGCTCGGGACAAGAAGGATGCGAAAGCGCTCGGCAACGCGGGTCGCGAGCTTGAGCGTCTCGGCGTTAAGCTGATAAGCGGCGAGCACTATCTCGACGACATCGACGCCGACTTCATCTATCGCTCGCCGGGCATACGCCCCGACGTGGATGGGTTCGTGCGGGCGATCGGACGCGGAGCTCTGCTGACAAGCGAGATGGAGGCGTTCTTCGAGGTCTGCCCCGCGAGGATAATCGCGATAACCGGCTCGGAGGGCAAGACCACCACCTCAACTCTCATAGCGGAGATGCTCGAGGCGGAGGGAAAGCGCGTGTTCCTCGGCGGGAACATCGGAACGCCGCTGCTCGACCGCGTGCCGGACATGACTTCCGACGACTATGTGGTCGTGGAGCTGTCCAGCTTCCAGCTTATGACGATGAAGCGGAGCGCGCCGACGGCGGTGGTGACAAACGTCACGCCAAACCACCTCGACATCCACAAGGGGATGGAGGAGTATATCGCGGCGAAGGCGAACGTGTTTAAGCACCAGAGCGGCGAAAACTGCGTCGTTTTGAACGCGGACAACGACATAACCCGCTCGTTTGCCGACATCGCAAAGGGCGAGGTGCGGTGGTTCTCGCTCGAAAAGAAGGTCGAAAACGGCGCGTATTTTGACGGCGAATGGCTCGTTTCGGTCGAAAACGGCGCGTATTTTGACGGCGAATGGCTCGTTTCGGTCGAGAAGGGTGCGGAAAGGCGGATAGTCCGCGCGGACGAGATAAAGATACCCGGGATGCACAATGTCGCAAACTACCTGACCGCCATCTGCGCGGTGCGCGGCATAGTCGGAGATGAGGCGATAGCGAAGGTCGCGC
>CAMNWZ010000064.1 GCA_946566645.1 uncultured Clostridia bacterium
GTGCGGAATGTAGAAGAAACTGGGCAGAGACTGTCCCAAAATAGCCTCAAGTCCCGAACTTTGCGAACCTATAATGCCAATTATCTCCAGCTGACGAGTGCCGGACGCGGTGAGCTTCAGCGACTTTCCGACGATGTTTTCACGACCGTAGACCATCTTAGCGAAGTCGGCGCTGACCACCACGACATCGCTTGCGGAGCGCATATCGTCCTCACTGAGCAGCCTGCCATACAACAGCTCCAGCTTGAGCGCGTCGCCCGGCTCGGCGCCCGTGCCGATGACCACGGCGTTGCCCTGCCAGTTTTTCATGCTGTACGAACCATATCTTATCATAACAGCGAGCGCGCTGTCTACCCCTTTAACGCCGTTTGTTACGAGTTCGGCGTCGTCCGGCTGAAGGCGCAGTCCGTTGTCGGCGGCGACCTTCTTCGGGTGGATGCTGACACCGCTTATGCCGAGCGTCTCGAGTTCGTTTGCGACCGTCTGCCGTGCGCACAGCCCGACCGACAGCACCAGAAGCGTCGCGAACACGCCTATGGCGGTAGCGAATACGGTCAGCAGCGTGCGGGTTCGGCCGCGAAGCACGTTTCTAAGCGACAGACGAAGTATGTCCAGTGGTCTCATTGTTCGACCTCCACGGCGCAGCCGTCGGACAGCGCAGCGGATGCGTCGACGATTATCTCCTCGCCGCCCAGAACTCCGCCGGTAATTTCGAGGTTGTTCCCGAATTCTCTGCCGCTCGTGACATACCGAATGCGCGCGCAATTACCGTCGAGGACATACACAAACTCGCGGTTCTGCGCGTCCTGATCGACCGCCGCGAAGGGCACGGCTATCACACCACTGCGCCGCTCGGTGTATATCTTTGCGGTCGCCGAGCTGCCTACGAGCGCGCCGGACGGATCGTACAGCTCAAGAACAGCCTCGCCATAGCGCTCAGAGCCGCCGGTGAGCGTCGACGAGCTGCGCACCATCGGCGATACCTCGATGACCACCGCGCGGTAGGACTTCCCGCCGCTCGACACATCCGCCGGCATACCGACCGAGACGGCGGCGAAGTCTTCCTCGCTTAGACGGACGCGCGCGCGGACGCGGCTGAAATCGCTCACCTCGGCGAGTACCGAAAGCGGAGCCGCCTGCTCCCCTTCCTCGATGTTTATCGCGGTTATCACGCCGTCGAACGGGCTTACAAGCTCGGATGCCGAGAACACGTCGGCAACGCTGTCCCCGAGAGCCGCCGCGACGTCGCCGTCGAGCAGGCTGGACACGTCGGCGCTGGCGGCTATCTCCTCAATATCCAGCGCTGCTGCGGGATTTTCGGCTGCGGCGAAGGTCATTATCACCTGACCCTCGCGCACCTCCTCGCCCACGTTTAAGTATACCCTGTCCGCCACGGCATAGCCTGCCACGCCGAGGGTGCGGGTGCGGTACGGCTCGAGCGCGCCGCTTGCGGATACGCTCACAAGCGAGCTGCCTGCGACCGCGGTCACGGTGCGTACGGTAGCGGGCGTGGGTTGCTCCGGACGGAAGGCGGTAAGCGAGAAGCAGATTATCGCCGTGAGTATGACCAAAATTGCCGATTTCTTCATATTTCCTCCGCAAAAGAGCCGTGTTTGCATGAATTATTCGCCGTTCGGGTAAGCTATCAGCAAAGGAGGGATAAAGTATGATACCCTGTTCTAAGCTGTGCCGCTACCAGCAGGACGGCGTGTGCACGCTTGAGAGCGCCGCGCCGACCGGAATGGTGAGCGGCGACTGTATTCATTATGTCCCGCAGGAGGGCGAACAAATCGGCGCAGAGCAAAAAAATCCGACTCGGGAGATATACTACCCCGAGCCGAAAGTTCCGCCATATGAAGGATAACGTTTCGATTAGATAAGCCGCTTCGTTTTTAACTCAAACGACGGCTTTGCCACATACTCGAGAAAGGTTGGTCTGCCGGAATATTCAAGAAACGCCTTGTACCGCTCGACAATAGCCGGCGCTTTTATCAACTCAAGCACCTTGTCTTTCGCGACATATGCCGACTCGGAGTTTTCCTCCGACGGTCGAGGCACGCCGCCCTTTGCCCTGCATATGAAGTCGAGCATCACCTTTGTCGGGATCTCGCGCACGCCGTTGTAGCCGGGGTATTTCTTGGTGTTGGAAGAGACACAGAACAGCTCCCCTACCTCGATGTCCACGCCAGTCTCCTCCATTATCTCGCGCTTTACCGCATCGACAACGCTTTCGCCGACCTCGACCTGTCCGCCGGGAAAGACCCAGTTGTAGTTGTGCGTCTTTACCATCAGCACTTCATCGCGGTCGTTCAGAACGACGCCCGCAGCGGCAACGATGTGCGTCGGGAATACGCGCCCGATGTCGAAGCGACCGAGCCGCAGCTTTTCGGAAAGCTCCCACATCGCGGTGCGGTTTGAGTCGTACTTCAGCCGCGCCGCCGCCGCGTCGTAGTCGAGCCACTCGTACTCGGTGTGCTCGTGCGACAGCTCCAGCTCGCGGCTGTCCATGCGCAGCGCGAACGAATATTCGGGCACGAGAATCGTGTCCTCGCCCCACTGTTTGCGCGCTGCGTATATGTTAGCGGGTATGTAGCAGCTGTTCTGAAGCTGCACGACGGGCGCGTCGAGCGGTGTGCCTATCTCCTCAAAGCTCTCGCGCCGCGCGGCTTCGATGGGTGTCTCGTCGTCCTCACCGCCGCCGGAGACAAACTGCCATGCGTCCATATCCGAGCGATGGAGCACGCAGAAAAGCGGCTTGCCGTCCTTGATGATATACGGCAGAATAAGTACCTGAAACTTGGCTCGCATGGCAATTATCCTCCTATTTCAAGTCCATTTTATAGATGAGCTTGCGATGTTCGCCACGCTCGTAGAGACAGTTGTGCTCGGGGACTTTCGCATCCTCGACGAACTCGAACCCCGCAAGCTCTATCGTCCGCTTGGAAGCGAGATTTTCCGGGCTGCAGGTGATGAGGACGTACTCCATGCCGAGCGTCTTCGCCTCGTCGAGCAGTACCAGCGTAGCCTTTGCCGCGTAGCGATTGCCGCGAAAGTCGGAATAGACCTCGTAGCCGATGTTGCCGCCGTAGTAGGTCGAGTAGTAGCCGTCCTTGCCGTTGTGCCCCAGGCGAAGGCTGCACTCGCCCACCGGTTCGTCGTCTGCTGCGCGGCAGATTATGTAGTGGCGCGACGGCACAAGACCGCGGTCGTCGTCTGCAGCGGCGATGCTCTCAAGCCGCAGATAGATGTCCGATGTGTCAATCATTGATTCTCCTCCTGCGTCTTCGCGTCACGGAAGCGCAGGATGAACAGCACGACCGACCATCCGATAAGCAGCACGCCCGCGACCGCGCCGAAGGTTGTCTGGGTCGTCCAGACCGGCGCCTCAAGGTCGGGCGAGCACATTATGCCGCGCTCATACAGCTCAAAATCAACGCGCAGCGTCTCGTACTCCGCACGCGTGAAGGTGCGCGCTATCTCGGTGTCGCTGCCGAACGGCTTGAAGGTCACGTCGAGCGAATCCTTCGCCGCGTCGCCGTACGCGTCCTTCGCGGCCTGCTGTAAATCGGACAGCTTTACATAGAATTCGTTATTGCTCGTTGTGCTCTCTGTGCCAAAACGATGCGTAAAGCGCCAGCCCTTTACATCGGTCGGCGTGCTCACCCATCCGTAAAGGTCGGAGCTTGCATAGTTGGAGTTCGGTCGCAGATAGTTCGCAGCCTGCACGGTCAGCGCGACATTACCGTTCGGCGAGTCGTAATATTTGATGTCGTGCGTGAGCGTGAATTCGGACAGGTTGAACTCGTCGCCGCTGTCATACTTATAGACGCTTTCAGCGGCGGGTGCGGCGACGAACGACTCGCGGTATGTCTCGTTCCAACGGCTTATCTGCCATATGCGGAGCACCGATGTCACCGCCGCGAGAATGCCGACTATCATAACTATTGCGGGCAGCGCCGCGCCGGAGCGTATCTTCATTATTTCTTGTCCTCCGAAAGCTGATTTATCTCGCGCAGGAAGCTGTCCACGTCCTTGAACTGGCGGTAGACCGACACGAATCGCAGGTACGCGACCTTGTCGATGCTCTTTATCTCGTCGAGCACCATCTCGCCTATCTCGTTGGACGGGACCTCGTGGGACAGGTAGTTTTGCAGCTTCTGCTCGATGTTCGACACCGCCGCGACCAGTCTGTCGAGCGTGACCGAGCGCTTCTCAAACGCGCGAAGCATGGCGCTGAGCACCTTTTCACGGTCGAACTGCTCGCGCGAGCCGTCCTTCTTGATGACGATTATCGGCATACGCTCGACCGTCTCGTAGGTGGTGAAACGGCGACCGCACTCTAGGCACTCGCGGCGGCGACGGATGCTTGCGCCCTCCTCGGCGGGGCGGCTGTCGACCACCTTGCTGTCGGTATGACCGCAATACGGACACTTCATAACCAAAACCTCCAATATTTTGCGATTTATTCGCAAATAATGTTCTGATATAATGGGACTGTGTACGAAATCCATGAAAGGACTACATAGCGATGAAAAGAGGATTTTCCCCCTGCCGCGCGGCAGCCGAGATAGCCCTGCGCGGACTTCAGCTCGTATGTGTGCTGCTCTTTTGCACGCTTGCCCTTCTATTATACACCGAAACCGCCGATTTTCAAGTGCAAATCGCACTTTTGCACGGCGCGGGCGAGTTTTGCTCGATTGGTTCGGCTGCGCTGCTGCTCACCGCGATAGGCTCGATAATCGTTCAGGACAGGCTCGGTCGATAATTATTTGGCAGTTTTGCATATTTTTGCTTGCAAAATTCCGCGACTAATCGTATAATATAGTTGTACCACAAGCAAAAGGAGGCGCACACAAATGATAATCACGATAAATCGTCAGTATGGCAGCGGCGGTCGCGAGATCGGTCATAAACTCGCAGAAAAGCTGGGCATCGGCTTCTACGACAAGGAGCTCATCTCGATAGCCGCTAAGGACAGCGGTTTTGCCGAGGCGCTGTTTGAAAACGCGGACGAGAAACCCTCCAACAGCCTGCTCTATTCGATAGTGAGCGGCAGCTACAATCCGCGCGCGTGGTTCTTCGGCGGCACCGATATCCTCACAAACGACACGCTGTTCAACATCCAGGCGGAGGTCATTCGCAAGGTGTCGGCAAAGCCGTGCGTGATCGTCGGACGCTGCGCCGACTTCATCCTGCGCGAGCGCGAGGATCTGTTCACCGTCTTTACCCATGCGTCACAGGCTTCGCGCATAAAGTTTGTGGCGGACGCCAACCCGAAGTACTCGCAGAAGGAGTGCGAGAACTACATCAAGAAGATGGACAAGAGCCGCACCAACTATTACAGTTACTACACCAATCGCGAGTGGAACAACGCGCTTAACTACGACCTGTGCATCAACACCGACAAGGTGAGCATCGACCAGTCGGTCGAGCTGATAATCAAGGCGCTCGAGATGGCAGGGCTGAAATAAATAATGCGTATACTTTTCATCGGCGGGACAGGGCTGATAAGTTCCGCCGTCACTCCCCGACTGCTCGCGGCGGATAACGAAGTCTATCTGCTCAACCGCGGGTCGAAGCGCGACTTTGAGGCGCTCGGCGCAAAATATCTGATAGCCGACGTACACGACGAACAAGCCGTGCGCGCAGTCCTTGGCACGCTTCAGTTCGACTGCGTGGTCGACTGGATAGCCTACGAGCCTACCGACGTCGAGCGCGACTACCGCCTGTTCGCCGGACGGACGAAGCAGTACATCTTCATATCGAGCGCGTCGGCGTATACAAAGCCGATAACCTCCTACCCCATCACCGAGTCGAATCCGCTTGGCAACCGCTTCTGGGACTACTCGCAGAAGAAAGCCGACTGTGAGCGGGTGCTGTTCGACCACTTTCAGAGCGACGGCTTTCCTGTGACCGTCGTGCGTCCGTCGCACACCTACGGTCCGGGCAAGATGATAGTCCCGCTCAGCGGCGCGAAGTCCCAGTGGACGTATGTCAGACGCATGCTCGACGGCAAGCCGACGGTCGTCCACGGCGACGGGAAGTCGCTCTGGACGGTGACCTTCAATACCGACTTCGCGAAGGCGATAATCGGGCTTATCGGCAACTTCCAGGCGATAGGCCACGCCTTTCACATCACGTCGGACGAGGCGCTCGAGTGGGACAGAATAATCGAGATACAGTGCGAAATTCTCGGAGTAAAGCCGAATATCGTCCACATTCCGAGCGATTATATCGCGAAAAAGATGCCCGAGTATCGCGGCGGACTGCTCGGCGACAAGACCGAGAGCGTCGTGTTCGACACGACCAAGATAAAGCGTTTCGTGCCGTCGTTTATCTGCACCACTCCGTTCAGCCTCGGCGCGCGCATCTCGATAGACACGCTCATGCGTGGCGAACACACCGTCGACAACGCGTACAACGCCAAGATAGACGCGTTTGTGGACGACTGGCTCGAGCGCACAAAGTGAGGTAATAAAATACAAAACGTCAGGATATACGAGATACCCGACTGCAAGATGGTGTCCTCCGGCTGCGGAATGTTCGGAGACGGAGTTCTGGAGCGCTTCTCCGACTGGATGGGTAATCTTCCACATTCGATATACCCGCTCGACTTTCTGTTCTATGACAACGAGAAGCAGGGGTTTGTCTGGCTCTACATCTATACCGAGGGCATGGAAATTCCCGATGGGTTCGAGATGGTTGACTTCAAAGGAGGTCTCTACGCCGTCGCAAACGACATAGACGGTGAGACCGACACCGACGCGATGGGCGCAGAGGTGGACAAGTTCCTTGCCGAACACGGCTTTGAGCGAGACGCGTCGCGACCGGAGCTTGGGAATGTAATCACCACTCCGGCGGCAAAGGCGGTGCTCGGATATGACCAGATGGACTACTGGACACCGATAAAGCCGATAAAATAGTGATAGACACAAAAACAGGAGCGCCCCGATAATCCGAGACGCTCCTGTTTTTTGCGCTCGCTGCCGATTTTGTCTTGTGTTTTGCGGACGGCTGGTGTATAATCAATTATAAACTTTTGAAAGGAAGTGAGTTTTCGTGAGCGGAGACCCTCGAAGTTGCGGAAAAATCGGGAAGTCTCACGGCGCGGGCGACTGCGCCTAAGGCGTGCCGCGCGAAAACTCATCGAAAGCCAGTTTTTTCGCCCGGTGCGCACATTCAGAAAGGAGTGTGTTCCGGGTGATTTATTTTTACAAGACCATTGACGGCGCCATCCGCGAGGTGGACGCCATAGAGCCGGGCGTGTGGATCGAGCTTACCTCCCCCACCGCCGACGAGATCGAGCGCATCGCGTCCGAGCTTGCCGTCGAGCGCGACTACATCACGGCGGCGCTGGACGAGGAGGAGACCTCGCGCGTCGAAGTCGAGGACGACCACACGCTTATCATGGTGGATATGCCTACGGTGGACGACGGCGAAAGCCACGTTCTCTACTCCACCCTGCCGCTCGGCATAATCGTGACCGACGAGAACATCGTGACCGTGTCCCTCCGCGAAAATCCGATAGTGGACAGCATGAGGACGGCGAAGCTGAACACCGCGCACAAGACGCGGTTTATCTTCACGCTGCTGCTGCGGATAGCGGGTCGCTACAACCTCTACCTGCGGCAGATAGAGCGCATATCGAGCAGCATCGAGCGCAAGCTGTACAAGAGCCAGCGCAACAAGGAGCTTATCCAGCTGCTCGACCTCGAGAAGTCGCTCGTCTTCTTCTCCACGTCGCTCAAGGCAAACGAGGTGACGCTTGACAAGATAATGCGCGGTCGCGTTATCAAGCTCTACGAGGAGGATCAGGACCTGCTCGAGGACGTGCTCATCGAAGTCCGCCAGGCTATCGAGATGGCGAACATCTACTCGTCGATACTGTCGGGCACGATGGACGCGTTCGCGTCGGTCATATCGAACAACCTGAACGTGACGATGAAGCGGCTCGCGAGCCTGACGGTGCTAATCGAGATACCGACGATAATCTACAGCCTGTACGGCATGAACGTGGACGGGCTGCCGATGGCGCACTTCTGGTTCCCGATGGCGCTGAGCGGCGGGCTGATGCTCATCGTGTTCTTGATACTGCACAAGCTGAAGCTGCTGTAAAGAATGTATGAAAAATCCCACGAGTCACCCGACCCGTGGGATTTCTGTTTTCAGCGATGCACTACATAGCGGTCATGAGGCATATCCACGCCGCGATAGTGCTTTATCCATCTGTCCGTTTTAACCATGCCGTTCCGTATTGCCACGTTCTGCGACGCGGTGTTCGTGTCCCGAATGATAGAACAGACCTCGTCGGCGCCGAGCACCTCAAATGCGTACTTCTTGCACGCCTGAGCAGCCTCGGTTGCGTACCCGTGATGCCAGTGCGCGCGCTCAAAGAGATAGCCTATCTCGAGGACCTGCTCGTCCTTCCACTGCTGCACGGTAAGCCCGCACTGCCCTATCATCTCGCCCGTCTCCTTCAGGA
>CAMNWZ010000065.1 GCA_946566645.1 uncultured Clostridia bacterium
GGCGACGCCGGCTACTCGGTCGCGCTGAACAGTTGCGCGGTCGTGCTGCTGATAAGCGGACTGTTCGTCTTCAACCTCGAGGGACTGCGCAGCGCCACCGCACCCAGCGGCGGAAAGGCTCGCTTCCCGAGGGGCATGCGCCGCAACAACCTCATAATAATCGGTATATTCGTCGTGCTTGCGCTGCTGCTCGCCAACATAAAGGCGATAAAGGACGCGGCGGTCGCGGCGGGAGTGTGGGTGACAAACAAGTTCATCGACTTCCTGAATTTCATGGGCGACGTGAACGGCGTGCCCGAGGGCGACGGAGCGATGGGCGGCGGCGGGGACATGGGCGTCGGAGGGCTGACCGGCGAAGCACACATCGAGTCGGGGCTTGAGACCTTCCTCTGGAACGCGCTGCTGTTCATAATTGTCGGCGGAATAATCCTTGTCGTATGCTTTGCCCTCTACAAGCTGATACGCAAGCTGATGAAGACCAACTTCGGCGCGCTGCTCGACAAGCTGCTCGGGCGTTTCTCCCCCACAAGCGAGGACTACGTCGACGAGACCGAGGACATCGACGGCGAGCGCGAAAAGGGCAACGGACTTCTCTCCCGCATGCGCACTCGCTTCACCCGTCGGTCAAAGTTCGGCGATATGCCCACCGACCGCGCGAAGGTCAGGTTCGCGATGCGCGAGTTCCTGCGCAAGGATCGCCAGGCGCTCCGTCCCCGCACCCCAAACGAGCTTTCTAAAGATTTGGAGAAGGCGGCGGGCAGCTGCGGCATCGACTTCGTCGAGATATACAACCGCGTGCGCTACTCAAACGCCGAGCCGTCGGCTGCCGACGTAGAGACCGCCCGCAAGCTGTCCGACAGGGCATAGCGCGAATAACAAGTGAATATTATCCTGAATACTCATACGAATATTCGTGTGAGTATTCATTTTTTAGGGCAGTTTACTCACTCCGGCGCATAAAAATCATTCATGTCTGTGCATCTTGCCGATTGAAAATTCATTTCGACCGAGCTATAATATAGCCACAGTCCGGAAGAACCGTTCCGGCAAATCAAATTTTGGAGGAATCCACGTTATGAAAAAATATGCAAAGATACTTAGCCTTGCGCTGGCAGTGATGCTGGCAGTCGGTCTGTTCGCGGGATGCTCGCAGGATGGCAGCAATCCGTCGACCAACCCCAGCACCGAGCCTACCACCTCGACCGAACCCACCAACGGAACGCTCACCATGGCGACCGAGGCAGGCTTCCCGCCGTATGAGTACTACGAGGGCGAGCAGATAATCGGCATCGACGCCGAGATCGCCGCGGCGATTGCCGAGAAGCTCGGTATGTCGCTCCAGATAGACGACATGGACTTCGACTCGACCATCACCGCCGTCCAGACCGGCAAGGCGGACATCGCGATGGCGGGCATGACCGTCACCGAGGAGCGTATGAAGAGCGTCAACTTCTCGGACAGCTACGCCACCGGCATCCAGGTCGTCGTCGTCGCCGAGAACGGTTCGGTCGCTTCGCTCGACGACCTCGCGGGCAAGTCGATAGGCGTTCAGCAGAACACCACCGGCGACATCTACGCCACCGGCGACTACGGCGACGAGAACATCCAGCGTTTCGCGCGCTATGCCGACGCCGTCTCCGCCCTCTCCACCGGCAAGATCGACGCGATAATCATGGACAACGAGCCGGCTAAGAGCTTCGTTGCCGCCAACGAGGGACTGAAGATACTCGATACCGAGTACGCGGTCGAGGACTACGCGATAGCCATTGCCAAGGAGAACACCGACCTGCTCGACAAGGTCAACGCCGCTCTCAAGGAACTGACCGATGACGGCACGATCCCGGGCATCATCGCGAAGTACATTCCCGCCGAGTAATCAATAGAACACTGACAACCGGTGCGGGGGCGCTCTGTCGTCCCCGCGTTTGTTCTGAAAATTCGATTTGGGAGGGAATGAATTGCTTTATCTCTCGATAGGCGACTGGTTCGCGGGCGTCAAGGACTGGATAGTCGGGACCTCGCAGTCATTTGCCGAGAACTTCAAATTCGCGTTCATCGACGGCGACCGCTGGCAGTACATGGTAGGCGGACTGAAAAACACGCTGATAGTCACGGTGTTCGCGCTCCTGCTCGGTGTGGCGCTCGGCGTCATCGTGGCGGTCGTCCGCTCCACCGCCGACACCATCGGCAAGAAGCGCGGGTTTGGCAACTTCCTGCTGCGGTTCTTCAACCGCGTCTGCAAGATATACCTGACCGTGATACGCGGAACACCGGTGGCGATACAGCTGCTGATAATGTACTTTATCATCTTCGGCTCGTCGCGCAACACGATGCTTGCCGCCATCCTGTCCTTCGGCATAAACTCGGGCGCGTACGTCGCCGAGATAGTGCGCGGCGGCATAATGGGCGTCGATCCCGGTCAGACCGAGGCGGGACGCTCGCTAGGTCTCGGGTACATATCCACGATGCAGCACATCGTCGTTCCCCAGGCGATAAAGAGCATCCTCCCCGCCCTCGGCAACGAGCTTATCACGCTGCTGAAAGAGACCTCGGTCTGCACCTTCATCGGTCTTACCGACATAACCAAGGGCGCGACGATAATTCAGGGACGCACCTTCCAGGCGTTCTTCCCGCTGCTCGGCGCCGCCGCGATGTATCTCGTGATGGTGATGGTGCTGAGTTGGCTGCTCGGAAAATTCGAGAGGAGGCTTCGCAAAAGTGATAGACGTTAAGAATCTCACCAAATACTTCGGCGACCACCTCGTGCTCGACAACATATCCGAACACATCTCGCCCGGCGAAAAGGTGGTCATCATCGGGCCGAGCGGCTCGGGCAAGTCCACCTTCCTGCGCTGCCTCAATCTTCTCGAAACGCCGACCGAGGGCACGATAACCTTCGACGGCACGACGCTGACCGACCCCGGCGTGGACATAAACAAGGTTCGCCGCCAGATGGGCATGGTGTTCCAGCACTTCAACCTCTTTCCTCACCTGACGGTGATGAAGAACCTCACCCTCGCGCCGGTCAAGCTGAAGCTGATGACAAAGGACGAGGCGAGCGAGGAGGCGCTGCGGCTGCTCGAGCGCGTCGGGCTTCGCGACAAGGCGGACTCCTACCCCGGCAAGCTGTCCGGCGGTCAGAAGCAGCGCATCGCCATCGTCCGCGCCATGGCAATGAAGCCTAAGATGATGCTCTTTGACGAGCCCACGTCCGCTCTCGACCCGGAGATGGTCGGCGAGGTGCTCGAGGTCATGAAGGAGCTTGCGCACGAGGGCATGACGATGGCGGTCGTGACTCACGAGATGGGCTTTGCGCGCGAGGCCGGCACACGCGTGCTCTTCATGGACGAGGGCAAGATACTAGAGCAGAACGAGCCGCACGCGTTCTTTGACAATCCTCAGAATCCGCGTGCGCAGGAATTTTTGAGCAAAGTGCTATAAGTCCGTTTTTTCGTACTCTCGCTTTGATAGAATACAATCAGAGGAGGGAAAGAGAAAACGCGAAAAAGGAACGACCCACATCAAGCCGATGTGGGTCGTTCCTTTTGTTTTCCTATCGAATTATTTCTGCGGAGCGCGTCCGAGGTACTTGTCCAGCTCGTCCTTGATGTTCTTCGGTATCTCGCGCGGCACCGGGAAGATGACCGCGTTGACAAGGCGATCGCTGAAGGCGACAGCGAAGTCGGTCACGACCGCGAGTGCCTCGGCGCTGATGAGCGAGATCATGTCGTAGCGGGTGTGCATGAAGCCCATGCCCTGACCGCCGCCGCGCGCGAAGTTTATCGCGGGTATTCCCCTGTCCGCGAAGGGCACCGAGTCGCTGGACATGACGCCCTGGCGCACCGAGGTCGAGTAGCCCAGCTCCTTTGCCATGTACTCGACATACTTACAGAGGCTCTCGTCGGCGGTGATGTGCGCGCCGTTCGAGCCGAGTATCGAGCCGCCGACGTCGCAGTTTACCATGAAGACGTGCTTCGCGGCTTCGGCGTTGGTGAGCGAGTCGACATACGCGTGCGAGCCGAGAAGCCCCACCTCCTCCGAGCCGAACCAGATGAAGCGCACCGTGCGCGCGGGCGGATTTTTGGTGAAGTGGCGCAGTATCTCCATGATGGTGACGCTGCCCGCCGCGTTGTCCCACACGCCGTAGCTGAACTCGACGCTGTCGTAGTGCGCGCCGAACGCGACTATCTCGTCGGGGTACTTCGTTCCCTTTATCTCGGCGACGACGTTCTGCGAGATGTGGACGTGGTTCTTGGTCTTCAGCTCGATATGCACGCGGGTCGCGCCGCTCTTGAGTATCTCGAGCGCATCGGTCATGCGGATGTGGAACGCCGGCATGAGTCCGAGCTTGGTGAGGCTTTCGCGCATCTTGCGGGTGTCGAGGTCGCTGTCCTCGAGCGTGTCCTTGACCGTGCCGCCCATCGTCATGAATCCGGCGACGCCCGCGTCGAGCATCTTCCTGTAAACGTCCGCCGTCGCGCGTCCGTTTATCAGCGCGAATTTTCCGCGCGCGTTGCGAAGATTTATCTCGTCAAACTGCTCTATGTAGATGAAATCGTAGTCCTCGCCGCCCTCTTTGGTGCAGCCGGCGCACTTGTAGCCGGTCACGGTGTACTCCTTGCGCTCGGGCGCGATGACCTCGAACACAGCCTTGATAACAGTGCCGTCCTTGACCTCGAACGTGCGCGTGTCCGCCGAAACGCCCATCGCCTCTATCTCGTCGACGAGTATCTGCGCGGCGCGGCGCTCCTCCTCGGTGCCGCTCATGCGCACGAATCCCATCTTCTCCACCAGCTCGAACTGGTGAAGACCGTCTACTGCCATGATCTCACTCTCCTTTTGGATTGATTATGGGTTTATTATAACGTGTTTTCCCGGGAAATGCAATTACTTGTTCGCGGGATATGGGCGCCGCTCGTTAGTCCTGCCAAGCAGATAATCAGTGCTTGTTTTGTAAAAGTCCGCGAGTTTTATCAAAACATCGGTCGGTATGTCGCGTTTTCCAAGTTCGTACTGTGAATAGCACACTTGTGTGCATTGAAGGTATTTCGCAACATCTTTTTGGTACAAATCGGAATCTTCCCTCAAATCACGTATTCTCGTATACATTTTGTGCAACTCCTTTCGCTTTCGTATAGCTCACGAAGAAGTATACACAAAACAAAATGTTCTATTGGCAGATAAAGCGAAATGATTTATACTGGATTTAGCGCCAATCTACACACTTAAAGATGGAGGTATTGACATGGATTATTATGAAAAAGAATTTCGCTCCTTGCGCGAAGCTAATGGGTTGCTAAAAAAAGAGGCATGCACTTCTGAAGAGTCAGTTGTATATTATCAAATGCTTAATGACAATCAAAAACTTCCTGACGACATATTTTATACGCAAGACAACTACGGCACGCTTTTCTTCCGAGTATCCGAGCTAAAGGAAGAAAACAAAGTTTTTGAATTTCTGCTTCAAAAACAGACGCTGCACTTACAATCAATTGCAAAATATATGCGGTTCTTCTCTATCTTGGCTATAATACTATTAGGTCTCTCTGTCGCACTGGGTTTGTTTGTCGGTCTTTATCTATACTGGTAATGAAAATGTATCAGCAAAAACGGGTGAGGCTAATGCCCCACCCGTTTTCTCATCCCAAATCTTACTTGCCGAAGTAGCGCTTGAGCAGTCCCTCGAACGCCTTGCCGTGGCGAGCCTCGTCGCGTGCCATCTCGTGCACGGTGTCGTGGATGGCGTCGAGATTGAGCGCCTTGGCACGCTTGGCAAGATCGGTCTTGCCGGCGGTCGCGCCGTTCTCGGCGTCAACGCGCATCTGAAGGTTCTTCTCGGTCGAGTCGGTCACGACCTCGCCCAGCAGCTCGGCAAACTTCGCCGCGTGCTCAGCCTCCTCGTAAGCAGCCTTCTCCCAGTAAAGGCCGATCTCGGGATAGCCCTCACGATGAGCGACGCGCGCCATCGCCAGGTACATGCCGACCTCAGTGCACTCGCCGTTGAAGTTGGCGCGCAGGTCGTTCAGGATGTCCTCCGGAACGCCATTGGCGACGCCGACAACGTGCTCGGCAGCCCAGCTCTTGCCGCCGCCCATCTCGCTGAACTTGGAAGCCGGAGCCTTGCACTGCGGGCAGAACTCGGGAGGAGTGTCGCCCTCGTGAACGTAACCGCAAACTGCGCATACCCATTTAGCCATGATTCAGTACCTCCATATAAAATTTTGTTTCGCTCTACAAGCGGGTTTTATAAGCTAATCAGTAATCATAACTGTTTTGCTCTGACAATAGAATACCACATGGATCGGGATTTGTAAAGAGGTTTTTGAAAAATTTTTGCCAAAAATTTGAAATCAGCTGAAACAGCCGCTTTTTGGGGCTTTACCAAGAAATCGTATTTGATTCACGCAGCTCTATTTCGACGTGGTCATATGCCGTGAGCCTTACCAGTTTGTACAGGTCCTCCTTGCTATCCAACCGCGATTTGTTCACCCGAACGACCACCGCGCTGTCTTTTTGGCTCACGCCAACGCTGGCAAATATTCCCTCTGTCAACTCCGCTATTTCCTCTTTCAACAGATACAGCTCGTTAAGCGAGATGTCGGTAGTCTCGAATTGCAGCACCGAGGGATCGTCCACCACGCTCTTTGCCCGCTCGATGAACTCCTCGGCGCCGTCCACCACCTTTATAACGAGATGGTTGTCCTCGGCGAAGTAGCAGCCTCCGAACTCGTCGGGTTGGACGTACTCTCCGCTCTCATTCACCCAGCTTTCGGTGATTCGCTCCCACGCCCCCAGTCCGACCGACTGACCGCCTTTGATCGACACGACATACGACAGCTGCGCGCTTGCGGTCGGTCCATCTTCGACGGCGCATCCACCGAGGATGACTGCAAGCAGCAGGAGAAATATCCGCTTTCGCATTGTTCTACGCCCTGTCCCGCTCGACGAGCATCCGCACCGCCTCGACCGCGCAGCGCACGGCGAGCGACGTGTCGTGGCAGTCGGGCTCGTCGGTTATTCCCGCCGCCTTGCGCTCCTGGTTCCAGATGATGTTAAACACCGAACCGGCGCGGCAGCCGAGCGCGTTCGCGACAACGAACAGCGTCGCGCTCTCCATCTCGCTTGCGAGCACGCCGAGCCGCTTCCAGCTCTCCCACTTCTCGAGAAGCTCATAGCTCACCGGCGACTTTTCGGGCGAGTGCTGACCGTAAAACGAGTCCTTCGCCTGCACCACGCCGACATGGCTGCGCGCTCCGAGCAGCTTCGCGGCGTCATCCAGCGCCCTTGTCACGTCGAAATCGGCGGCGGCGGGGTACTCGAGCGGCGCGTAGTGCAGCGCCGTACCCTCCTGCCTTATCGCAGCCGACGCGACGACCAGGTCGCCCGCTCGAACCTTCGTGTTTATCCCGCCCGCCGTGCCTATGCGGATGAAGGTGTGCGCGCCGAGGCTGTGAAGCTCCTCCATCGCGATTGCGGTGGACGGACCTCCTATTCCGGTCGAGCAGACAGTCACCTTCTCGCCGCTGAGCGTGCCGGTATAGCTCAGATATTCGCGGTTCTGCGCCACCTTTTCGGCGCCCGCGAGCAGTGCCGCGATGCTCTCCACCCGTCCGGGGTCGCCGGGCAGGATGCAGTATCCGCCGACGCTTCCGGCCGGGCAGGCTATGTGATAGTTCAGTTCGGGCATGGTATGTCTCCTTATCATAGAAAAATGCCGTCCCGCCGGCAAAGCGAGACGGCACGATGCTCAATAATTCTCGGCGTGAAGCTCGAAGTATGCCTTCGGGTGCGCGCAGACCGGGCACTTCTCCGGCGCGTACTCGCCCTCGTGGATATATCCGCAGTTGCGGCAGATCCAGAACTGCTTGCCGTCGCGCTTGAAGACGATGTCGTTTTCGATGTTGGCGAGCAGCCTCTTGTAACGCTTCTCGTGCTCCGCCTCGATAGCCGCGACCATCTCGAACTTCTTCGCGATGTCGTCAAAGCCCTCCTGGCGAGCCTCCTCGGCGAAGTTCTTGTACATTATCGTCCACTCGAAGTTCTCACCCTCGGCGGCGTGCCCCAGGTTTGTCTTGGTGTCGCCGATGCCGTCGAGCAGCTTGAACCATATCTTCGCGTGCTCCTTCTCGTTGTTCGCGGTCTCGGCAAAGATTGCCGCTATCTGCTCATAGCCCTCCTTCTTCGCTGCGCTCGCAAACCAGTCGTACTTGCTGCGCGCCTGGGTCTCACCCGCAAACGCGTCGCGAAGATTCTGTTCGGTCTTGCTTCCCTTGAGTTCCGGCATGGTAGTTATCTCCTTTTATTAAGTATTTCCATACTTGGTATAATTTGATTATAGTCCGCCTTTCAGGTTTCGTCAAGAGAAACGTGGGGGGGGGGTTGACACCCCCCGGTTTGGGGACTATTTTTAGAGTGTTGGGGGGGCGGCGCGGGCGGGGGGGGCGGG
>CAMNWZ010000066.1 GCA_946566645.1 uncultured Clostridia bacterium
ACGACGGCACTGTCCGACGAGTCGGCTCGCACCGACAGCTTCGACGTGCGGGACGGACTGTCTGTGTGCGACCTCACCTACCGCGTCGGCGGCTTGGAGATACTGAAAGGCGTGTCCGCGCGGTTTGAATCGGGCGGGAAGTATCTGATAACCGGCGAGAGCGGAAGCGGCAAGTCCACCCTGCTGCGGCTGATAGCACAGACAGGCGACATCGGTTACGGCGGGGCGATACGCTTCGGTGAGCACGAGATACGCGGCATACCCTACTCGTCCTACTACGGTGCGATCTGCCCGGTGTTCCAGGAGCCGTATCTGTTCCACGCGAGCCTGCGCGAGAACGTATGCCTCGGTCGCGACATTCCCGAGGACGTCTACCGCGCGGCGGTCGAGAAGCTGGGTCTCAGCTATCTGCTCGAGCGCTACGGCGACCGCGAACTCACGCCGGAGATAGTGGAGACGCTGTCCGGCGGTGAACGTCAGCGGGTCGCGATAGCTCGCGCGATGGTCGGAAAGCCGTCGGTCTATCTGCTTGACGAGGTGACTTCGGCACTGGACAGCGTGAACTCCGAACTTGTGGAGGTGGCGCTTCTCGACGAACCCGCGACGATACTGCACGTCTGCCACAAGCCGAATCCCGCATTTGCTTCACGCTACGACGGCAGGCTCGAGATGGCGGAAGGAAAGCTGTCGTAGATGCACCGTATCACCCTTGCGTCGCCACATCTTTTGTGGTAAGATATAGAAAATGACGCATACGGAGGCAGGATATGCCCGATTTTTCTAACATACTGTTCCTGACCGACTTCGACCTGACGCTGACCGACGGAGTGAACATCCCGAAGCGAAATCTCGATGCTATCGAGTATTTCAAGCAGAACGGGGGACTTTTCGGCGTGGCGACCGGTCGCGCTAAGTCGACGTTTGCACCGCAGCTCGGCAAGGTCGAGTTGAACGCGCCCTGCGTGCTGTCCAACGGCGCGCTCATCTACGACTTCGCGAAAGATGAGACCCTCGCGATACACCAGATGTCGGCTGAACAGCGCGACAAAGTGCTCAGAATGTATAACAAATACGCCGAAAGAGCGGTATTTGAGGTTGAAGTCGGGCTTGAAATATACCTGCCCGACGACTCGCTCGCGATAAACGTCAACGAGTACACCCGCCGCCATTTCGAGTGGGTGGAGCATGTCAGCCGACAGGTGCCGCTCGCCGAGATACCGGACACCTGGCTGAAAGCCGTGTTCACCGCCGCGCCGGAGGACATCCCCGCCATCGCGGAGGAGGCGAAGACCTTCGGGCTGAACGGCGTGACCTCGCTTCCGTTCATGCTCGAGATACAGCCGGAGGGCATCGACAAGGGAAAGAGCGCGCGCGAGCTTGCGAACATGCTCGGGCGAAAGCTGGTCTGTGCCGGCGACGCGCCGAACGACCTCGCGATGCTGAAGGAGGCTGACCGCACCTTCGTGCCGTCGAGCGCCTATCCCGAGATACTCGCGCTCGGGTTCGAGGTGGTGTGCGACTGCAAGGACGGCGCGGTCGCGGACGCCATCGAGAGACTGGAGGACGCGAAATGGGACTGATAGGCAAACTTCTCACCCCCGCCGCGCACGCGTGGTACATGCTGCGCTACCGCTCTTTCTGGCGGCTGCACAACGAGATGCGGCGCCGCTGTGTGCGTGACGGAGAGCTGCACGACGAAAAGCTGATATTTCATGCGTATTCGCACTATCTGGACAAGCGCGGGTCGTTCATCGGACCGCTTGCCGAATTTGCGGGCGAGCCGTGTTTCCCGCACGGACCGGTCGGCGTGTTCATCTCAAACGACGCGAAGATAGGGCGGGACGCCGTCATCTTCCAGCAGGTGACGATCGGCTCGAACAACCTCGCCGACGCAAAGAATCCCGGCGCGCCGACGCTCGGCGACAGGGTGTATATCGGCGCGGGCGCGAAGGTCATCGGCGGCATAACCGTCGGCGACGGGTGCAGGATAGGCGCGGGTGCGGTGGTGTACGCGGATATGCCCGAAAACTCGGTAGCTGTCTGCGCGCCGACGCGGGTGATAGAGCGGGACGCGCCGATGGATAACCGACACTTTCAGAAGACAGACGACGGCGGTCGGCGATATTTCGAGGACGGTCGCTGGCACGTCGAAAAGTGAGCGAACAACAAAAAGGGGAGGCGAAAGCCTCCTCTTTTTGCGTTCTGATGTTATTTGAAGTATTCGCACACGCCGGCGGCGACCGCCCGCGCGAACTGCGCCTGCTTGAGGTCGTTTGTCAGCCACTCAAACTCGTCGGGACAGCAGATAAAGCCGCACTCGACGATGGTGGAGGGGCCGAAGGTGCCGCGGCAGATGTATAGGTTCGACTGGTTCGCTCCGCGGTCGTAAAGCCCTACGGCGTCGGCGACATAGTGCGCGAGCGTCGCCGAGTAGTCGCCCGAGATGTCCTCGCGGTACCAGGTGGACACGCCGTGGATGTTCGCCGCGTCGACGTTGACCTCCATCGCGTTCAGGTGGATCGACAGCAGCAGGTCGGGTCGGAGCGCGCGCGCCTGAACGAGACGGTCGGTAAGCTCGACCGTCGAGTCGTCGGTGCGGGTGAAGACCACCTCCGCGCCGAGCTGCTCAAGCTCATAGCCGACCTTCTCGGCGATGCAGAGCGCTATCTGACGCTCGCTGAGGTCGGTGCCGAGCGGTCCGAGCGCGCCAAGCTCGCTGCCGCCGTGACCGGGGTCGAGCAGGATGACAAGTCCGTCGAGCGGCTTGTCACCGTCGGCGAGGGTCGGACGGCGCTTGAGCGCGAGGCTCAAGATGCCCGCGTCCTCGTCGTACTCGAAGATGTAGCCGTCAAGCAGGCTCGCGTCGCGAAGGGTAAAGCGGTAGTACGCCGCGCCGTCCTCGCAGAACTGTACGCAGGAGGTAAAGAGCGAGCCGTCCGGAAGCGCGAGCGCCGGCGCGGTGTCGCTGTATCCGATGCGCACGGTGATGCTCTCCGGTGTGTAGTCGACCGTCGGGATGGCGGCGTTTTTAACGCTGAAGCGCAGATAGTCCCAGCCGTCGCCGAACTCGTATTTCGCGGCGCTCAGACCGCTTTTCAGCTGCTGAGTGCTGTGGACGCGGTCGACATATTCGCGCTCGACCCACCATCCGCTGCGCAGCCGCACCCACCGTCCGTTGGTGGTGATGGCGGTTATGTAGTCGACCGCGCCGGTGGGCAGCTCGCCCTTCGAGCCGCCGGAGGTGGTCGATTTGGGGTAGATGAACGCGGCGTCGGCGCTGACCTTGGCGTAGAACGGCGCGCCCTCGCCGATGCATTTGAGCGAGCCGTTTGCGGTGACGCTGGAAGTCTTGCCGCCGTAAGTCATCGAGTAGACAGGCGTGCCGACGCTGTGAAGCTCGCCCGCCGAGTAGTCCTTCGAGACGGTGTAGGTGTACGAGTAGTTGGTGCCGTAGACCTTGCCGTCGTCGCGCGGCGACTTGTCGGCGGCGGGGGTGAGCTTGAAGGTCTCGCCCGCGATGGTGACGGTGAGCTTTGCCCCGATAGGCGCGGTGCAGCGGAAGGTTATCTTCTCGCCCGGCGCGACGTAGATGTCCGCCTCGGAGGGGTAGGCGCTGTCCGCGACAATTGCCGCGTGCTCAAGCGGAGTCGGCTCGGCGCTCGAACTGCCGCGGTTTATCACGCGGACGCACTCGCGGTCGCCCTGAGTGAATCGCAGCAGGTTTTCACCGGCGGACAGTGCGCACATCACACCGAAATAGCCGCTTGTCGTCACATTTTCGACAGGTTCGTCGTTGAGATAGAGCGGCTGGGACGGGTCGCACCGACCGAGCACATAGTAGGAGGAAAAGCCGGTGGTGAGGTCGTTTGCGGGTC
This sequence comes from uncultured Clostridia bacterium, assembly GCA_946566645.1. Taxonomy (GTDB): domain Bacteria; phylum Bacillota; class Clostridia; order Oscillospirales; family JAAYOS01; genus CANRIN01. Next base: position 3,876 of record CAMNWZ010000066.1, read on the forward strand.
GCCCGACCGATATGCCGCCGTCCCACTCTATCTCGCCGAGCAGCGGGTAGCCGTCGGGCAGCTCCTCGGCGGCGTTCCAGCTTGCGATAAACGTGCCGAGCGGCGCGTAGTCGACGAAGAATTTGTAGCGGAAGTGTATCGAGCCGCTGACGTTTTCGGTCGCGTCGTTAAGCTCGAGCTGTCGGCGAATTTCCGCCGTGCCGTGCCACGCGCTCGATTCGTTCTCGTTTCCCGAGCGGTAGGACGCGTGCCCGACGTACAACTTGACCGCCGTGCCGTCCACCACGTCCGCCCACCACTCGACGAGCGTCTTGTAGTCGGCGACGCCGAAGCCTATCTCCCAGTATATTTGCGGGCAGATGTAGTCGAGAAGCTCCTCGGTCACCCACAGCTTGGTATCGGCGAAGTGATAGAGATAGCTCTCATTGCCGCGCGTGTCGCTGCCGTCGGGCATGGACGACGAGTTTGCCCATATGCCGAACGGCGCGACGCCGAATATCTTATTGTTTGCCCGCGTGACCTCGCGCACCTCGCGGATGAGGGTCGTGATGTTCTCCCGCCGCCAGTCCTCGAGCGACAGCTCAGAGCCGCTCGATTCGTATGTATCCGCGTCGTCAAGCCCGCCGTCGGGGTAGAAGTAGTCGTCGAAGTGGATGCCGTCCACATCGTAGTTTTCGCATATCTCGCGCACGCCGTCGACCACCAGCGCCCGCGCCTCGGGTATGCCCGGGTTCAGGTACATATGGCCGTCGGTGTGCTTTACCACCCAGTCGGGATGTTTCCGCGCGGGGTTCGACGCCGAGAGCGAGTTCAAATCGTGGTTCTGGCGCGCGACGCGGTAGGGGTTTATCCACGCGTGAAGCTCCATCCCGCGCGCGTGAGCGCCTTCGACCCAGTACTCGAGCAGGTCGAAGCCGCACGCCTCGCCCTGTCTGCCGCTCACAAACTCGGACGCGGGGAAGATGTCCGAAAAGTAGAGCGCGTCGCCGCTCGGACGCACCTGGAAGAACACGGCGTTGAAGCCGAGCGCCGCGCAGGTGTCGAGTATCTCGTCCGCCTCGGCTCTAAGCTCGCCGTCGCTGAGTCCGGCTTTAGACGGATAGTCGAGGTTTATCAGCGTGGACACCCACACTCCGCGAAGGTCGTCGCGCGCGGTGCGCGGCTCTGCCGAAGGCTCTGCGGACGCGGCTATGACCGGCGCGGAGGACGGCTCAAACGGCTGAGTGCCGCTCGGTGTAAGTTTTATCGCGCCGCCCTCACCGCTCTCGCCGCTCAGGAATAGAAATGGGATGGCGACGAGCAGAGCGATGGCTAGCGGGACGGCAAATCGTAAAAATCGTTTCATTTTCAGGTTCTCCGTTGTTTCTTTGGAATACGCCCTATCGACAGCATATCACAAATTCCGACAGCTTTCAAGTTTTCGGGGCCATTTTGAATGTATGCGTTGCGCCGCGCGAAAATGTGTGGTATCATAGTTGCATCCTAATAAAGGACAAAGGAGAAACGCATATGCGCGCAGTTATTACGGTGGTAGGCAAGGACACGGTCGGTATAATCGCGAAGGTGACCGACCTGCTTTCAAAGAACAAGGTGAACGTCATGGACATATCGCAGAGCATCCTTCAGGAGATGTTCGCGATGGTCATGCTCGTCGACATATCCGACGCGAGCGTGCAGTTCGGCGAGCTTTCAAAGCAGCTGGACGCGCTCGGGGACAGCCTCGGCGTAAAAATTCACGCCATGCACGAGGACATCTTCACCTCGATGCACACGATATGAGGGACGACAATGCTTAATACATTCGACATACTCGAAACGATAAAGATGATCGAGGAGGAACACCTCGACATACGCACCGTGACGATGGGCATATCCCTTCGCGACTGCGCGGGGGAGGACATCGACCGCGTCGCGGGAAAGATATACGACAAGATATGCACCCGCGCGGAGAAGCTGGTCGCGGTCGGCGAGGAGATAGAGCGCGAGTACGGCATACCGATAGTGAACAAGCGCGTGTCGGTCACGCCTGTATCCCTTCTCTGCGACGCGATAACCGCCGAGGACGTCGAGCCGCTGGCGCACGCCCTCGAACGCGCCGCTCGCGAGGTGGGGATAAACTACGTCGGCGGCTACTCGGCGCTGGTGCACAAGGGATTCACGTCGGGCGACCGCAAGCTGCTTTCGTCGATACCCTCGGCGATGGCGAACACCGACCGCGTCTGCTCGTCGATAAACGTCGCCACCACCCGCGCGGGAATAAACATGGACGCGGTGAAGATGTGCGGCGAGATAGTCAAAAAGTGCGCGGAACTTACCGCGGATCGCGAGAGCGTCGGCTGCTCGAAGCTGGTCGTGTTCGCAAACGCGCCGGAGGACAATCCGTTCATGGCGGGAGCGTTCCACGGAGTGGGCGAGGCGGAGTGCGCGATAAACGTCGGCGTGAGCGGCCCGGGAGTGGTGCTTGCCGCCGTCAAACGCGCGGGCGCATGCAGCTTTACCGAGCTTGCCGAGACGATAAAGCGCACCGCCTTCAAGATAACCCGCATGGGACAGCTTGTTGCGGCGGAGAGTTGCAAACGCCTCGGCGCGGAGTTCGGCATCGTAGACCTGTCGCTCGCGCCGACGCCGGCTGTCGGGGACAGCGTTGCCGATGTGCTCGAGGCGATGGGGCTTGGCACGGTAGGCACGCACGGCACGACCGCCGCCCTCGCGCTGCTCAACGACGCGGTCAAGAAGGGCGGCGTGATGGCGTCCAGCCACGTCGGGGGACTCAGCGGCGCGTTCATTCCGGTGAGCGAGGACTCGGGCATGATAGCCGCCGCCCGCACCGGCGCGCTGACGCTCGACAAGCTGGAGGCGATGACCGCCGTCTGCTCGGTCGGTCTCGACATGATAGCCGTACCCGGCGACACGCCCGCGTCGACCATATCCGCGATAATCGCCGACGAGATATCCATCGGCGTGGTGAACAACAAGACGACGGCGGTGCGCATCATACCCGCCGCGGGCAAGACGGTCGGCGACGAGGTGAGCTACGGCGGACTGTTCGGCTCCGCGCCGATAATGCCGGTCCACGACGGCTCGTCGGAGGCGTTCATCGCGAGAGGAGGACGCATCCCCGCGCCGATACACAGCCAGCGCAACTGATTTCGAGACGAAAAAACGAGGGGAGTTTTCCCCTCGTTTTTGTTTTATCTCGATGCTGCCCACGCCCGCTCGTCGGCGAGCGCGCGCTCCATCCACTCGTGTTTGCCGTCGGTGTAGCGCGTCTGCACGTTCTCGCACTCGTCGACCAGCCGAACCTTCAGCGCCTCATACTCCTCCGCACGCGCGGGATGGGAATTCATGTAGTCGCGGAAGTCGATGTAGTTGTGCCACTGTTCGCAGCCGTGGATGAGAATGTGTATCTGGTGGGTGCGAATGCCGTCATTTTCGACCACATACAGCAGGTCGCTCGAGAACCGATTGTGGCTCTTCTTGTACCTGCCGCCCGCCTCCAGCTTCGGAAGCAGACCGTCGAGGTCGAAGCTCTCCACCCCGACGGCGATGTCGATTATCGGCTTTGCCTTGATGTGCGGTATCGCCGTGCTGCCGATGTGCTGGATGTCGACCGCCCTGTCTCCGAATATCGCCCAAAGCTCCGCTATGCACCCTGCCGCCGCAAGTTCCCATTCCGGCTGATGCTCGCATATGGCGACCGTTCCGCGCCTAAGTCCTGTCATGCTGCCACTCCTTCAGGTAAAGTTAAATATCGGGATAGGATAGCACAACGCCGCGCGGCTGTCAAGCGCTTTTTACGCGGAAAAATCTATGTCGTACCTTGTGCCGTGCGAGAACAGCGTCCCCGAGCGCAGCCGCACGCGCAGGATGCAGGTGTTCGGGTCGGAGAAGTCGGTGTGTCCGTTGTCGATCCACTCGGAAAACGCGGCGCGCAGCTCGGCAAGCATGGCAGCGTTTTCCGGCGCGCCGACCGAGCCGATATTCTCGCCTTCGCCGGCCGCGGTGAACCAGTCGCCGCATATCGCGACCGAGGGGCAGACCGCTATCTGGCGCATCTTGTTTGACAATGCGTGAGTTATGACATAGAACGAGCCGTCCGAGTAGTGACCGTTCACCGAGCGCACGACCGGCTTTCCGCCGTCGACGGTGGCAAGCGATATGACCGAATCGCCGCCGAAGCGCTCGACCATAAGTCCGCGAGTGACCTCGTTCAGTTTCTCCATGCCTTACCTCCCGGGGCGATGATTCGACGAGCGGCGGCGGCGCGAACCGCGGTAGTTCGACGAGCGCATCCGTCTGCGGCGGCGCTTGACGTTGAGCGCTATCACGAAGATTATGTAGAGCACTATCACCGCGCCGATGCCGACGAGTATCCATATCACCCACTTCTGCGAGAAGAAGTCGCCGACGTTCTTCT
>CAMNWZ010000067.1 GCA_946566645.1 uncultured Clostridia bacterium
GACTTGTCGAGCAGCTCGCGCATAAGCTCGTCGGGCACCGCGCCGTCCGGCTTTACCGAGTTCCAGCACCGCTTGTCCGAGTAGTAGCCGGGGATGATGTCCTCATACTGCCCGCGCAGAAACTCGCCCTCGGCGGGTTCGAGCTTCAAGTTTATGTAGTACGGCTTGTTCGTCTCCCGCTCCATGCAGACGGCGCAGAACATCTTGTCGCCTACCTTGTACCGCCGCCAGTTCCAGCCCTCCTGCACGTCCTGAGTGACGGCGGGTTTCGCCATCAGATATTCGTCCAGCCATGTGTATCTCATAAAAAATCCTCCCAATTCTATCAATCTTTTGTATGCCGCGCGGGAAATCCTCCCTATTCGTATTGTTTTGCCGCGCCGACCAGAGCGTCGTGCAGCTCGCGCCGAAGCTCCTTCGGCTCGATCAGCCGCACCTTGTCGCGGAAGGTGAGCAGCCAGGTTATCAGGTTCTCGCCGTTGGTGAAATCCTGAGTAAAGAGCAGCCTTCCGTCCGATTGCACCTCATAGCACCCGCTCGAATACTCCTCCACCAGCCGCCACTTGCACTCCGACTCGAACAGCGCAACGACGTGGATGTTCGCGGGAAACACCCGCTCGTCGCCGAGATCGGGCAGCGGCGCATCCCTCCGCTCAAACCGCTCGTCGGTGAGCGTAAGCCCCTCCAGACGGTTCAGCTTGAACAGCCTGAAATCCTCCTTCGAGCGGCACCATCCCCACACATACCAGCTTCCCCAGCGGAAGATGAGATAGTACGGCTCGACCGCGCGCTTAGTCTCGCCGTATGGGGAGTAGTAGGTGAAGGTCAGCAGCCGACAGCCGTCTATCGCGTCGCGAATCGCCTGAATCTTCGGCGCGAGCGAGGACTTGTACCAGGAGGACAGGTCTATCAGCACCGACTGGTCGCCGCTGAGGAAGTCGGACGAGCCGGCGGACAGCTTCTCCATCAGCGTGCGATAGCGGTTGGTGCCGCTTGTGCTGTCCAGGCTTCGCAGTCCCGCGAGGATGTCCCGCATCTCGGGCGCGGTGAGCACCGTTCTGCTGACGGCGTAGCCGTCCATGATGGATATGCCGCCGCCCGCGCCCTGCCGCGTCGCTATCGGAATCCCCGCCATGCAGAGATCCTCGATGTCGCGGTTTATCGTGCGCCGCGACACCTCGAACTTCTCGGCAAGCTCGGGCGCGGTGACCGTCCCCTTTTGCAGCAGTATCGACAGTATGCCGATGAGCCTGTCTATCTTCATCGCGACCTCCCCCTCGCAAAACCATAATACGGCAATAAACACGACAACTGTGTGTCGTGTTTATCATAGCATATTTTGTGGGTGAGGGCAAGGACGCATCCCCGCAAAACAACAAATTCCAACCGCCGTTTCCCGCCGTTATTTTGTGAGTGATTGCCACTTGAACATCTCCACTGCCTGCGTTATCATTATTACATACACTTATTTTGGCGGTTTTCCGCGGAAAAGGAGACAAAAGAATGGCAAATACCAAATCAATGGGACGCGACCTGAACGCAGGCAGCGTCCCCAAAGTGCTTATCGCGTTCGCGGCGCCGCTGTTTCTGTCCAACTTCCTACAGGCGGTGTACAGCATGGTGGACATGGTGGTCGTCGGCAAGTATGTCGGCACCAACGGACTGTCGTCGGTTGCAATCGGCAGCGAGGTGCTCCACTTCCTCACCTTCATTGCGATGGGCTTCGCAAACGCCGGTCAGGTCATAATCGCGCAGTACACCGGAGCGGGTCAGAAGGACAGGATAAAGCGGCTCATCGGCACGATGTTCACCTTCCTCGGAATATGCGCGATAGTCATGACGGTCGCCGCGATCTTCCTCTGCGAGAACATAATGAGCTGGCTTAACACGCCCGACCTCGCCCGCGACGGAGCGCGCAGCTACATAATGACCTGCGCGGTCGGACTGCTGTTCATCTACGGCTACAACATGGTAAGCGCCGTCCTGCGCGGCATGGGCGACTCGAAGCATCCGTTCATGTTCATCGGAATAGCGGCGGTGATAAATCTGGTGCTCGACCTGCTGTTCGTCGGCGTGTTCGATATGAAGGCGTTCGGCGCGGCGCTGGCAACGGTCATGGGTCAGGGAGTGAGCTTCGTCTGCTCGCTGGTGCTGCTCTATCTCAAGCGCGAGCACTTCGGATTCGACTTCAAGCTGAAGAGCTTCGGCATACACAGGGACACCTTCGTCCCGCTCATCGGACTGGGAATACCTATGGCGATACAGTCGGCGGCGGTGAATGTGTCGATGCTGTTCGTCAACTCGTGGGTCAACGCCTGCGGACTGGAGGTCTCGGCGGTCACCGGCGTGGGCGCGAAGTTCTCGTCGGTCAGCAACATCTTCGGTCAGGCGTTCAACGCTGCCGGCGCGGCGATGGTCGGTCAGGCGCTCGGCGCGCAGAAGTATGATCGTGTCCCCAAGATAGTGCTTGCGGTGTTCCTCGTCAACTTCTCGATAGCGGTGATCTTCTCGTCGGTCGTGCTGATCTTCCCGCAGCAGGTGTTCGGCATCTTCATCAAGGCGGAGGAGGTGCTGACGATGCAGATAGCGATGGAGTATGTCCCGATAACGGTGCTCTGCTTCACGTCGATGGCGTTCCGCTCGTGCATGTTCTGCCTGATAAGCGGTTCGGGCAACTCGAAGCTCAACTTCGCGGTCGCGATATTCGACGGCATCGTCGCCCGCATAGGAATATCCTACCTGCTCGGCCACGCGCTCGGCATGAGCTACATGGGCTTCTGGCTCGGCGGCGAGCTTGCGGGATTCGTGCCCTTCATTATCGGCGGCATCTACCTCATCAGCGGACGCTGGAAGAAGCGGAGCGCGCTGGTCGCCGAGGAGAACTGAAAAATTTCCTGAAATTCGGGGGTTGACAAATCGCGCGCTCGCGATTATAATACAAAGCAAGTTCATAGTAAAACCTGTGACGGAGAGAAGTAGTCTGTAAGGTTCGCTCACAAGAGAGCCGCGGGTGGTGGGATCGCGGTGTGCGAAAGCAGATGAATGGACTCCGGAGGGCGGCTTGAAAGGCTTCCGCTGCCGAGTAGATGCCGACGGGATTCCCACCCGTTACCCATCGGGACGCGCATGATGGTGCGTGAAGCGAGCGGACGTTTTATCTGACGTCAATTTGGGTGGTATCGCAGGAGCACGGCTCTTGTCCCAGACTTGGGACGAGAGCCGTTTTTAATTACCATCTCCACCCGAAATAATCTATTTGGAGGAATTTCCCATGAAAAACCGTATCTTCAAGCTGTTCGTGACCATGACCCTCGCGGCATCGATGCTGCTCGGGCTCTCCGCCTGCTCGCAGACCGAGGAGAAGCCGAACCCCGGCGCAAACGGCGACACCGCCGTCTACACCGTCGCCATCGTCAAGCAGATGGACCACGCGTCGCTCGACGAGATAGCCGCCGCGATAGAGGCGCGCCTCGACGCCATCGCCGCCGAGAAGAACGTAAAGATCGAGTACACGACCTACTCGGGTCAGGGCGAGCAGTCGACGCTCAAGCAGATAGGCGACCAGGCGGTAGCCGACAATGTCGACGCGATAATCCCGATAGCCACCCTCGCCGCGCAGGTGATGACCGCCTGCGTCGACGGCACCGACATTCCGGTGGTGTTCGCCGCCATCTCCGACCCCGCCGCCGCCGACCTCACCGGCATCCCGAATGTGACCGGCACTTCCGACGCGCTGAACACCGAGTTCATCATGGACATGATGCTCTCTCAGAATCCGAACGTGTCCAAGGTCGGACTGCTCTACTCGCTCAGCGAGGCGAACTCCGCGACGCCGATAGCCGAGGCGAAGGCGTACCTCGACGCAAAGAACATCGCCTACGTCGAGATGACAGGCAACACCAACGACGAGGTCATCGCCGCCGCCGGAGCGCTTGTCAGCGAGAAGGTGGATGCGGTGTTCACCCCGACCGACAATATAATCATGACCGCCGAGCTGGCGATAGCGGACAGCTTTGCCGACGCGAAGATACCCCACTACACCGGCGCCGACTCGTTTGTCCGCAGCGGAGCGTTCTGCACTTGCGGAGTAAACTACACCGACCTCGGCAGTCAGACCGCCGACCTCGCGTACAAGGCGATAACCGAGGGTACCGACGGACTTGAGGACTTCTACAAGGTGGACGGCGGCATAATAACGGTGAACACCGAGACCGCCGCGGCGCTCGGCATCGACCCGTCGGTGTTTGCCGACATGGGCACGGTCGTCGAAGTTTCCACCACCGCTGACTGATCGGAGGCTTTCGGATGCTTTTCATCACACAGACGGCACTGGAGCTTGGGTTCATGTACGCGATGGTGTCGATGGCGCTCTTTCTCAGCTATCGGGTGCTCGACATCGCCGACCTTACCACCGACGGCAGCTTCGTGCTCGGAGCGGCGGTGTCGGTCACGCTCGCGGCGGCGGGACATCCGTTTCTCGCGCTGCTTGCGGCGCTGCTCGCGGGCGCGTGCGCGGGATTTGTCACCGCCTTTCTGCAAACCAAACTCGGCGTGCCGTCGATACTCGCGGGAATAATCACAAACACCGGACTGTACACCGCAAACCTCATGGCGATGGGTTGGAAGTCGAACGCGTCGCTGCTAAAGCAGGACACGATATTCACTCTGTTCAAGGCGACCGGCATCGGCGGCGACTGGTACGAGCTGATACTCTCGGGAGTGATAGCGCTCCTCGCGGCGGCGGCGATGGTGTTCTTCCTCAACACCCGCCTGGGTCTGTCGATACGCGCCACCGGCGACAACCGCGACATGGTGCGCGCGTCGTCGATAAACCCGAACCTGACCGTCTCGGTCGGACTGTGCGTCGCAAACGCGTTCACGGCGCTCGCAGGCGCGGTCGTCGCCCAGTCGCAGAAGTCGGCGGACATCAACGGCGGCACCGGAATAGTAGTCGTCGGGCTCGCCTGCCTGATAATCGGCGAGACGATAGTCGGTCGCGGAGGAATGACTCGCGGCATGATAGCCGTGATTGCGGGAAGTATAATATATCGCTTTATATACGCTGTGGCGTTGAAGACCAAGATAGTACCGATAGACTGTCTCAAGGCGCTCACCGCGCTGATAGTCGCCCTCGCGATAGCCGCGCCGACGATAAAGAACTGGGTCGCGCTTCAGCGGCGGAAGGGTGTCGAGAGGAGGTCGCGAAATGCCTGACAAGAATCATCCGATGCTTGAGCTTCGCGGCGTGTCCAAGACCTTTAACCCCGGCACTCCGAACGAGAAGCTCGCGCTCGACGGCATCGACCTCACGCTGAAAAGCGGCGACTTTGCGACGATAGTCGGCTCGAACGGCGCGGGCAAGAGCACGCTGTTCAACGCCATCGGCGGCAGCTTTTTGGTGGACAGCGGAAGCGTGTGGCTGGACGGCGAGGACATCACCTATGAGAAGGAGTACCGCCGCAGCCGCTCGATAGGACGGCTGTTCCAGGACCCGATGCGCGGCACCGCACCGCACATGACAATCGAGGAGAACCTGACGCTTGTGTACATGCACGCGTCGAAGGGCGGCGGCATATTCGGACGGGTCAGCCGAAAGGACAGGGAGATGTTCCGCGAGAAGCTCGCGCTGCTCGGCATGGGGCTTGAGGACAGGATGAAGCAGCCGGTGGGACTGCTCAGCGGCGGACAGCGGCAGGCGCTCACGCTGATGATGGCGACGCTGATAACGCCCAAGCTGCTGCTGCTCGACGAGCACACGGCGGCGCTCGACCCCGCCACGGCGGAGAAGGTGCTTGAGCTGACCCGCGAAATCGTGTCCGAGCGCAGCATCACCTGCCTGATGATAACCCACAACATGCACAGCGCGCTCGTCCTCGGCAACCGCACGCTTATGATGGACGGCGGCAGGATAGTACTCGACGTTGCGGACGAGGAGCGTGAAAGCCTCACCGTCGACGACCTGCTCGAGCGGTTCAGAGCGGGCGCGGGCAAGCAGCTGGACAACGACCGCATACTGCTGTCATAGACGAAAAAAACGGAGACCGGGCACCCGCCCGGTCTCCGTTTTGTTGCAAGCCGAGCCGATAAGTGGTATAATGAGTCCGCACATAAAACAACCGAAAAGGAGCGACAAGAGATGGCGAACAAACTCGAATACCGTCCGACACCGAAGGAGTACAAGCCGCAGGAGGTGTTCCCCGGCGTGACCCGTCCGACCGCGAAGCAGCCGGGACGCATCGAGCGCGTGGACTACACCACGTCCGGACAGCCGAAGCACGCGTACGTCTACCTTCCGCACGGCTACGACCCCTCGAAGAAGTATGACATACTCTACCTGATGCACGGCGGCGGCGACCGCGCGGACAAATTTCTCGGCACCGACGACACCGAAAACGAGTTCAAGGGCACGCTCGACCACATGATTGAAAACGGCGACATCCGTCCGGTCATCGTCGTGTCCCCGTCCTACTACCCGATGGACGTCTCGCTCGGCGGACCGGGCAGCGCGGGCGAGCTTGTCGAGATATTCCACGGGGAGTTCATAGACGACCTCGTTCCGGCGGTGGAGGGCAGATACTCCACCTACGCCGCGTCGACCGACAGGGCGGGCATCAAGGCGTCCCGCGACCACCGCGCGTTCGGCGGATTCTCGATGGGTGCCTGCACCACCTGGTGGCAGTTCATCCACGGACTGGACTATGTCGCGACCTTCCTCCCCCTCAGCGGCGACTGCTGGGCGCTCGGTCAGCGCGCGGGAGCGGATAAGCCGAAGGAGACCGCCGAGTTTCTGGCGGAGGCGGTCCGCAAGTCGGGCCGCACGAAGAACGACTTCCGCATCTTCGCCGCGACCGGCACGAAGGACATAGCGTTCGACGCGCTCGACCCGCAAGTGTCCGAGATGAAGAAGCTCACCGACGTGTTCGACTTCGGCGAGACGGCGGAGGAGGGCAACCTCCACTACATCCTCGCGCCCGACCTCGAGCACCAGTGGGGACCCATCTGGGACTACTGCTACGACATAATGCTCGCGATATATCCGAAGAACTGAGAGGCGATCACACATGGCTAAAATCAAGACGCCGCACCGCTTCGACGTGGTGGGCAGCTTCCTCCGACCGCAGGCGCTCAAGGACGCGCGAGCCGACTTCGCCGCGGGGAAGATCACCCGCGAGCAGCTCACCGCCGTCGAGGATGACGCGATACGCTCGCTCGTCGCGCGTCAGAAGGCGGCGGGGCTTCGCGTGCTGACCGACGGCGAGTTCCGCCGCGCGACCTGGCACCTCGACTTCCAGTGGGCATTCGACGGCGTGGGGCACAGCCCGACGCAGCACGGACTGCCCTTCCACGGCGAGTCGGCGATGATAGACGACACCTATCTCACCGGAAAGGTGTCGCTCAAGGGCACGCACCCGTTTGTCGAACACTTCAAGTTCGTGCAGGCGCTGGAGGACGAAAACACCGTAGCAAAGCAGACGATACCCGCGCCCGCGCAGTTCCTCGAGCAGATGATACTGCCGTTCGCGATGGAGAACACGAAGAAGTTCTACCCCGATCCGGAGGAGCTGGTCGCCGACATCGCCGCGGGCTACAAGAAGGTGATACGCGACCTCTACGACGCGGGCTGCCGCAACCTCCAGCTCGACGACTGCTCGTGGGGAATGCTCGTCGACCCGTCCGCGCCGCGCATCTTCGGCACCGACGAGGCGGGTCTGAAAACCTGGATGGAGCTGTTCCTCCGCATAAACAACCTGGCGATAGAGGATAAGCCGTCGGACATGGTGATAAACACCCACGTCTGCCGCGGCAACTTCCACTCCACCTACGCGTCGAGCGGCGCTTACGACCGTGTCGCCGAGACGCTGCTCGGCCGCGAGAACGTCGACGCCTACTTCCTCGAGTTCGACGACGAGCGCTCGGGCGGATTCGAGCCGCTTAGGGCGGTGAGCGGCGACAAGAAGGTGGTGCTCGGACTGATAACCAGCAAGTCGCCGGTGCTCGAGGACAAGCAGGCGGTGATAGAGCGGATACATGAAGCCGCGAAATATCTGCCGCTCGACCGCCTCGCGCTAAGCCCACAGTGCGGATTCGCGTCCTGCGAGATAGGCAACAAGCTGACCGAGGAGGAGCAGTGGGCAAAGGTCGCGCTCGTAAAAGATATAGCAAATTCGATCTGGAG
>CAMNWZ010000068.1 GCA_946566645.1 uncultured Clostridia bacterium
AGCTTGCGCGCGAGACCCCGAACAGCTTCATTCCGGGGCAGTTTGACAATCCGGCGAACCCAGCCGCGCACTACGCCACCACCGGTCCGGAGATATGGGAGGACTTGGACGGCGAGGTCGACTTCTTCGTCGCGGGAGTGGGCACCGGCGGCACGATAACCGGCGTGGGGCGCTATCTCAAGGAGATGAAGCCGGACGTGCGCATCGTTGCGGTCGAGCCTTCCGACTCGGCGGTGCTCAGCGGAGGTAAGGCGGGCGCGCACGCGCTCCAGGGAATCGGCGCGGGGTTTATACCGAAGGCTCTCGACTGCTCGGTGTACGACGAGATAGTGACCGTCACGAGCGCCGACGCGTATGAGATGGGGCGGCTGATGGGTCGCCGCGAGGGGCTTCCGGTGGGAGTGTCCTCCGGCGCGACACTGTGGGCGGCGGTGCAGATAGCGCGTCGACCGCAGTCGAAGGGGAGGACGATAGTCGTCCTGTTCCCCGACGGCGGCGAGAAATATCTATCCACGCCGATGTTTTCGTAATTTGAGGCGAAACAAAACGCTTCCTGCCTGAGAACGGCGGGAAGCGTTTTTCGTTATACCCTTATTTCATGAAGCTCGCTCGCGCGAAGTATCGGTCGAGCGCCGCCTGATACGCTTCGGTCACGCGTCCGACCTCCATGTCGTTTTCGAGCTGCTCGATAAGCTCGGGATAGCTGTCCACCGACTTCTCGCCGACGATGACCTTTGTCAGCCACTCGTTCGCGGCGATGGCGCAGTTGTCAAGCGCACTGGAGACACCCACGCTCTCGTCATGGGTGAGCGCCGCGTTCTGGGGGAAAACCCAGTCGCAGCCGACGCGGTCCCAGGCATCCATGTTTGCGGTGTACGCCTCGGGAAGCTCGGTCTCGACCCGATTCTTATCGGCGAGGCTTATGACGTAGTTCCAATACTCGCAGGCGATCTTCAGGTCGGAGCAGGTGGAGAGTATGCTTATCGAGTTTGATGTGTCCACAGCGGGGGAGCAGCGGCGCAGATGGATGTCCGACCAGTCGTCGGTCGCGCTGACCTTCGGGGTGGTTATGCCGACGAGACGGAAGTCGGGGTCGGGGGCGATCTCGCTGGACGCGGCAAGCGACTTGAGACCGTCGCCGTCCGCAAAGCCGAAGTCGCCCGCGCCGATGTAGCCGTGCGCCCACATGTCCTCGGGCGCGGACATCTCCGAGCGGGTGATGTAGTTTTGGTTTATCAGACCCTTCGCGTACCAGTCCGCCATCGTCGCGGCGTAGTCCTGAAGCCCCTCGTAAGCCGCGTAGACCGCCGTTCCGTCCTTGTTTATAAACGGCGAGTAGCTGACGCCCGCGTAGCCCCACGAGCCGTTGAGGACGTAGGCGTTGCAGACCGAGTGCTCGCCGAGCCAGAGCGGACCCTCGCCGTCGGTGGTGTACTGCTTGAAGCCCTCGAGCGCGCGACCGAGTCCGTCCACCGTCTCGAGGTCGCTTACGCTCATGCCCAGCTTGTCCAGCCAGTCGGCGCGCACACCGAGTCCGGTGGTCGCGCCGCTCGGGGCGTCGGAAATCGTGTGGATGCCCCAGATGTCGCCCGAGTCGTTCACGCAGTCGATGAAGGTCGCCTCGTCGCGCTCGACTACTACGCGATAGTTCGGCATCCAGCGGTCGACAGCCTCGTTCAGACCGACGATGAAGCCGTCGCTGAGCGCCTTGTCCGCGCCGCCCTGGTAGTAGCTGTTCACCGACGACATGAAGTCGGGGTATTCGCCCGAAAGCACGATGCCCATGAAGTTCTCGCTCTCGGTGCCGACCGGCGGCACGAGCAGGCTGAGCGTCACACCTGTCTCGGCGGCTATCTCATCGTAGAAGGACGTGTCGAGGTTCTCGAACATCGCGAAACTCGGCGTCCAGTACTCGAATGTGACCGGCGCCGCGCTTATCGGAAGCGAGATTTCGCCCGGCTCGACCGGCGGAGTGTTCGGGTCGTAGTCGGAGAAGTAGTCGGGCGTCGGTTCGATCGACGGCGTCTCCGGTTTGCCGCCGCCGCATCCGGAAAGCAGAGCGGCGGTGAATATGAGTGTGAGCATCAGCGCTATGTATCGTTTCATGGGTACCTCCTGTCCGCTGCGGACGATGCAATGATGATTACAATTATTATAGCACAGGTGGCACTGTTTGCAATGGGCGAGATGTAAACTTTTTATTAACGCAACACTTTTCGGGATATTGGTGGTTGAAAGATGAATCGTTCAGTAGTATACTAATCTTGCAAAGGGGAGATACCCCCGAACGAACAGAGAAGGGAGATAAACACAATGACTAACGAAAAGATGATGAAGGAAGCGCCGATGTGGAAGCTGCTGCTGTCGATGAGCGTGCCCGTTGTGCTGGTGACGCTTATGATGGTGGTCTACAACATGGCGGATATATTCTTTATGGGCATGACCGGCGCGACGATGCAGGTGGCTGCGATAAAGCTCGCGGGACCGGCGTTCAGCATAATCCAGGCGTTCAACACGCTGCTGGGCATGGGCGGATGCACCGCGATAGCGATGGCGCTGGGACGCGGCGACCGCGAGATGGCAAAGAAGTGCAGCTCGTTCAGCGTATGGGCGGGAGTCGGGATAGGCGTGGTGCTGATGGCGGTGGTGGTGCTCTTTACAAACCCGCTTGTTCGACTGATGGGGGCGGACGCGGCGACCGCGGGCTACACCGCGACGTATATGCGGATACTGGCACTCGGTGCGCCGTTCATGGCCACCGGCGGCGCGCTCGGAAACGTGGTTCGCGCGGACGGCTCGACCGCCAAGGCGGCGCTTGGAAGCATCGTCGGCACGATAACCAACATCGCGCTCGACCCGCTGTTCATTCTGGTGTTCGGGTGGGGAGTTGCGGGCGCCGCGATAGCGACGGTGCTCGGAAACGTCGTGACTCTGGTCTACTGCGTTATCATCATGCGAAAGAGCGAGAACTTCTCGCTTAGCATAAAGAACTTCACGATGAAAAAGGACGTTTCGCTGAAGGTTATCGGATACGGGATCCCGATGGCGGCGGGCACGCTGCTGATGAGCTTCTCGAGCATATTCTCGAACAATCTGATGATGAAGCACGGACCGATAGCCGTTGCCGCTCAGGGCGTCGCGGGCATGTCGAGCATGCTGATAGCAATGGTGATAATGGGCGTGTGCATGGGCATACAGCCGGCGATAAGCTACGCACACGGCGCGGGAGACAATCGGCGCGTGCGGCAGATAGTGCGCGGCACGGGCATCGCGTCGGTGCTGCTCGGAACGGTGCTCGCGACCGTGTTCTTCATCTTCCGTGACGGATTTGTCGCGGGCATGCTGAACGACCCGGAGGTCATCGAGCTGGGCAAGCGCATGATAATCGGAAGCCTGATAACCATGCCGATATACGGCGTTTACCAGATGAGCTCGACCTATCTCCAGGCGACCGGCAAGGTGAGCTACGCGACGCTCGTGTCGCTGCTGCGCCAGGGCATAGTATTCATCCCGATAATATACACGATGAACGCGCTGCTTGGGCTGAACGGACTGATATTTGCCGGAGCGGTCGCCGACGTGATAGCGACGGTGGTCGGCGTGGTGCTCAGCGTCGTGTGGGCTCGGAAGATAGCGAGCGAACCGAAAATGGTCGAATCGGTCGAAAGAGCAAAGACCGCCGCGTGAGGGAAACTTGCGAAGGGACGTCGGGCGTTATGCTCGGCGTCCTTTTGCATGCTCAGCCGATAAACGGCGCGGCGAGGATGGCGATGAACTGCGCGACGGTCGGCTTCTTGTTTAACGGATAGGGCGAAAGGCTTTGCAGAACCGACCGCTTGAGCATCCACGCGACGTCGATAGCGGTGCGTATGTTGCGCGTCACACACGGGCAGGTAGTCCCGAAATGCGCGGCTATCACGGGGTACAGCTCCTTCGTGACATGGAGCAGCAGGTCGGGGCGCTCGACCGCAAGGCATACGGCGTAACAAAGATAGGACGAGCCGAGATAGCGGGAGGTGATGCCGAGCCGACCGAGCGCTGAGTCAAGGCGCTGCATATCCATCGCGCTACGCGTTCGCCGAGTCGTCCGGCTTCAGCAGCTCCTCGCGAAGCGTATCCATAAACTCTATCAGCTCGTCGTTGCTCAGCATCATCTGAAAGCGGAGCAGAGTGACGGCGGAGAAGCAGAACTTGCCGCGCTCCAGGTCGCCGTAGGCTCTGGCGGTGACTTGCAGCTGCTCTGCCATCTTCTCCTGGGTCATGTTCCGCTCGAGACGAAACGACCGCACCGATTTGGTGAGGTAGTCCCTAAAGAATTGTTTGCTGCTATTCAAGATATGACCTCCAATGCTTGCTTATATGGAAATCATACCCTTTGCGGAAGTATACATCCAGGCAGTGTGCTTCCTGTTTTTGGGCTTGCCGCCGCAAGACGGCAAATTCGCGGAGGTTTTCCGCCTATTTCGCCGACATGCGATGACAAGGCTTGTGTTTGCCGAGAATATCTGGTACACTATGGATGTCGAGTATGGCAAAAACGCCGCCGACGAGCTGTATTTTGACGAAGGGGAGAAATTTTCACATGAAAAAGCATACGAGATTTATCGCGGTACTGATTGCGCTGTGCCTTGTCGCGACCTTTGCGCCGACGGTCGGGCGCGCGGCGGACAGCAGCTATATAGACCTGGAGGCGAGGATAGCCGCCGCGCAGAACGGGGCGACTATCACGCTCGAGGGCGACGCTGCCGTCCAGAATAACACCGCGCCCTGGATAATCAAAAAGAACATAACCATAGACGGAGGCGGACATATTGTCAAGGTTAGGTCGACGGGCGTTCTGCTCGGCGCGAACGTGACCTTTCAAAATATGCAGCTTGATTTGACGAGCACCGATTCGCGCAACGCGATAATCGCGAACGGATATGAGCTGACCCTGAACAATGTAAAGGCGGGACAGAGGTCGATAAACCTGTTCGGCGGCACACTGCACAAGGCGGATCAAGACTCATTCAATGTCCCCACGCCGGGCACGGCGAACAGGATAAACATTTTGGGGAAGACGAACCTTCAGAGCCCGACTGTCAGCACCGACACCCTCGGTCCGGCGAACATCTTCGCGGGCAGCCTGGCGATGGGCGGTCTTAACCCGCAACACAACACTGCGGCGGATGACGGCATCGAAAACACCTACGTGGGCGATGTCACGATAAACATTGGGGATAGAGAGAACAGCACAGCGCTCGGCACGGTGTACGCAGGCGGCGGTCAGCAGCGCATACCGATAGGTGCGTCGAGCACCAAGATAACCGTGCCGAACGCAAGCAAATACAGGGTCGGCGGAACTGTCACCGTCACCGGAGCGGCGATTCCGGATGTGGACGGCTTGGGCGCGACCACGGCGAACGTGGTGTACAGCGGCAATGATTTCGAGGCGACGAGGACATTTACGAATATCTCGGCGCTGTCGGTGAAGAGCGGAAATCTTGTGCTGCAAACCGGAAGCTCCTTCCGTGACGATGGGAGCGTTTCGATTTCCGACGGCGCGAGGCTGAATCTCGGAGAATTTGCCGCGACCATTCCGAATTTCAACGGAGAGGGCGGCATCTTGGTGCTGGGACAGGGCCAGACGCTGACTATTGACGGCAATGTGTCGGGCACGGCGAAGGTCGCCGTCGGCGGCGTGGCATATGGCGGCGCCAATTCGAGCGCTGTGCCGACGAAGGGACATACCTACATCACGGCACCGAATTCGGCGGCGAACAGCTTTGTGTTGCTGCCCTATTCTAACCAGCCTGATATGAAGCTGGTCGTGGACGATAGCGGCAACTGGAAGATACCGTCGGCAGAGGGAGAAGTGTCCAAACTGATAGGCTTTGCCCCGACCGATACGCGTGTGGACAGCGGAACAGAAGAGGTTATGATACCGCTGAATGCGGAATACAGCGGCACGGCGTTTGGCATGGATACTATTCAACTGACCGTCCGCGTGAATGATAAAACAGCCACCTTTGTGGAGGATAATTATTTAGGCGATCGCTATGCGACTGATAAGTTGTATTTGTGTTTCGGAGACTACGGAAACGGCGACGAGATTGCGGTCTATGCCGCCAAGGATTCCCTCGGGGCGCCCCCTGACGGCACATATCGCATCGAGATAACCGTGCCGGGAGAGCATACCGCGAGCGGTACAGCCATCACCAAGAGCTTTACTCTCACCGTCGGCAGCGGCTCGACCGGGGATGGCGGCTCGACGGGTGATGGCGGCTCGACCGGGGACGGCGGCTCGACCGGGGACGGCGGCTCGACCGGCGGCGGCTCGACGGGTGATGGTGGCTCGACCGGAGATAGCGGCTCGACAGGCGGTGGCTCGGTAGGTGGAGGCGGCTCGGATGCGGGCGATTCCGCGGAGGCCGTGGAGGACGGCAGCGTGACCAACCCCGACGGCTCGGTCACCGTCACCACGACCGACGAGGAAAGCGGCAGAACGACCGCGATAACCACATATACCGACGGCTCGACCGAGACGGTCATAAAGCAGACGGACGGATTCGCCGCGACCATCAAGACAGACAAGAACAGCGCTCACGCGGAAGTGCAGCTTTCCGCACAGGAGAAGGGAAGCTCGGCAGCGCTTCCCATCCCGCCGCTGCCCGGAAATAACGCGACAATAACCGTGCGCACCGGAAGCGAAAGCCCGATTCGCGTGGAGATCCCCGCGGAGGGCAGTCTCGAGACCACCGTCGCGTATATTGTGGACGAGGACGGCGTCGAGTCGATGGTGAAAACCGCCGTGCTTACGGACGGAAAGATAGGCGTCGCCGTCACCGACGGAGCGACCATCCACCTGCGCGACAACGGCAAGAAGTTCGACGATACGGTCGGTCACTGGGCGGAGAAGGATATAGCCTTCATCACCGCGCGCGAGATATTCCTCGGCACTGCCGCCGACACGTTCAGCCCCGAGGCGGCAATGACCCGCAGAATGATGATGATGGTGCTTGCGCGGATAGACGGCGTTGAGGCTGCCGGAGCGAGCGAGGGTCTTGAGTGGGCGGTGTCCCGCGGGATAAGCGACGGTCAGAACCCTGAGGGGACGGTCAGCCGCGAGCAGCTTGTGACCATGCTCTATCGCTATGCGGGAAGCCCTAAGGTCGAGGAGAGCGGGCTGTCGTTCGGCGACGCGGCGTCGGTGAGCGGCTACGCGCGGGACGCGATGCGCTGGGCGGTGGATAACGGCATTATCAACGGATTTGAGGACGAGACGCTTCGACCCGGCGGGCTGGCTACCCGCGCGCAGGTGACGGCGATGCTCGCCCGATATGTGCTGTATTTGGACTCGTCGCTACCGACCGGCAACGACGATTGACCGAACAGCGGCAGCGCTCCGTTCGAATAATTTATAGGCTGATGTCCGATATTACGCCGGTGCCGAGAGGAGATAGCTATGCTGACATACATTGTAGATATTTTCCGTGAGGTGAGAGATGTTCTGGTGGCGGCGGAGGTCGCCGTTATCATCGTCAGTGCCGTCCTGGGCGCCATAGCCATGTTCTTCCTGATGAGCTATGTGTTTCGGACGGTGGCGTACTGGTGCCTTTTCAAAAAAGCGGGTCAGAGCGGTTGGAAGAGCATCGTTCCGATTTACAGCAGCTACATCCGGTATAAAATCACATGGAGACCGATGTGGTTCTGGGTGAGCGGCTTGCTGATGGTTCTTGGCCCCGTCCTGAAAAACTATTTGGGGCAGTACTTAGTGGTGGACGCGCTCGCCGTCGTGATAACAGTGGCCGGTTGGATCATCTATGCCATGTCCATGTACAAGCTGAGCCGCTCCTTCGGGCACGGCGTCCCCTACGCGCTTGGGCTGATCTTCCTCCAGCCGCTGTTCACCATGATCCTGGGATTCGGCGAGTCGAAGTGGCAGGGCGGGGCGAGTGAATAGGCTGGCGTGAGGAGAAAATGATAACATAAAATCCCAGAAGCGGCAGCTTCTGGGATTTTTGGTCCGAGTGACAGGATTCGAACCTGCGGCATCCTGCTCCCAAAGCAGGCGCGCTACCAACTGCGCTACACCCGG
>CAMNWZ010000069.1 GCA_946566645.1 uncultured Clostridia bacterium
CGCTTCAACAAGAAGTTCGGTCTTGACAACAACAAGTAATTCGGGAACAACCTCGGACGGTGCAGCGATGCGCCGTCCGATTTTTTGCCGTTTTGCCACAAAAATTTGAGTCCAAAACCGAAAACATGGTAAAGTTTTGTCTGGAATTTTCCGCCCTTCGGTGATAAAATGTATCAGTGAGACGATACCTCGTTCGGAGGAGAAAAAATGGACAGAAACGAAGTTATACGCCGAATAATCGAGGCGGACGAGAAGGCGCGGATCGTGCCCGAAAAGGCGCGCGCTGAGCTTGCGGCGCTCGACGACGAGCTTAGCGCACGCCGAGAGCAGATGCGCAAGGACTACTACGACCGCGCGGAGAAGCGCATCGAGAAGGTGCGAGAGACCGAGGCGGAGTATGCCGACGCGCAGATAGCGAAGATAGACGCCGAGCTGAAGCACGAGATCGAGCGCATCGAGCGTGAGGCGGAGAGTCGGCGCGACAGGTGGGCGGACGAGCTGTTCCGCCGCGCGATAGCCGAGCCCGAAGGTGAATGATGGTTAGACAGTATATGAAGTACGGCGGAGTCGCGGCGAAGGTTCGCGCGATGTACGGCCGCCGGCTGCGCGCTGAGGACTACGCGGCGCTGTTGTCGCTCAAGAGCGTCGACGAGGTCGCGGCCTATCTGCGCGAAAAGCCGGGATTTGCCGAAGCGCTCGGCGATGCCAGCACGTCAATCGAGCGCCGCGTGGAGATAGAGCAGGCACTGAAGAACGCGCTCAACGACGAGTTTATCCGCATCTACCGATTCATGTCGCGCGAGGATCACCCCCTGCTCGGCGGGATAATCGACAAGGCGGAGTGCGACGAGATACTCTACTTCCTGCGTGCGTGGCAGTCGGCGGACGACCAGGTCGAGTACAGCTGCCGAATGCCCGAGTATTTCAGAAAGCACTCGCAGGTGGACTTCGAGAAACTGGAGAAATTGAGCGACTTCGAGCAGTTTTGGGAGGCTATCGAGCGGTCGAAATACTTCCCCGCCCTGGCAAAACTTCCCCGTGAGCGCGGAGAACCGCCCGAGTACACCGTCGCGAAGTCGGTTATGGACGCGAAGTATTACTCGGACGTGTTCCTGACGATAAAGAAGCACTACTCGGGAGACCTTGCGCTCAAGCTGAAGGAGGGCTTCGGCGCGGAGGTAGACTTGCTGAACATCACGGCGATACTGAGAATCAAGCGCTTCTTCCCCGCCATGACCGACGAGCTTAGCTTATATCTGCTGCCGCTGCGCGGTCGGCTTCGACCTTCGCTTCTCGCCGAGATGATAAACGCGCCCGACCACGAGGCGGCGGTCGAGGTGGTAAAGCGTTCCCCCTACCGCTCGCTGTTCGCGTTTGAGGACTGCCGCAGCATAGACGACTATGTGACGATGTATCTGTGGCGGTTCAATCGGCGGATGCTGTCAAGTCCGGAACCGTCGGTGTATACGCCGCTCGCGTATCTCAATCTGCGCGAGATAGAGATACAGAACCTGGTCAAGATAATCGAGTGTGTCCGCTACGGCATGAAGCCGCAGGACGCGGGCATCATACTTCCCGGCGCGGAACCGGAGTAAGGAGGTAACTGAATGGCTATCGAAAAAATGAAGCTGCTGCGCATAATCGCGCCGGAGAGCCGATTCGACGAGATAGTCGCGCAGCATGTGCTCGGACATGAGTTTCAGCCGGAAAACGCGATGAGCGTCATGTCGCAGAGCGCGAAGACGCTCAAGCGCATGGAGGGACAGAATCCCTACGCGGAGCTGCTTCGCACGGTGCGCGACCTCGCGTCGAAGAACGGCATCGAGCTTGAGTATCGCGATTTCGCGCCGCTCATCGGACAGTCGAACGACTCGGATGAGTACTTCCACGACTTTGCCGAAAAGCTGGAAGCGATGCGTCGAGAGCGCGACGAGCTCACCTTCATCGCAAACGAGGACGAGAAGATCGTCGACCAGCTCGAACACATCAAGGGCATGGGAAACGTGGAGGATGTCTCCGACTTCTTCGAGCTTGAGTATGCGCGTTTCAGGTTCGGACGCATGCCGAGGACGGCATATGAGCACTTCCTCAGCTTTCTTCAGGACAGCAACGACTTCTACTTCTTCCTGACGAGCGAGGACAGGGACTTCGTCTACGGCGTCTATCTGGTTCCCCGTAGGCACGAAAACCGCGTGGACACGCTGTTCGCGTCGCTCAGGTTCGAGCGCATCTACATCTCGGACAAAGTGCACGGAAGTCCGGACGAGGCGGAAAGCGAGCTGAAAAAGGAGATCGTCGACGACAGCGCACGCGCGAACACCATCGAGAGAGACACCGAGGCGTACATCGCCGCCGAGCGCGAGAACTTCCTGACGCGCTACTGCCTGCTGAAATATCTGTCCGAGGCGTACGATATGCGCAAATACGCGGTCGTCGCCGACGACAGGTTCTTCCTCTACGGATGGGTGCCCGAGTCGGAAGTCGCAAAGCTGGAGGCGGAGCTTGACCGAGCGGGCGGCATTATCCACCAGACCGACGACCCTTCGATGATAAGCGACGTGACCCCGCCGACCAAGCTGAAAAACAAGCGGTTCTTCCGGCCGTTCCAGCCGTTTATCGAGATGTACGGACGCCCGAACTACAACGAATTCGACCCTACGCCGTTCATGGCGGTCGTCTATACCCTGCTCTACGGCGTGATGTTCGGCGACCTCGGTCAGGGCGTGCTGCTCGCGATATGCGGTTATCTGATGTGGAAGCTGCGCGGGATGTGGATAGGAAAAGTGCTTGTCTACACCGGAATATCCGGCGCGCTGGTGGGCATAGCCTACGGAAGCGTGTTCGGGTTTGAGGATCTCCTCCCCTTCGGCTTCCATGTGCTCGAGTCGAGCGCGAACACCAACACGGCGCTGCAGTTCTCAATATACATCGGTCTTGCGATACTCACCGTCGTTATGATAATGAACATCATAAGCGGACTTCGCAGGCGGGACTACGCAAAGGCGCTGTTCGGTCAGAACGGATTTGCGGGGCTGGTGCTTTTCTACGGCGTGATGTTCATACTCCTGCCGATGCTCGGGTATCTCAGCATATCCCTCCCCGGCTGGGCGCTCATCCTGATGATAGTGCTCCCGCTCATGCTGATAGTCATGCGCGAGCCGCTTGGCAAGCTGGTGGCGGGCGACCCCGACTGGAAGCCGGAGAGCTTCGGCTCCTTCCTTGTGCAGAACCTGTTCGAGCTTATCGAAGTGGTGCTCAGCTATGTCACCAACGCGGTCAGCTTCATGCGAATCGGCATCTTCGTGATAAGCCACGCGGCGATGATGGGCGTTGTGTTCATGCTAGCCGGGGGTCACGAAAACCCGAACATGGTGGTCGTGGCGATAGGCAACGTGTTCGTCATGGCGCTGGAGGCACTGCTCGTCGCGATACAGGTGCTGCGTCTTAACTTCTATGAGATGTTCGGCCGTTTCTACGACGGCGACGGGCGTGAGTTCACTCCCGCGACGGTGGATTACGGCTCGTCGGACAACTAATCATATTTTCGGAGGTAATAAAAATGGAATTCGTAACCAGTCTCGGAATCGTAGCTCTGCTGCTCTCCCCGCTCTTTGTCATCTACTACATGCAGAAGAAGGGCAAAAAGGTCAAAACCGGACTTATTGCAAACATTGTCTGCTTCTTTGCCATCGTCGTGGGCTTCACCGCGGCGAACATAGGCGGTGTCGCGAGCGCTGCCGACGCGACCCAGGCGACCGGACTCACAGTCGGCGACGGCATCGGACTGATCGGCGCGGCACTTTCTACCGGACTGAGCGGTCTCGGCGGAGGCATAGCCGTCGCGAGCTCGGCTGCCGCGGCTATCGGCGCGATGAGCGAGGACTCGAAGCTGTTCGGCAAGGCGCTGATATTCGTCGGACTGGCGGAGGGCATCGCGCTCTACGGAATGCTCGTCAGCTTCCAGATACTCGCGAAGATAGGCTGATGCGCTACTATCTCATATCCGACAACCACGACACGCTGGTCGGCATGCGGCTTGCGGGCATAGAAGGCGTTCTTGCGCATGGGCTTGACGAGGTGCGCTCGGCTATCCAGTTTGCGATAGACGAAAAGGACATCGGCGTTCTGCTGATAAGCGAGAAGTGCGCCGCGCTCTGCCCCGAGCTTATCGACCGTCTGCGGCTGCACCTTACTACTCCGCTGATAGTCGAGATACCCGACCGCCACGGCACTCGTCGCGCGCCCGATTCGATAACGCGTTACATACGCGAGTCGATAGGCGTGAAACTGTGAGGGGTTTAAGAAATGGCAGATAAACTGGAAAATTTCATAGCGACCATCTATTCGGACGCGGAGAGCGAAGGTTCGGCGCTCGAGCGGGAGCTTGCGGCAAAGCGCGACGCATTTCTGAGCGCTGCCGAGGACGAGCTTATCGGCGAGGTCGCGACATACATCCGAGCCGCGTCGGCGCGAATCCGTACCGAGGCGGGCAGGCGCGTGTCGCAGAAGATGTTCGAGCAGAAGCACGAGCTGTACCGCACCCGCCGCGCCATCTGCGACGAGGCGGTCGCCGTCGCGCGAAAGCGTGTCGAGCAGTACACCGAAACCGAGGAATATGCCGCCGCGCTTGAGCGTCTCGCGCAGTACGCGTCGAAGAAGCTGGGCGGCGAGTCGATGACGATATATCTCCGCCCGCAGGACATGAAGTTCGGTGACAAGCTCGCCGAGCTGTCCGGCGCGAAAGTCGTCGAGGGCGAAGTCGAGCTCGGCGGACTCGTCGCGGTCAATCTTCGCCGTCATCTGCGGCTGGACCTCAGCTACGACTCCACGCTCGCAAAGGCGGCGGAGGACTTCGGTGAGATGGCAGCCGTCAAGGCGTAAGGAGGAGCTATGTACTACATTCACTCGATAAACGGACCGGTCGTGCGCGCGCGCGGTGACGATACGCTCGCGGTCATGGACATGGTCTATGTCGGAAAGATGCGCCTTATAGGCGAAGTCGTCTCGGTCACCGAGAAGGAGGCGACTATACAGGTCTATGAGGAGACGTCCGGACTGCGCCCCGGCGAGCCTGTCGAGGGCACCGGCGCGCCGATGTCTCTCACCCTCGGGCCGGGGCTTATCGGCAACATATTCGACGGCATCGCACGCCCGCTGCGCGCGCTCGAGAAGGCTTCGGGCAGCTTCATCGCGCGTGGCGTGAACATCGGCTCGCTCGACACCGAGAAGAAGTGGCAGACCTCGGTCTGCGTCAAGGTCGGCGACAAGCTCGAGGGAGGCGCGATATTCGCGAAGCTCACCGAGACCCCGATAATCGAGCACCGCTGCATGGTCCCGCCCGAAGTGAGCGGAACGGTCGTCAGCGCGGTCGAAAACGGCGAGTACACCGTCGAGGACACGATAGTCGAACTGGACACCGGACGCGGCATAGTGCCGCTCAAGCTCGCGCAGAAGTGGCCGATACGCCGTGAGCGACCGTCCGCCGAGCGACTGCCCATCGACCGCCCGCTGATAACCGGACAGCGCATAATGGACACCCTCTTCCCTCTTGCGAAGGGCGGATGCGCGGCGCTCCCCGGACCGTTCGGCGCGGGCAAAACGGTAAATCAGCACCAGCTTGCCAAGTGGTCGGACGCGGACATAATCGTCTATCTCGGCTGTGGTGAGCGCGGAAACGAGATGACGCAGGTGCTGGAGGAGTTCAGCGAGCTTGAGGATCCGCGCAGCGGTCAGCCGATACTCGGACGCACCGTGCTTATAGCGAACACGTCGAACATGCCGGTCGCGGCGCGCGAGGCGTCGATATACACCGGCATGACGATAGCCGAATACTACCGTGACATGGGATACCATGTCGCAATAATGGCGGACAGCACCAGCCGCTGGGCGGAGGCTCTGCGCGAGATAAGCGGTCGTCTCGAGGAGATGCCCGCCGAGGAGGGATTCCCCGCCTACCTGCCCTCCCGCCTTGCCGAGTTCTACGAGCGCGCGGGATATATGCGCACGCTCTGCGGCGAGGAGGGTTCGGTCACGGTTATAGGCGCTGTCAGCCCGCAGGGAGGCGATTTCAGCGAGCCGGTGACCCAGAACACCAAGCGATTTGTCCGCTGCTTCTGGGCTCTCGACCGCGAGCTTGCCTACGCCCGCCACTACCCCGCCATCAACTGGATAACCTCCTATTCGGAGTACGCCGACGAGCTGGACGGATGGTACAACGAGCATCTCGGACCGAACTTCGTCCGCTGCCGCCGCCGCATAAGCTCGCTCATGCAGGAGGAGGCGGGACTTATGGAGATAGTCAAGCTGATAGGCTCGGACATCCTGCCTGAGGATCAGAAGCTCACCATCGAGACCGCGAGGATAATCCGCACCGGATTCCTCCAGCAGAACTCGTTCCATCCGATAGACACCTATGTCCCGCTTGAGAAGCAGCTGCACATGATGGAGACGATACTTCACTTCTACGACCGCGCGGGCGAGATAGTCGCGAGGAACATACCCATATCGCAGCTTCGCGCAAGCGGCATAAGCGACGCACTCGTGCGCATGAAGTACGAGATACCGAACGACGATATGAGCAAATTTGCCGAGTACAGACGCAGAATAGACGACGCGGTGAACGCCGTGCTCGCACAAAACTAAAGGAGGCGGTCGAAAATGCAGATGGAATATGTCGGTCTTTCGAGCATAAACGGACCGCTTGTCGTGCTCGACGGCGTCAAAGGCGTCGCCTACGACGAAATGTGCCGGTTCACGCTGCCGAGCGGTGAGCGCCGCACCGGCCGTATAACTATGATAGACGGCGAGCGCGTCGTCGTGCAGGTGTTTGAGGGCACCAAGGGCATGGCGATAAGCGGCACGCGCACTCGCTTTACCGGTAAGCCGATGACCCTCCCCCTGTCCCCCGAGATGCTCGGACGGGTGTTCGACGGCGCGGGTCGTCCTGTCGACGGGCTGGGCGCGCTCTATCCCGACGAGAGCCGCGACATAAACGGCTCGGCGATAAATCCGGTCAGCCGCAAATATCCGCGAAGCTGCATCTACACCGGAATTTCGGCGATAGACGGTCAGATGACGCTTATCCGCGGTCAGAAGCTGCCGATATTCAGCGGCTCGGGCATGAAGCACAATGAGCTTGCGGCGCAGATAGTGCGTCAGGCGCAGATAGGCGGCGCGGACGGCGAATTCGCGATAGTCTTCTGCGCGATGGGCGTCAAGAACGACACCGCCGACTTTTTCCGCCAGAGCTTCGAGTCGAGCGGCGCGCTCATGCGAGTGGTAATGTTTATGAACCTCGCGAGCGACCCGATAATCGAGCGCATACTCTGCCCACGCTGCGCGCTGACCGCCGCCGAGTATCTGGCGTTCAAGCACGGATACCACGTCCTGGTCATCATGACCGATATGACAAGCTACTGCGAGGCGGTGCGCGAGTTCTCCTCCTCCAAGGGCGAGATACCCAGCCGCAAGGGTTACCCGAGCTATCTGTACAGCGACCTCGCGTCGCTGTACGAACGTGCCGGCATGATACACGGCTGCGAAGGCTCGGTCACGCAGGTGCCGATACTAACCATGCCGAACGACGATATAACGCACCCCATCCCCGACCTCACCGGCTACATCACCGAGGGTCAGATAGTGCTGAGCCGTGACCTCGACGCGAAAGGTCTCTATCCTCCGATAAACGTGCTGCCGTCGCTCAGCCGACTGATGAAAGACGGCATCGGCGAAGGGTACACGCGCGAGGATCACTCGGCGCTCTCAAACCAGCTCTTTGCCGCGTATTCCAAGGTTCAGGAGGCGCGGAGCCTTGCGTCGGTCATCGGCGAGGACGAGCTGAGCGACACCGACAAGGCGTACATGAAGTTCGGCGTGCGGTTCGAGCAGGAGTTTGTCGGTCAGCTGCCCGACGAGGACAGGTCT
>CAMNWZ010000070.1 GCA_946566645.1 uncultured Clostridia bacterium
GACAGGATGAACAGCTCCTCGAACACGAAGCGGCGGCGCGCCTCGGCAAGCAGTTCGTCGCCGTCGGGGAAGTGGATGTTTCGGTAGGCGGTGGCAGCGTCGATAAGCCCGAAGCGCTCGCGTATCGGCTCGGGTATCGGCTCGGGAAAGTCGCCGTCCGCCGCCGCGAGCGCAGCCTCGACCACCGAGGTCATAGCCGCGCGCCCGATGCCCGCCGTCAGCCGATAGACCGGCAGGATGCGTCCGGTCGTGCGGTTCGCCCCCTCCGGCTCGAAGGCGGGATTGGTAAGCTCGCGGCGGAGCAGGTCGCCGTCGCCGAATTTGCCGTAAAAGACGTAGTTTTCGCCGGTTTTCAGGCGGTTTTTTATCCAGGACTGATTGAAAAAGGTGACGTCGCAGACCGCCGTGCCGTCGCTTATCCGACACTTTGTGATGTCCAGCCCTCGACGTATGCGGCTGAGCGTAGGGGTGGTTATCAGCCCACCCTCCACGCACGCGCTCTCGCCCGGAAGCACGTCGCAGAGGCGCTTTATCTCGCGCCTGTCCTCATAGTCGCGGGGGAAGAAGCGGAGCACATCGCGCAAAGTAAAAAGACCGAGTTTTGCTAAAAACCCGGCTTTCTTTTCACCAATTCCCCTGATTTCGGCTACCTTCGTGTCGAGGTTAGGCATCGCGTTATTCGGCGGACACGAGGTAGTAGTAGACCGGCTGACCGCCCGGAATGACGGTCACTTCCGCGTCCTTGAACTCCTTCTGGAAGAGGTCCTGCGCCTCGAGCGCGGCAGCCTCGTCCACATCCGCGCCGTAGAACACGGTGACGAACTCGGCGGGGCGCTTGTGAAGCTCCTTCGCGAGACGCTTGAGCGCGGCGGGAAGCGACTTTGTCACGCCGACGAGGTCGCTCTCGCAGATGGACAGATAGTCGCCCTGCTTTATCTTGCGGTCGTCGAAGAAGCTGTCCCGCGCGGCGTAGGTTATCTGACCGGTGCGGACGCGCGCTGCGGCGTTCATCATCTCGTCGCGGTTCTGGTTCGGCTCGGCGTCCGGGTCGAAGGAGAGGATGGCGGACACGCCCTGCGGCACCGTCTTGGTGGGCAGAACCACCACCGTCTTCTCGCTCATCGAGATGCACTGCTCGGCAGCCATGATTATGTTCTTGTTGTTCGGAAGCACGAACACGACCTCGGCGGGCACGGCGTCGATAGCCGCGAGGATGTCCTCGGTGGACGGATTCATCGTCTGACCGCCCTCGACCACCTTGTCAACGCCCATGTCCTCGAACACGGCGCGCAGTCCCGCTCCGGCGCAGACCGCGACCAGTCCGTAGTGCTTCTCCGGCGCGGCGATGTTTCGCGCACCCGGCACGACCGGAAGCCGTCCGGTGATTATGACCTTCTCGGTGTGCTGCTCGCGCATGTTGTCTATCTTCAGCTTGGTCAGCGAGCCGTACTTCAGACCCTCCTGAATGGCGAGTCCCGGGTCGTTGGTATGTACATGTATCTTGATAATGTCCTCATCCTCGACGAACACAAGGCTGTCGCCCAGGCTGTCAAGGTAGGCGCGGAGCTTCTCGTGCGACTTTCCGACCTCGTCGCCGCCCATGTTGACGATGAACTCGGTGCAGTAGCCGAACTTTATGTCCTCGGTCGCGAAATCGGCAAAGTTTGCCTGCGAGTTGGTCGCGGCGACCTCGCCGCCCGCGCGGGCTATCGTCTCGCCTCGAAGGGTGCGGAGCATGGCGTCGAGTATGACGCAGAAGCCCTCGCCGCCCGCGTCCACAACGCCAGCCTTCTCGAGCACCGGGTTCTGGTGGATGGTCTTCTCGAGCGCGTCGCGCGCGGCGGAGAGCATCTCCTGAATGACCGCCTCCGCGTCGTGGTTCTCGATGGCGAAGCTCTTGGCGACCTCGGCGGAGACACGGCTGACGGTGAGTATCGTGCCCTCCGCCGGCTTCATGACCGCCTTGTACGCCGAGCGAACGCCCTCGCTCATAGCCTCGGCAAAGAGCGAGCCGTCCATGTCCTCCTTGCCCTTGAGCGCCTTGGCGAAGCCTCGGAACAGCAGCGAGGTTATAACGCCGGAGTTTCCGCGCGCGCCGCGAACCATCGCACGAGCCGCGGCATCCGCAGCCTCACCGACCGTCTTGTAGCTGTGGGTGGACAGATCGCCCGCCGCGGCAAGCAGCGTGAGCGACATATTCGTGCCGGTGTCTCCGTCCGGAACGGGGAAGACGTTCAGCTCGTTTATCGGCTGTTTTTTGTTGTCCACCTCAGCCGCCGCGCCGAGAATCATCGCGGAAAGCATGGCTCCGTTTATCTTTTCCATAACCCTAAAGCACCTCCGTGTTATACAAAAGCGAACTAGTCGCTCATAACGCTGTCTACGCAGATATCCACGCTCGACACCTTTATCCCGGTCTTATCCTCGACAGAATAGCGAACCTGCTCGTTTATCGAGCGGCAGACCGCGTTTATATTCACCCCGTGCCGAACGATGATGTGCAGCTCGGCTTTTATCGTGCCGTCCGGACGCTCGGTCACCTTGACGGCGTTATCCACGTTTTCCCTTTTGATAAGACGGATGATGCCCTGCTGATTTTCGGCAGCCATTCCCCGAACGCCGAAGCAGCCGGAGACGACGGCGGTTATTATCTCGCAGAGCACGTCGTTTGTTATCTCAAGCACACCTTTCGGAAGACTGATCTTCAAAAACGCTCACCTCCAGGGGATACAAAGTCGTACAGTATATTGTAGCCTATTTTCCCGAAAAATGCAAGCCTATTTCGGAGATGCCGCAAAACAGCGCGGGTTTACCAGTCGGTAGGCGAGCGCTCGGATAGGGTGCGAATGTGTATTTGCAGCGGCATATAGTCGTCGCCGCCGTCGTGCTCGGTGAAGTACATCGTTATGCGGTAGTCGCTGTCGGAGTCGAGCGGACGGGTCATGCTCAGATGATACTCCGAAAATTTGTAGTCCGAGCGACGATAATCCCAGCGCTGATAGAAATTCGGAACAGCGTCGTTGTACAGGAGCTTCTGTTTTACCCAGCTTCCGTCTTCCAGCTTCTCAACATCCACCTTGTCGTGTCTGCGATACGGCGTTTCACCCTCGTTTGCGCGCAATATGAACTGGATACTTGTGCGCCCGCGCCACTCGGGTTCGAGTACCACGAGATAGGCGAGGTCGTAACGGCTGTCGCTCGCTGCGGGTATTTCGTACTCCATAGTTATGTGATGGACGGTCTCCTCGCAGCTGAGGCCGCTGCCACGGTCGCCGAAAGCCTCACGGAAGTTGAAGATCACGCGATACCTGCCGGGTTCTACCAGAGGCGGATTCAGGGGTAGACGAAGCTGATCTCCGCTTATTACGAACGGTCCGGTGGTGTAGTCTATCGCGAGCATCCCAAACGCGAAATGGTCTAGGTCGGTGTAATGCGCCCACTCGCCGTCCTCGTATCGCTCGACCGACGCGAGGTCGAAGGGCGTGCCGTCGTCCCAGGGATGGACGCGCAGATTTACGTCCACCGCGCCCATTGAGAACTGACGCCCCTCCGCCGGTCGGAAGCATATGTACGCACCGCCCTGACCGTCATATTCGAGCGCGGTCACGGCCAGCAGGTCGGTCTCGCCGGACACTTTTATCGGTATCTCCACGTCCCCTTCGAGATACACCGATTTGATGTTGCCGAATTCGCCGTAGGTCACGAAATCATAGCTGTCCATCGGCCGGAGGAAGCAGAACGCTATGGCGGCAAATATCACGACTGTCAGCACGAGCGCGAGCTTTCTGTTCATATTTGTTCCTTTCTCCGCAAATATCCGACTGTCTTCAACTATATTTTACCATGCTTTTTGGATTTTGCAAGCCGAGAATCACCCAAACGAGGTTTGACAGCCGTGCCGCTTGCACATGGCAGAACGATGTGCTATACTATCCGCAGAGCGAAGTATACTCGATATCAAGCCGCTGCCGCCGCGCGTATAATGGCGTATGACTTTCAGACAGGAGGTGCAAACGTGGCGTACAAGATATATGAAAACAGGCTGAACATAGTGAACTTCCAGACGCTGCGTATTGCCGGCGGATTCGAGCCGCTGGACAGCGCCAGAGTCAAGCGCGCGCTCGCGGCGTCGCTCATCCGTCTTACGGCGGAGGACGGCGGCGAGACGATAGGCATGCTGCGGGTGGCGGGGGACGGCGCGTTCGTGTTCGTCATCGCCGACCTGCTTGTGCATCCGACGCGGCGGGGAGAGGGGATAGGCACGGCGCTCGTCAGCCGCGCGCTCGACCTCATCTCGATGATGGTGCCGCAGGGGTCGTGGGGAACGGTGACGCTTGTCGCGGCGAGCGGTCGCGAGGAGTTCTACCGAAACCTCGGTTTTCACACCATACCATACGGCGAGGTCGGACACGGTATGCAGGCATATGTCCGCGGACACAGATGAAAAACGCTTGACAAAGGCGAAAAACGGTGCTAGAATCTGTTCGTAAAAGGCTTTGACCGGGACAACGACAGCGCGGAAGGCTTCCTCGAAAGAGAGCGTGGGCATTGGCTGAAACCCATGCGTGGCGGCGCCGCATTGTATACCACCCGCGAGCAGCTTCCCGAAAACCGACAGGCGAGTAGGCGGAGACGTGGCGCGCACGTTACAGCGCGGTTTTGAGTGGCGCGGACTTTCTGCGCAATCAAGGTGGAACCGTGAGGATCATCCCCACCCTTGAGACGATTATCAGTCGTCCCGAGGGTGGTTTTTCACATTTCGGGACAAAATCCGAGACAGGAGGAGATTTTCAATGAACATCATTCTGAAGGATGGCAGTTCGATAGAGCTTGCCGCCGGCGCGAACGCCTACGACGCGGCGAAGGCGATAAGCGAGGGACTTGCCCGCAACGTCTGCGCCGCCGAGGTGAACGGCGAGGTCGTCGACCTGCGCACCGAGCTTAAAGACGGGGACAAGCTCAACCTGCTCACGTCGAAGGACGCGGAGGGTCTGCACGCGCTGCGCCACACCGGTTCGCACATCATGGCGCAGGCGGTCAAGCGCCTCTACCCGGATGTGAAGCTCGCGATAGGACCCGCCATCGACACCGGATTCTACTACGACTTCGACGTCGAGACGCCGTTCCAGCCGGAAGATTTGGAGAAGATCGAGGCTGAGATGAAGAAGATAATCAAGGAGAAGATCGAGCTTGAGCGCTTCGAGCTTCCCCGCGCCGAGGCTCGCAAGCTGATGGAGGAGAAGGGCGAGCCGTACAAGGTCGAGCTTATCGACGATCTGCCCGAGGACGCGGCCATCAGCTTCTACAAGCAGGGCGACTTCACCGACCTCTGCGCAGGACCTCACGTCCCGGACACCGGACGTCTCAAGGCTTTCAAGCTGGTAAACGCCACCGGAGCCTACTGGCGCGGCGACTCGAACCGCAAGATGCTCTGCCGCATCTACGCGGTCGCGTTCGCGTCGAAGGAGGAGCTGGACGAGCATCTGCGCATGCTCGAGGAGGCGAAGAAGCGCGACCATCGCCGCATCGGACGCGAGCTTGGACTGTTCGCTCTGCTCGACGAAGGTCCCGGCTTCCCGTTCTTCCTGCCGAAAGGTCAGATACTCAAGAACAAGCTCATCGACTACTGGCGCGAGCTGCACCGCCGCGAGGGTTATCAGGAGATATCCACCCCGATGATGCTCAACCGCGCGCTGTGGGAGCGTTCGGGACACTGGGGACACTACAAGAACAACATGTACACGACGGTCATCGACGACACCGACTTTGCGATAAAGCCGATGAACTGCCCGGGCGGAATGCTCGTCTACGGACTCGAGCACCACAGCTACCGCGACCTGCCGCTGCGCTGCGGCGAGCTGGGTCTTGTTCATCGCCACGAGCTTAGCGGCGCGCTCCACGGACTGATGCGCGTGCGCTGCTTTACCCAGGACGACGCGCACATCTTTATGACGCAGGAGCAGATTACCAGCGAGATAAAGGGCGTCGTGCGGCTGATAGACGAGGTCTACTCGACCTTCGGATTCAAGTATCACATCGAGCTTTCGACCATGCCGGAGGATCACCTCGGCGATGAGGCGACGTGGGAGGACGCGACCGCCCGCCTTGCCGCGGCGCTCAACGAACTCGGCAAGGAGTACGAGATAAACGAGGGCGACGGCGCGTTCTACGGTCCGAAGATAGACTTCCACCTCGAGGACTGCCTCGGTCGCACATGGCAGTGCGGCACGATACAGCTCGACTTCCAGCTGCCCGAGCGCTTCGAGCTTGAGTATATCGGCGAGGACAACAAGCCGCACCGTCCGATAATGATACACCGCGTGGTGTTCGGCTCGGTCGAGCGCTTCATCGGCATACTGACCGAGCACTTCGCGGGCGCGTTCCCGACCTGGCTCGCTCCGGTGCAGGCAAAGATAATGCCGATAACCGACCGCGCGAACGACTACGCGAAGAAGATATACGAGCGGCTCGAGGCGGAGGGCATATTCGCCGAGACCGACCTGCGCAACGAGAAGATCGGCTACAAGATCCGCGAGGCGCAGATGCAGAAGATACCGTATATGCTGGTCGTCGGCGACCGTGAGTCGGAGAGCGGCGAGGTGTCAGTGCGCGACCGCAAGGGCGAGAACGTGACGATGTCGCTTGACGAGTTCGTGGCGATGATAAAGGAGAAGATAGCCACCCGCGCGCTCGACTGATGGTGCAGGGATAAGAGAAAAGGGAGGGGCATCGCCTCTCCCTTTTGTGTTGTCTGCAAACATTCACAGTTGACAAAGTTGTCAAATATTGGTATAATAAAAATGTGCAGAGATACATGCTGCACAATAAAAAATGAACGGAGGAACTCTAGAATGAAATGTAAACGTTTTCTTGCCATGCTTTGCTGTATCTGCATAGCTTTTTGCTGTGGAACATCCACTTCCGCAGCAAGCCCGATTGAGGGGATTGGCTCACCCAGGGTGGATTTGCGCTCGTACATCGAATCGCTAAGTGATGATGAGTGCATTGAGTTTCTTGAAGAAAATGGCGTGGAAGTTCCTTATTTCTATGCCGATGAAAATGGTCGCCAATATGTAAAAGGGGTAGTCTTGGATATACTTGAAAACCCAAGTAGCCATAGTATGGTAGGACGTGTGGAGGCGGCGAACTTTTATGATGAAATACGGAATTTGGTGAAGACAAATAGTATGTATGGATATTATCCACAAGTTAGTACATATGATTCGTATGGTCTAGAATTTAGCACTAGATATTCGTGGAATCCAAATATGGTTAACTATAATTGCTACGCATATGCATTAGGGAAATGGGATAAACCATATGAGCCTGGAGAAATTTCTGATACATATTACAGCTTATTAGAAGATGATCCTGTTGAAGTGGGAAGAATTGTGCGTAAAGACTTAGATTATCTTGGCTATAAATGTATTTTAACGAGCTTTAGTAGACCAACAATGCAATCTGATTGGGAAAATATAATTGCACTGCGGATAGATACTAACCTCGATAATATGACGTATAACGACTACCACTTTGCAAGATTTTTTAATTCGACATGGAGACATAAACCTGGTCCGTCAGCGGTTTTGAGATTTAATGATATATCTACATTTACCGCTGATGAATGGTGTAATGAAGGCTTGGAATCAGGAACAAAATATGTTGAGCCAGACACATGGTATGAAAGCGATATTCTTTATATATCTTATAAAACTGAGCATCAAAAATTGACGTACACAGGGAACAACTATCATTCAGGTTCGCGCCACTACTGCCAGTATAACGTTACGTGCAATTGTGAAACTAAGACTGTTTGGAGAGACTACGCCTGTTCTGGCAATCCGTGCATAACAC
>CAMNWZ010000071.1 GCA_946566645.1 uncultured Clostridia bacterium
CGAGCAGCACATCGAGACCCGCCGCGAGCGTCGAAAGAAGCAGAAGGAGCAGGCGGCGGAGAAGAAAAAACAATAAACTATCATTGACAAGCAACCGTGTTTTCCTGTATAATTAATCGTTAAAACAATCTGATACAGGAGGTATTTGTCAATGGCTAATGAGCACACTGTCTCCGAGCGCAACGACCTGACTCGAGGACCCATTATGAAGAAGCTGCTGATGTTTGCGCTGCCCGTTGTGCTGTCAAACCTCATCATGCAGCTCTACAACATCGCCGACTCGATAATCGTCGGAAACTTCGCCGCAAACGGAGCGCACGCGCTCGCGGCGGTCGGAGTCAGCTTCCCGGTGATGACGCTGTTCAACGCGCTGTTCATGGGCATCTCGATGGGCTCGCAGATAGTTATATCGCAGATGTTCGGCGCCAAGGACTTCGACTCGCTTCAGAAGGGACTTAACACCTCGATGTCGCTGGCGTTTGCGATGGGACTTTTTATCACGATAGTCGGCACGCCGCTGGCGGGTCCGCTGCTCCGCATACTCAACACCCCGAAGGAGCTTATCAACGACGCGACCGTCTACCTGATGATAATCTTCCTCGGAATGCTCGGAAACGTCTACTTCAACCTCGGTTCGGGCGCGCTTCGCGGCATGGGCGACAGCAAGTGGCCGCTCTACGCGATGATCGTCTCGTCGGTCATGAACGTGGCGCTCGACCTGCTGTTCGTCATCGTGTTCAAGTGGGGAGTCATGGGCGTCGCGCTCGCGACCTCCATCTCGCACTTCGCGTCGGGCATGGTGCTCGCGGTGCGAATAAACTCGGGCGCGTACCCGGTCAAGGTTCAGTTTAAGAAGCTCATACATCCGGACGGAAAGTCGGTAAAGAACATAATGCGTCTCGGACTGCCGACCGGACTTCAGCAGATGGCGATGAGCCTCGGCGGAATGGTCATCCAGACCTTCTCCAACGGCTTCGGCGCCGACCTCATAGCCGCCAACACCGTCATAATGAAGGCGGACGGATTCGCGGTCATGCCGATGTTCGCGATGGGCGCGGCGGTCACGACCTTCGTAGGACAGAACATCGGCGCGGGAGACACCGAGCGCGCGAAGAAGGGCGTACACGCGGGAATACTCGCGGTGGTGTGCATCGGACTGGTGGTCGGCATTGCGCTCTGGTTCTGCGGCGGACTGATAATGCAGCTGTTCGGCATTGAGCCGGGCAACGACATAATGGTCATGGGCATAAACGGCGTGCGAATTCTGGCGTTTGTCTACTGCTTCATGGGCATCGACGGCTCGATAGCGGGCGCTCTGCGCGGAGCGGGCGCTGCCATCCCGCCGATGATAACCGCGATAGCCTCCAACCTCGCGCGTATCCCGATAACCTATCTGATAGCCGTCCGCCCGCTCAACGCGGCTGTTGAGAAGCTGATGGCGACCGTGCCGCTCGACCCTCGAATAGGGGAGAAGGCGACGCAGTATCTGACGAAGATCAACGCGGACGGAACGCCGATGTACGACACCTTCGAGGAGGCGCAGCAGGCGGCTGCCGTGTCGATAGCGAACATGGACGGAGGCATCTACCGCATGCTGTTCGTGTCGATGGCGGCTTCGATGGTGCTCGGCGCGCTTTTAAGCTTCCTCTACTTCAAGTTCGGAAACTGGCACAACAAGGGAATAACCGATGCGGCGAAACGTGCCGCGCAAGTATCTTCGAAAGAGGACTGATAAGCGAGTGACGCAAAACCGCAGGGTGTATTTCCCTGCGGTTTTGTTGCATTTTGTAAGGAATTGCAGATTGCAAAAAGTGATGGCTTATGCTACAATATTTGCAAATATCCGTTTGTAAGGAGGTGGAGCGTATGGCGCGGGTCGTGCTCTTTTCGGGGCACTATGGCAGCGGAAAGACGAATCTCGCCGCCGAGTACGCTCTGCACCTTGCGGAGCAGGGGACAGCGGTGAGCCTCGCCGACCTGGACATCGTAAACCCGTACTTTCGGGCGAAGGACGCGCGCGACGTGCTCGAGAGAGCCGGCGTTCGGTTCATCTCCAGCCCGTACGCGAACTCGAACGTGGACACCCCCGCGCTTCCCGCCGAGAGCTACTCTATAATCCACGACCGCTCACGGCATGCGGTGGTGGACGTCGGCGGCGACGACCGCGGCGCGCTGGCGCTCGGACGATACGCCCGCTCGATTGCGGAGGAGGGCGACTACGCTATGTATCTGGTCGCGAACTTCTACCGACCGCTCACCCGCAGCGCAGCCGCGCTCGACGAGGTTCGGCGCGAGATAGAGACGGCGTGCGCGCTTAGGTTCACCGCGATAGTGAACAACTCGAACCTCGGCAAATCGACTACGCCGCAGTCGGTGTCGGCGACCGACCGAATTGCGAAGGAGGCGGCGGAGCTTATGGGCATCCCGCTTGCCGCGACGACGGTGAGGGCTGACCTGCGCGACGGCGTCTCCGAGCTAATAGACGGCAGAATAATTCCGATAACTCTCCATTTCAAGGAAGAATGGGCAATATAAGGGAGGCAAAGACATGGCAAAGATAAGTTTTCGTGAGGACAGGTGCAAGGGCTGCGGTCTGTGCACGACCGTCTGTCCGAAGAAGATAGTGCAGCTGAGCCGAGACCGGATAAACTCGAAGGGCTACCATCCGGCGGAGTGCATCGACGAGAGCGCGTGCATCGGCTGCTTCAGCTGCGGCACTATCTGCCCCGACTGCGTCATTACCATCGAGAGGGAGGCGGCGAAATGAGCGAAAAGGTACTTATGAAGGGCAACGAGGCACTGGCGGAGGCGGCTATCGCCGCGGGCTGCCGCCACTATCTCGGCTATCCGATAACTCCGCAGACCGAGGTCGCGGCGTACATGGCAAAGCGCATGCCCAAGATAGGCGGAACGTTTCTCCAGGCGGAGAGCGAGATCGCCGCGATAAACATGGTGATAGGCGTGTCCAGCGCCGGCAAGCGCGCGATGACGTCGTCCTCCAGCCCCGGAATAGCGCTCAAGAGCGAGGGACTTTCCTACCTCGCGGGCTGCGACCTTCCGGCGCTGGTGGTAAACGTTCAGCGCGGAGGTCCGGGACTGGGCGGCATACAGCCGAGCCAGTCGGACTACTTCCTCGCGACCCGCGCGGGCGGTCACGGCGACTTCCACATGATAGTGCTCGCCCCGGCGACGGTTCAGGAGATGGCGGACTTCGCGATAAAGGGCTTCGAGCTTGCGGACAAGTACCGCATGGTCACGATGATTCTCGCCGACGGCGTGCTCGGTCAGATGATGGAGCCGGTCAGCCTCGACTTCGGCGAGATAAAGCAGTTTGACAAGCCGTGGGCCGCGGTGGGCACAAACGGCGGACGCCGCCACAACATCGTAAACTCGCTCTGCCTCGAGCCGACGCAGCTTGAGCAGTGGAACATCGACCGCTATAAGCGCTACGAGCAGGTTATGGCAAACGAGCAGCGTGCCGAGGAGTATATGACCGACGACGCTGACGTGATATGCGTGGCGTACGGCGCGACCGCGCGCGTGACCAAGAACGCGATAGCGATGGCGCGCGCGAAGGGCATCAAGGCGGGACTTATCCGCCCGATAACGCTCTGGCCGTTCCCGAAGAAGATAGTCGGCGCGGCGGCGAAGAAGGCGAAGGCGTTCGTCTCGGTCGAGATGTCGATGGGTCAGATGATAGAGGACGTCGAGCTGTCGATACGCTGCAGCCGTCCGGTGCTGCTCTGCAACCGTTCGGGCGGCATGATACCCACGCCGGAGGAAGTTCTGGCGAAGATTGAGGAAGCGAGCAAGATGGGAGGTGCTGACTGATGGCAAACACGGTATTTCAGAAGCCGCACGCGCTCTGCGATGTGCCGCTTCACTACTGCCCGGGCTGCACGCACGGCATAATACACCGACTGGTTGCCGAGGCGATAGACGCGCTCGGCATTGAGGGACGTACCGTCGGCGTCGCGTCGGTCGGATGCTCGGTGTTCACTTACAACTACTTCGAGTGCGACATGGTGCAGGCGGCGCACGGACGCGCTCCGGCTGTCGCGACCGGACTGAAGCGCGCCGAGCCGAACAACATCATCTTTACCTATCAGGGCGACGGCGACCTCGCGGCGATCGGCACGGCGGAGACGGTGCACTCGGCGGCGCGCGGCGAGAACATAACGATAATCTTCGTCAACAACGCGATATACGGCATGACCGGCGGTCAAATGGCGCCGACCACCCTGCCCGGTCAGGTGACCCAGACTACGCCTTACGGACGCGACCCGCAGTACGCCGGACTTCCGGTGAAGATATGCGAGATGCTGTCGCAGGTGGACGGCGCGACCTATCTCGAGCGGGTGGCGGTCGACTCGGTTGCGCACATCAACCAGGCGAAGCGCGCGATAGAGAAGGCGTTCCGCAACCAGGTGGAGGGCAAGGGCTTCTCGCTTGTCGAGGTGCTGTCCACCTGCCCGACCAACTGGGGCAAGGAGCCTGCCGCCGCGATGGAGTGGCTGCGCGAGAACATGATACCCTACTATCCGCTCGGCGTGTACAAGGACAAGTACGCCGACGAGAAGGGGGGCAGCAAATAATGACCACACGCATACTTATCGCGGGATTCGGCGGACAGGGCATACTGTTCGCGGGAAAGTTTTTGGCATATGAGGGACTGCTCGAGGGCCGTGAGCTGAGCTGGCTGCCGTCCTACGGACCGGAGATGCGCGGCGGCACAGCCAACTGCTCGGTCATCCTCAGCGACGAGCCGGTGGGCAGCCCGATAGTCACCAACCCCGACGTGCTGATAGCGCTCAACCTGCCGTCGCTCGACAAGTTCGAGGGCGACGTCGCGCAGGGCGGCGAGGTGTTTGTCGACAGCTCGCTCATCGAGCGGAAGGTCGCGCGCGCCGACGTGAAGGCGCACTACATCCCCGCCACCAAGCTGGCGTCGGACGAGGGACTGTCCGGACTTGCGAACATGATAATGCTCGGCTTTGTGATAAAGCACACCGGCGTGATACCCTACGAGAACGTCGAGCGCGCGATGGCAAAGGTCGTAAGCGAGCGCCACAAGGATCTGCTCGACGCGAATCTTCGTGCGGTGGCGCTCGGATACGGCTACGAGGGCTGACTTGGAGGTAGAATATGAACGACCAGCTTATCGAGATAGGCGCACGCCTTCGCGCACTTCGCGAGGACTGCGAGCTTTCGACGCACACCATGGCGGGCAAGCTCGGCGTGTCGCTTGAGGAGTATGAGGCATACGAGCGGGGCGAGAACGACTTTTCGTTCAGCTTTCTCTATAACGCGGCGCAGGTGCTCGGCGTGGACGTGCTCGACATTATGAGCGGCGACACGCCCAAGCTCAAGACCGCCTGCCTTGTCCGCGCGGGGGAGGGCTATACCGTCAACCGCCGCGAGGCGTATGAGTATAAGCACCTCGCGTTCACCTTCAAGGACAAGCTCGCCGAGCCGTTTATGGTCACGGTGCAGCCGGAGGACCACAGCACCACCGCCGAGCAGCACGGACACGAGGGGCAGGAGCTGAACTACATGGTCGAGGGCGAGATGGAGCTGTATATAGGCGGCATGACATATGTGCTGCACGAGGGGGACAGCATCTACTTCGACTCGAGCGAGCCGCACGGGATGCGCGCGCTCGGAGGAAAGCCGGCGAAGTTCCTGGCGGTTGTTATAAAGGGAGAGTAAAGGGGTTTGGTATAGAATGCCAATCTATGAAAAATACGTCGGAAGGTCGCGCGACGACTTTGTGACGCTGGAGGATCTGAACAAGAATTTCAAGCTGAAGTGGAACGACGACTTCAACTTTGCCTACGACGTGATGGACACGCTCGCCGCCGAGAAGCCGAATGAGCTGGCGCTGCTGTGGGTGGGCGAAAACGGCGAGGAGAAGCGGATAACCTACGCGGAACTCAAGACCGAGAGCGACCGCACCGCGAACTACTTCCGCTCGCTCGGCATACGCAAGGGCGACCGCGTGCTGCTTACCCTCCGCCGCAGCTACTACTTCTGGTACTGCATGCTCGCGCTGCACAAGATAGGCGCGATAGCCGTCCAGGCGACGCACATGCTTATGACCAAGGACTACACCTATCGCTGCAATCTGGCGAAGATAAAGTGCGCGATAATCACAGGCGTGGGCATCTGCGCCGACGAGTTTGACAAGGGGGAGGGGCAGTACGAGACGGTCGAGCTGAAGCTGCTCACCGGACGCGTCCATCGCGACGGCTGGCGCGACTTCGAGGCGGAGCGCGAGGCTTGCTCGGCGGACTGGACGCGTCCGACCGGCGACGACGCGACCAAGGCGACCGACATAATGCTGCTCAGCTTCTCGTCGGGCACGACCGGATACCCGAAGATGATAACCCACGACTTCACCTATCCGCTCGGGCACATCTGCACCGGCGTGTTCTGGCACCGTGTGGAGGAGGGCGGACTGCACTTCACCATATCGGACACCGGATGGCTCAAGAGCCTGTGGGGAAAGTTCTACGGTCAGTGGTTCGGCGAGAGCGCGGTGTTCGTCTACGACTTCGACCGATTCGACGGCGCGGACATACTCTCAAAGCTCGAGAAGTACAGGGTGACCACCTTCTGCGCCCCGCCGACGATGTACCGCATGATGCTGCTGAATGACGTGTCGAAGTATGACCTGTCCTCGCTAAAGCACTGCTGCACGGCGGGCGAGGCGATGAACCCGGA
Organism: uncultured Clostridia bacterium; assembly: GCA_946566645.1. Classification (GTDB taxonomy): domain Bacteria; phylum Bacillota; class Clostridia; order Oscillospirales; family JAAYOS01; genus CANRIN01. The sequence continues at coordinate 6,724 of CAMNWZ010000071.1, forward strand.
CATCTACGACCAGTGGAAGGAGCAGACCGGACTAAAGATATTCGAGGGTTTCGGCCAGACCGAGACGACCTTGGCGCTTGCGACGCTCTATCCGTGGATGCAGCCGCGACCCGGCTCGATGGGTCTGCCCGCCGCGGGTTATCAGGTGAGCGTGCTCGACCCGGAGGGCAGGGAGTGCGAGCCTGGCGTCACCGGAGAGGTGTGCGTCCGCGCGGACAGCCCGAATAGCCGTCCGAGAGGACTGTTCATCGGATACCACGACGCGCCGGAGGCGACCGCCGCTCAGTGGCACGACGGCTACTATCACACCGGCGACACGGCTTATCGCGACGAGCTGGGGCTTTTCTGGTATGTCGGACGAAACGACGACATAATCAAGTCGTCCGGCTACCGCATCGGGCCGTTCGAGGTGGAGAGCGTGCTCAGCGAGCATCCGGCGGTGCTCGAGTGCGCGGTGACCGGTGTTCCCGACCCGGTGCGCGGCTTCAACGTCAAGGCAACGATAATACTCAACGACGGATACGAGCCTTCGGACGAGCTGACGAAGGAGCTTCAGACCTACGTCAAGAAGAACACCGCGCCGTACAAGTACCCGCGCGTGGTCGAGTATGTGAAGGAGCTGCCCAAGACGATAAGCGGCAAGGTGCGCCGAGTCGAGATACGCGAACACGATGCGAAAAAGTGACGAAAAACGCAAAAGCCTCGGACTTCCGGGGCTTTTGGTATACGGCTTGAAGCTCGCAATTATACTGTATACAAGGAGGCGGTTTATCATGGGACTGTTCTCGTTTTTGAAAAAGAAGACCGAAAAACCGCCTGTGCTCGCGGCGGTAGTGCTTGCGGCGGGTGGATCGACCCGCATGGGCGGGGAGGACAAGCAGAAGCTGCCGCTCGGCGGGATACCCGTGCTCGCGCGGGCGCTGCTTGCGTTCCAGCAGTGCGCGTCGGTGAGCAGGATAGTCGTCGTGACGCGGCCCGAGTCGAGGGTGTTCGTTC
>CAMNWZ010000072.1 GCA_946566645.1 uncultured Clostridia bacterium
ACTCCTTCACGTCCGCCTCGCCGAACGCTATTATCATGTTCTGACCGCCGAGAACGTAGCTCGGGCGCAGCAGCACCGGATAGCCGACGCGCTTGGCGACCGCGAGCGCCTCCTCGCAGGTCATGACCGTCTCGCCGCGCGGTCGCTTGATGCCGAGGCGCTCGAGCAGCTCGTCGAAGCGCTCGCGGTCCTCCGCCGCGTCGATGCTGTCCGCCGACGTGCCGAGTATGTTCTGACCGGTGCGGTCGAGGTAGTGGGTGAGCTTTATCGCGGTCTGACCGCCGAACGCGACCACCACGCCGTACGGCTTCTCGGTGTCGAGTATGCCCGCGACGTCCTCCTCGGTCAGCGGCTCGAAGTAGAGGCGGTCGGCGGTGTCGAAGTCGGTGGAGACGGTTTCGGGGTTGTTGTTCACTATTACAACGTCGAAGCCCGCCTTCTTCAGCGCCCAGACGCAGTGGACCGAGGCGTAGTCGAACTCGATGCCCTGACCTATGCGTATCGGGCCGGAGCCGAAGACTATCACCGTCTTCTTGTCCTTCTGCTTGTGCTCGGAGAGGAACTCGGCGGCCTCGTTCTCGCTGTCGAAGGTGGAGTAGAAGTAGGGGGTCTCCGCCTTGAACTCGGCGGCGCAGGTGTCCACCATCTTGTAGACCGGCAGGCGGGACTTCTTCGGCGACTTGCCGCTTATCCGCTTTATCGACGAGTCGGTGTAGCCGAGACGCTTCGCGCGCAGGTACAGCTCGTCGGACATGGTTTTGGACTCGCACAGCTCGCGCTCGCAGTCGGCGAGACCCCGGAGCTTGGCGAGGAACCAGCGGTCTATCTTGGTCGCGTCGAATATCTCGTCATAGCTAAAGCCGCGCCGTATCGCCTCGTAGACGGTGAACAGGCGGGTGTCGTCGCAGTCGTGCAGCTTCTTCCGTAGCTCCTTGTCGCTCATCTCCTCGCAAGCCGCGTCGCGAAGGTCGGGGTGGGATATTTCCGCGCCGCGTACGGCCTTCATTATTGCCTGTTCGAAGCTCGTGCCTATCGCCATCACCTCGCCGGTCGCCTTCATCTGCGTGCCGAGCGTCTTCTTGGCGTAGACGAACTTGTCAAACGGCCACTTGGGCAGCTTCACGACGACATAGTCTATCGCCGGCTCGAAGCACGCGCTGGTGCTTCCGGTGACCGCGTTCGGTATCTCGTCGAGGGTGTAGCCGATGGCTATCTTGGTCGCGACCTTGGCTATCGGATAGCCGGTCGCCTTGGACGCGAGCGCCGACGAGCGGCTGACGCGCGGATTGACCTCTATGACCGCGTACTCGAAACTGTCGGGATTGAGCGCGAACTGACAGTTGCAGCCGCCCTCCACGCCGAGCTCGTCCACTATCGCGAGCGCCGCCGAACGGAGCATCTGATACTCCTTGTCGGACAGGGTCACGGCGGGCGCGATGACGATGCTGTCGCCGGTGTGGACGCCGACCGGGTCGAAGTTTTCCATCGAGCAGACGGTTATGACGTTTGCCTTCGAGTCGCGGATGACCTCAAACTCTATCTCCTTCCAGCCGCTCACGCAGCGCTCGACGAGCACCTGGTGTATCGGGGAGAGTGCGAGTCCGCCGCTGCATATCTCGCGAAGCTCTGTTTCGTTTGAGACAATGCCGCCGCCGGTGCCTCCGAGGGTGAACGCGGGGCGTATCACCAGCGGATAGCCTATCTCGCCCGCAAACTTCACCGCGCTCTCGACGTCGGTCACGGTTATCGACGGAATGCAGGGCTGACCTATCTTTTCCATCGTCTCCTTGAACATCTCGCGATCCTCCGCCTTGTCGATAGTCAGCGGATCGGCGCCGAGCAGACGAACGCCGTAGCGCTCGAGCACGCCGCTCTTAGCGAGCTGCATCGAAAGGGTAAGTCCTGTCTGACCGCCGAGGGTGGAGAGCAGGCTGTCCGGGCGCTCCTTCTCGATTATGCGGGTTATCGAGGGGATGGTGAGCGGCTCGATGTAGATGTGATCCGCCATCGCCTGGTCGGTCATTATCGTCGCGGGGTTGGAGTTTACGAGCACGACCTCCAAGCCGTCCTCCTTGAGCGCGCGGCACGCCTGTGTGCCGGCGTAGTCAAACTCGGCAGCCTGTCCTATGACGATAGGACCGGAGCCGATGACCATAACTTTGCGAATTCCTGCTTTGAGCGGCATCAGCGCACCTCCTCACACATACTTACGAATTTGTCGAACAGCCACGCGGTGTCGCGCGGACCGGCGCAGGCTTCGGGGTGGAACTGCACCGAAAACGCGGGGGAGTTTGTGTATTCGACACCCTCGCAGGTCTTGTCGTTCACGTTTATGAAGCTCTCGTGCGCGTAGTCGGGCAGGGAGGAGCTAACGACCGCGTAGCCGTGGTTCTGCGACGTGATGTACACCCGACCGGTCGCAAGCTCGAGCGCGGGCTGATTGCCGCCGCGATGACCGTACTTGAGCTTCTCGGTCTTCGCGCCGTTGGCAAGCGCGAGCAGCTGATGACCGAGGCAGATGCCGAACATCGGCACGCGCTCCCGGACCAGCTTCTTTATCGCCTTTATCGCGTCCTTGTTCTCCGACGGGTCGCCGGGGCCGTTGGAGAGCATAACGCCCGACGGCTTCAGCGCCAAAATCTCGTCGGCGGTAGTCGAGTAGGGGACGGTGATGACCTCGCAGCCGCGGCTGACAAGCTCGCGCTCGATGTGCGACTTCGCGCCGAAGTCGATGAGCACCACGCGCCTGCCCTCGCCGTCGGTGAGCGTCTCGCCGGTGGAGACCGACCTCACCGCGTCGGTAACGCGATAGCTTCTAAGCTCGTCGTCCACCTTGGGGTTCGGGGAGTAGGTTATCCGCGCGTTCATCACGCCGTGCTCGCGCACTATGCGGGTCAGCGCGCGGGTGTCGATGCCGCACAGCCCGGGAATGTCGTTCGCTTTCAAAAAAGCGTCAAGAGCACCTTCCGAACGGAAATTAGAAGGCTCTTGACACCACTCACGAACGATATACGCTTTCAGATGGGGCTTGGCGCTCTCGAAATCATCGGGAATAACGCCGTAGTTGCCGACAAGCGGGAAGGTCTGCATCACGATCTGACCGTAATAGCTCGGGTCGGTAAGCGTCTCGAGATAACCTACCATGCCGGTGGTGAAAACAAGTTCACCCACGCACTCGCGCTCCGCGCCGAACGCCTCACCCTCAAACACTTTCCCGTTTTCCAACAGAAGGTACGCTTTTTTCTTCATCTTCTCACCTTTAGCTCTCGTATGTTTTCAAAATATTCTCGGCAATCTCACGGCGGCTGAGCCGCATGTCCATCGATTGCTTTTCGATGTATCTGTGCGCGTCCTTCTCGTCAAGCCCGAGATACTGTATCAGGACGCACTTCGCGCGGTCGATGAGCTTGGTCTCGTCGAGCTGCGCGCGCAGCCGGATAAGCTCGCTGCGATAGCCTTCGACATGCCGCCGCGACGCGTCCATCAGGCGCACCGCCTGGCGAAAGAGGCTTCGGCTTATCGGACGCTCGAGCACCGCTATGCCCTTGGGGACAAGCTCAGCCGCGAGCCTGTCCGCCTCCGACTCCCGTGCGAGCAGTATCGTGCCCGCACCCGATCGAGCTGCGGTGAGGGCAAGCGAGCGCGAGTCCTCGCCGCATGCCGGTGTGCCTATTATCGCAAGCTCGAATTCGCGGGACATGAGGAGCGGTATCGCTTCCTCCGCGCAGGAGGCGGCGGTGCAGCGTATCCCCTCCGGCTCGACGAGCGAGCGTATCCGCTCGGCTGCGTCTGCCGCCGCGACTATTATCGCCTCGCTCAATACATTTCGATGTACGCCTCGCGCTCGGGACCGACCGAGACATACTTTATCGGGCAATCGCACACCTTCTCGACAAACTTGATGTAGTCGACAGCCTCCTTCGGAAGATCGGACGCCTTGCGGCAGCCGGTGATGTCGCACTTCCAGCCGGGCATCTCCTCGTATATCGGCTTCGCCTTGTTCAGCGCCTCGCCGGTGGGGAAGTTCTCCACGCGCTTGCCGTCCACATCGTAGGCGACGCAGACGCGGATCTTCTCGGCGTGGTCGAGGTTGTCCAGCTTGGTGAGCACCAGATAGTCGGCTCCCTGAACGCGGGTGCCGTAGCGGGTCGCGACCGCGTCGAACGGTCCCACGCGGCGGGGGCGTCCGGTCGCCGCGCCGTACTCGCCGGTCGCCTGGCGGAGCTTCTCCGCCTCCTCGCCGAACAGCTCGACCGCGAACGGACCTTCGCCCACGCAGGTAGAGAACGCTTTGACAACGCCGACCACCAGGTCGACGCGCGCGCCGGGGATGCCCGCGCCTATCGGACCGTAGGCTGCGATGGTGTTCGACGATGTGGTGTAGGGGTAGATGCCGTAGTCTATGTCGCGAAGCGCGGCGAGCTGTGCCTCGAACATGATGTTCTTGCCCGCCTTGTGCGCGTCGTAGAGATATTCGTCGGTGTTCTTGACGTAGTCGCGGAGCTTGCCGCCGTAAGTCTCCAGCCACTCGAGCATAGCCTCGTAGGTGAACGGCTCGGCGCCGTAGACCCGCTCGATGGTGAGGTTCTTCCACTCGACAAGACCCTTCAGCGTGTTCTTCATATACTCGGGGTGGAGCAGGTCGCCCGCGCGCAGCGACTTCTTCATGTACTTGTCGCCGTATATCGGCGCGATGCCGCGGTTTGTCGAACCGTACTTCGCGTCCTTGAGACGACCCTCCTCCAGCTTGTCCTGCGCCACGTCCCACGGCATGAGTATCGTCGCGCGGTGGCTTATCATCAGGTTTTCGGGGGTTATCTCAATGCCGCGCTCGCGGAGCCTGTCTATCTCGCCGCAGAGGTGCTCGAGGTCTACGACCATGCCTCCGCCGAGAATGTTCACTACCCCTTTGTGGAAAATTCCGCAGGGAATGAGGTTCAAAACGAACTTTCCGAACGGGTTTACCACCGTATGTCCGGCGTTGTTTCCGCCCTGGTAGCGGCAGACGATGTCCTGCTTTTCGGCAAGCATGTCGACCATTCTGCCCTTGCCTTCGTCGCCCCAGTTGATACCGACGATCGCTGTTATCATACTGAAAACCTCTCCTTACGCCGCAGAATCTGCTTATTTTTCGTACACACACAAAAACTCGGGCGAACTGCACCGCAATTCTCCCGATACAACATTATACAACAGCAGGCGGGAATTGTCAAATGCGGACGACGCGGCAAATAGTCAGAAACGACGCCGCCTAAAAACGCCAATTTTGTCATCTTGCACGATTGACAAATCGTCTCGCGGGGAATATACTTTTTAGCATAGACAGCAAAGGCGCTGCGGGCATTACCCGTCGCGCCTTTCTTCGTTCTAAAACTGATTTTCTGGGGGAAAGCAGAATGGCGAGCAACATACCCGAAATGTTCGGAAGCATGGTGTTCAACGAGCAGGCGATGCGCGAGCGGCTTCCGAAGGACGTCTACCGCGCCGTCCGCCGCACGATGGAGAACGGCGAGAGCCTGGACGACTCGGTCGCGGCGGTGGTCGCGAACGCGATGAAGGACTGGGCTATCGAGAAGGGCGCGACCCACTTCACCCACTGGTTCCAGCCTATGACCGGAATCACCGCCGAGAAGCACGACAGCTTCATCTCACCCGCCGGCGAGGGCAAGGTGATAATGGAGTTTTCGGGCAAGGAGCTTATCAAGGGCGAGCCGGACGCGTCCAGCTTCCCGTCGGGCGGACTGCGCGCGACCTTCGAGGCTCGCGGATACACCGGATGGGACCCGACCTCCTACGCGTTCATAAAGGAGAACACGCTCTGCATCCCGACTGCGTTTTACAGCTACTCGGGCGAGGCGCTGGACAAGAAGACCCCGCTGCTCCGCTCGATGGCGGCGATAAACACCCAGGCTGTGCGCGTGCTGAAATGCCTCGGCGTGGACGTCGACCATGTCGTGACCACCGTCGGTCCGGAGCAGGAGTATTTCCTTGTGACAAAGGAGATGTTTGACAAGCGCAAAGACCTGATATTCACCGGACGCACGCTGTTCGGCTCGAAGGCGCCGAAGGGTCAGGAGCTTGAGGATCACTTCTTCGGCAGCATAAAGCCGCGCGTGCAGGCGTACATGAAGGAGCTGGACGAGGAGCTGTGGAAGCTCGGCGTATACGCCAAGACCGAGCACAACGAGGTCGCGCCTGCACAGCACGAGCTTGCGCCGATATACGAGCGCACCAATATCGCCTGCGACCACAATCAGCTGACGATGGAGCTTATGAAGAAGGTCGCGCTGCGCCACGGACTTGTCTGCCTGCTGCACGAGAAACCCTTCGCGGGGGTGAACGGAAGCGGCAAGCACAACAACTGGTCGATAGCCACCGACAAGGGCACAAATCTGCTCGAACCGGGCAAGAAGCCGTCGGAGAACATACCCTTCCTCGTGTTCCTCGCCGCGATAATCAAGGCGGTGGACGAGCACCAGGATCTTCTGCGCATCTCCGCCGCGGGTGCGGGCAACGACCACCGCCTGGGCGGAAACGAGGCACCTCCCGCGATAATGTCGATGTTCGTCGGCACCGAGATAGAGGCTGTGCTCGAGTCTATAGCTCAGGGCAAGGACTACAAGCCGGACAGCGTAGGCGTGCTGGACACGTCGGTCGAGGCGCTGCCAAACCTCTACCGCGACACCACCGACCGCAACCGCACCTCGCCGTTCGCGTTCACCGGAAACAAGTTCGAGTTCCGCTCGCTCGGCGCTCCGGTGTCGATAGCGGGCGCGAACATCGTGCTGAACACCATCACCGCCGACGCGCTGTTCTTTATCGCCGACAAGCTCGAGCGCGGTGAGAAGCCGCTGGACGTCGTGCGCGGTATACTGCGCGACAACGGACGGATAATCTTCAACGGCGACGGATACGCTGCCGAGTGGGTCGCCGAGGCGGAGAAGCGCGGTCTGCTCAACTTCCGCAGCTCGGCGGAGGCTATGCCGCACTACTGCGACGAGAAGAACGTGTCGCTGTTCGAGAAGCACCGCGTGTTCACCCGCGCCGAGCTGGCCAGCCGCACCGAGATAATGATCGAGAACTACTGCAAGGTGATAAACATCGAGGCGCTGACCATGATAGACATGGCAAACAAGGAGATACTTCCCTCCGGTCTCGCGTACATGAAGGATCTGGCGGAGACCGCGGCGAACAAGCGCGCGATAAGCGGCGACATCTCTTGTGAATTTGAGACAAATATGCTCTCCAAAATCAGCGCGCTTTGTGCATCCATCTCAAAAAGGGCAGAAACTCTTGACAAAGCGCTTCTGGAGGTTAAAAATTATGCTGAGGTGTCCGACTGCGCGAACTACTATCGCGACGTTGTGTTCGTTGCGATGCAGGAGCTTCGCGCCGTCGCCGACGAGCTTGAGACGGTAGTCGGGGAGAAGTACTGGGCGTTCCCGACCTACGGCGAGCTGCTGTTCGGCGTGTGATGCCTGAACGGAAAACAGGATTTCGGAAAATCTGATATTTGAGGAGAGTAGCCGGTGGATATTCAAAACGCAAAGCCGCGTGAGGAATGTGGCATATTCGGTATTGTCGGCAGCGAGCGGAGCGAGACTTCGCACATGGTGTACTACGGTCTCTATGCGCTTCAGCACAGGGGACAGGAGAGCAGCGGCATCGCGATAGGCGACCGCAAGGCGAAGCGCGTGACCAACAAGAA
>CAMNWZ010000073.1 GCA_946566645.1 uncultured Clostridia bacterium
CGCGCCATATCGGCTCGGCGAGCGCGGCAAGACGCTCGACGTCCTCGCGCGTCTTCACCTCGAACAGCTCGACCTTCTGCTCGCCCGCACCCTCCGGCGGCTGCGCGCGAAGGAAGTTTATCGGCGTGCCCGACGCGATGAACCGCTCCTCATACTCGGTTATCACGCCGCCGTCGAGGTCGCTCTGGTGGAGGTCGGTGGTCATGTCGGTCACATCCCAGCCGCTGTCACGGAGCTGCTCGACCGACCAGTCGAACAGCTTGCGGTTGTCGGTCTTTTGCAGCAGCTCGCCGTTTCCGCCGAGTATCAGTCCGTACAGCTCGAGAAAGCGCGGCGCGGTCAGCCGGCGGTGCGGGCTTCGAGGCCACGGGTCGCTGAAGTTTAGGAATATCCGCGACACCTCGCCCGGCGCGAAGTAGGCGCTTATCGCCTCCGCGTCGGTGTGGATGAAGCGAAGGTTCTCGCTTTCACGGTTCTCCGCCGCCTCCATCGCCATGACGAGCACATTTTCCTCTATCTCCGCCGCGACGATGAACGCCTCGGGGTGTATGTCGGCGGTCTCGACGGCGAACCGTCCCTTGCCGCAGCCTATCTCAAGCCATATCGGACGTCCGCCGCTCAGCTCGCTCCAGCGTCCCTTCATCGAGCGCGGGTCGCCGACGAGCCGAGAGCCGGCTCGCTCGATACGCGCGTCCAGATTCTTCTTCTTGCGCATCCGCATGGGGTCTCACCCTTTCAAAGCAATTCTTACCCGAAATTATAGCACATGGCGCGCGCAAAGTCAAAGCCGCTGTTCCGTTTTCTCCCGAGATATGGTATAATCGGTGCAGAACAACAGAGGAGGTGCGCCGATTGAAAAAGGTGCTGCTGATAACATCGCTCTGCGCCGTCGGTCGCGCGGGGATGTATCCACAGATACTGGCGTTTTCACGCGCGGGAGTGCAGGCGTGTCCGCTGCCGAGCGTCCTGCTGTCCACCCACACCGGAGGGCTCGGCACGCCCGCGAAAGCCGTGCTGACGTCGACGGTCGCGGACGCGCTCGAGCACTACCTGTCGCTCGGGATAAAATTCGACGCGCTGCTCACCGGATACCTGCCCGAGCCGACGCTCGCCGACGCGATACTCTCGTTTGTCGAGCGCGGCGGCGCGGACATCTATGTCTGCGACCCGGTGATGGCGGACGGCGGAAAGTTCTACGGCGGGATGGGTGAGGCGCAGGCAGCCGCATTGCGAAAGCTCGCCGCGTCGGCACACGCGATAACCCCGAACACCACCGAAGCCGCGATACTGCTCGGGCGCGACCCCTCGTCGGAACAGGACGCGGCGGAGCTTGCGCGCTCGCTCGCGGCGGACGGTCGTGCTGCGATAGTCACCGGGGGAGGGGACGCGGAGCACATCAAGGTCGCCGTGGCGGAGGGTGCCGCCGTGGGCGAGCTGACCGCGCCGCGCGTAGAGGGAAAGTTCATCGGCACGGGGGACAGCTTCGCGGCGGAGTTCACGCTTGCGCTGCTCGACGGATGCGGCGCGGTCGATGCGGCTCGCCGAGCCGTCGACGCGGTGAGCACCGCCGTCGGGCTTGCGAAACTCTCGACCGACGACTGGCGGCTGGGCATGCCGACAGAGGGCGTGCATATCGACAGATAAAAGCGTTTTGCTCTTGCCAAGAGAGCGCCGAACGTGTATAATTAAGTAAATGCCAAAGCAGGCAAATTCAGCTCAAGGGAGGTGGGTGTCTTGGATACTCAGTACAGCGTGACGCTGAAAGAGGTGGTGGACGAGTTCCACCTGGAGGTCGTCTACGCGCCCGAGGGATACGAGAAGATACGCATTGTGGCGGACGACGTCAACCGCCCCGGTCTTCAGCTCACCGGATTTTTCGACTACTTCGACTCGAGCCGCCTCCAGATACTCGGCAAGGTCGAGAACACATACCTCGACCGCTGTACGTCGGAGGAGCGGCTGCACGCGTTCGATATGCTCATGAGCCGCCATGTGCCCGCCGTGATAATCACCCGCGGCATGGACCCCTACGAGGAGTGCATCGAGATGGCGAAGAAGTACGACGTGCCGCTGCTGCTCTCCATCGACCCGACGTCCTACCTGATGGGCTCGATACTCAGCTACCTCAAAAACGCGCTCGCGCCGCGCATCACCCGACACGGAGTTCTGGTCGAGGTCTACGGCGAGGGAATACTCCTGCTCGGCGACAGCGGCGTGGGCAAGAGCGAGACCGCGATAGAGCTTGTCAAGCGCGGACACCGCCTGGTCGCGGACGACGCGGTCGATTTGAAGAAGGTGTCCTCACACGAAATAATCGGTTCGGCGCCGGACGTGATAAAGCACTACATCGAGGTGCGCGGCATCGGCGTTATCGACGTTCGACGGGTGTTCGGCATGGGCGCGGTGCGACCCGATCAGGCGATCGACCTGATAATCAACCTCGAACAGTGGCGGGACGGCGCGCAGTACGACCGCCTCGGACTTGAGACGCAGCACACGTCCATCCTCGACGTGAAGATACCGTCGCTGACCGTGCCGGTTCGCCCCGGACGAAACCTCGCGGTGATAATCGAGGTCGCGGCTATGACCAACCGCGAGAAGAAGATGGGCTACAACGCGGCGCACGAGTTCACCGACAACATCACGCGATACTACGAGGAGGAGGCTCTCCGCCGCAGCAAGCTGGAGGACGAGAGTAAGGAGTAATACCGTAAATCTGGCTGTACAGCCTGAAATAATTAGAATTTGGAGGAAAAGGTTATGAACTTCATCGGAATTGATCTCGGCGGCACTAACATAGCGGCTGCTCTCGTGGACGAGAACGGCAAGATCTCGACCAAGGTGTCGATACCCACCCGCGCGGGCGAGGGCACGCAGGTCGTGCTCGACGGACTGCTCAAGGTCGTGGACATGATATTCGACGAGAGCGGCATAAAGCCGAGCGACGTGAAGTCGGTCGGCATCGGCGTTCCGGGCATGATGAATGTCGACACCGGCGTTGTCTACTTCAGCCCGAACATCCCGATAAACAACACCGACATAACCTCGCACATCAAGGCGAAGTACGGACTTCCGGTATACATCAACAACGACGCCAACTGCGCGGCGCTCGGTGAGGTTGCCGCGGGCGGCGCGAAGGGCACTCAGGAGGCGATATTCGTCACGCTCGGCACCGGCGTCGGCGGCGGCATCGTCACCGGTGGCAAGGTGTACAGCGGCTTCAACGGCGTCGCGGGCGAGATAGGTCACGTCGTCAACAACGCGGGCGGACGTCAATGCGGCAGCGGTCGCAAGGGCTGCTGGGAGGCGTATGCCTCCGCTTCGGGACTTATCCTCACAACCAAGGAGATTATGGAGAAGAACAAGGACTCGAAGATGTGGGAGATAGTCGGCGGCGACATCTCGAAGGTCAACGGACGCACCGCGTTCGATGCCATGCGCGCCGGCGACAAGGCGGGTCAGGAGGCGGTCGACGCCTACATCCAGGACCTCGCCTACGGTGTCGTGGACATGATAAACATATTCGAGCCGGAGGTCGTCTGCATCGGCGGCGGCATATCCAACGAGGGCGAGACGCTGCTCGTGCCGCTGCGCAAGGCGGTCGACGCGGAGAAGTACACCGCGAAGTCGGACGCCGTGCCGCAGACTAAGATAACCAAGGCGCTGCTCGGCAACGACGCGGGCATAGTGGGCGCGGCTCTGCTCGGAAAGTAAGGCAGAAGCGGTGAGTCCAACCGAACCGTGACAGGACACGTATCGGCGGCGTAACGCCCAAATTTGCGGGTGCTGCGCCGCCTAATATCTATGAACGCGTGCTTCTAAACTGCGCCATATCTAGGTATAATTCAGTATACTACACTGAATTCGAGGGGTTTCTATGCTTAACGAACGTCTTGCGGACAAACTGCGGCGGGAGGTCGCGAACATCGACGTCACGGCGGACGAGCCGATGAGCGCGCACACCACCTTCAAAATCGGCGGTCCCGCCGATCTGTTCTGCCTGCCCTCCACCGCCGACGCCCTGCGCGAGCTGCTTCTGTGGGCGCGCGCGGAGGGACAGCCTGTCTTCGCGCTCGGCGGGGGCTCGAATCTGTTGGTGCGCGACGGCGGAGTGCGCGGCGTGGTCGTGTCCACGGCGAGACTGTCGAGGATAGAACGCATAGAGGACACCTGGCTAGAAGCCGAGTGCGGCGTTCCGCTTGCGAAACTCGCGTCGTTTGCGCGGGACTGCTCGCTCAGCGGACTGGAATTTGCGCAGGGGATACCCGGAAGCGTCGGCGGAGGGGTGTACATGAACGCGGGCGCGTACGGCGGCTCGCTCGAGCAGTCGGTGCGCGAGACCGACGCGCTGTCGGCGGACGGAGGAGCGGTCACGGTGCGCGGCGGCGAACACGCCTTCGGCTATCGAAAGAGCTGCTTTGCCGACGGCGGCACGGTGCTTCGCACGCGAATTGAGCTTTCGCACGGCGACCGTGACGAGATAGCCGCGCAGATGGACGACTACCGCGAGCGCAGGCGCAGCACACAGCCGCTCGAATACCCCTCGGCGGGCAGCGCGTTCAAGCGGCCGCCCGGGCTGTTCGCGGGAAAGCTGATACAGGACTCGGGGCTGAAGGGCGCGAGAGTCGGCGGCGCGCAGGTGAGCGAGAAGCACGCGGGCTTTATCATCAACACCGGAGGCGCGACCGCGAGCGACGTGCTCGGGCTTATCGAAAAGATCCAGATAGAGGTGTTCCGACAGTTCGGCGTGATGCTCGAGTCGGAGATACGCGTCATCGGAGAAGACGAATAAATCGGGTGAGAAAATGGGCAGAAAGATACAAATTGTCATAATATCCGGCATGAGCGGGGCAGGAAAGTCCCGCGCCGCCGACATACTCGAGGACCTGGGCTGGTACTGCGTGGACAACCTGCCGATAGAGCTTCTGCAAAAGTTTGCGGAGTTCTGCATCAGCGCGGCGGGGCGGTACGAGCGGGTCGCCCTCGTGACCGATATTCGCACCGGCGACGGATTTGCGCCGCTGTTTGAGGCTATCGAGTCGCTCAAAAAGATGGGCTGCGAGTGCCGGATAATCTTCCTCGACTCGGACACGAGCGCGATAATCAGGCGTTACAAGGAGTCGCGCCGACCGCACCCGCTTGCCCGCGACGGCGAGACGCTGGAGGACACGGTCAGCCGCGAGCGGGAGAAGCTCTCGGCGATACGCGAGCACGCCGACTGCATACTCGACACCACCGTCCTTACAGGAGCGCGTCTCCGCGAGGGGCTTATCAAATATCTCGGAAGCGGCAGCGAGCAGACGATGGGCATAAACGTCATGAGCTTCGGGTTCAAGTACGGCATACCTGCCGAGGCTGACCTGGTGTTCGATGTGCGCTTCCTGCCCAATCCGTTCTACGAGGAGAGCCTGCGCGAGCTGACCGGTCTCGACAAGCCGGTGCGCGACTTCGTGTTCGGCTTTGAGAGCACCAACGAGTTTATCGAACTGCTGAAACCGATGCTCGAATTTCTCATCCCCGGCTACATAGAGGAGGGAAAGAGCACGCTCACGATAGGCATAGGCTGCACCGGCGGTCAGCACCGCTCGACAGCCATAGCCGAGGAGATAGCAAGCCGCATACGAACCGACGGCTACCGCGTGTCGGTAAACCACCGCGACATAGACAAGAGGTAGCAAAATGGCGATAAATGACGAGAACGTGAGGATATACACGCCGCACTCGGAGGACGTTGTCCTCTACCACCCGGGCGACTTCTCGCTCGGCGACGTGGAGAGCGCGCGGCTGGTCGGACCGAAGGTGGTGGTGGTCGGCGGAGGCACCGGGCTTTCGACGATGCTCAAAGGCCTGCGCGACTGCACCGAGAACATCACGGCGGTGGTGACCGTCGCGGACGACGGCGGCGGAAGCGGAGTGCTCCGCGACGAGATGGGCATGCTGCCGCCGGGGGACATACGAAACTGCATCATGGCGCTTGCGAACGCCGAACCGACGATGGCGCAGGTGCTCAACTATCGGTTCAGCGAGGGAAGCCTTGCGGGACAGAGCTTCGGCAATCTGTTCATCGCCGCGCTCGAACGGGTCAGCGGCTCGTTTGTCGAGGCGGTGCGCCGAATGAGCGAGGTTCTGGCGATAACCGGACGCGTTCTGCCGGTCACGACCGCGAATGTGATGCTCCGCGCGGAGCTTGAAAACGGACACACCGTGGTCGGCGAGTCGAAGGTACACGACTTCAAGCTCGCCGAGCACGCGAAGATAAAGCGGATGACGCTCGAGCCGCCGGATGTCGAGCCGCTCGGCGACGTGCTCGAGGCGATCGCCGACGCGGACATGATAGTCCTCGGACCGGGCAGCCTATACACGAGCATAATACCGAACCTGCTTGTCGACGGTGTCACCGACGCGATAGCCCGCGCGAAGGCGCTGAAGGTCTATGTCTGCAACGTGATGACCCAGGAGGGCGAGACAGAGGGGCTGTCCGCCGCCGACCACCTCCGCGCGATAATCGACCACGCGAGCGGACAGGTGGTGGACGTCTGCCTCGCGAACTGCGCGATACCGCCTGACGATGTCATCGAGAAGTACAAGGAGGAGGGGGCAGGTCCGGTCATTGCGAACGCCGCCGAGATCGAATCGCTCGGCGCACAGCTGGAGCGGAGAGACCTGCTTCGGCGCGGAGGCGACTACGCCCGTCACGACCCGCGAAAACTGGCGGCTGCGCTTGCGGACATTCACGCGCGACGAAATCCGCGGCGGGGAATATACGGGCGCTACGACCGCCTGATGGCTGAGTGGCTTGCGAGCCGCGCTGCCGAGGAAGACTAAAGAAGGGGGTGCGGTTATGCCGACGACCGACCGTTCATTTGCGGCAAGAACCAAGAGCGAGCTGTGCCGCAAACCACCCTCGCGCGACTGCTGCGCGACCGCCGAGCTGTACGGCGCGCTGCTGATGGCGAACACCTTCACGCCGTCGTCGCTGCGGCTGACAAGCGAAAACGAGCGTTTCCGCGACCGCCTGATAGACCTCATGCGCCGAAGCGTCGGTGTGGAGGCGGAGACGCGGCGGCTGACATCGGGCAAACTGCTCATCACCGCCGAGGGACAGCTTGCCGAGAAGATATTCTGCGCGTTCGGCTACGAACCGAAGGCGGGCGCGCTGCACCTCAACAACGCGCTCGTCGAGGACGACTGCTGCCGCGAGGCGTTTTTCCGCGGCGCGTTCCTTGCGGGCGGCTCGGTCAGCGACCCCGAGCGCGGGTATCACCTCGAGCTTTCGACGCGCCATTTCAACCTCAGCCGAGAGATGACCGCGCTGCTGCTCGACATGGATTTCGAGCCGAAGACCACGCTGCGCAAGTCTAACTATCTCATCTACTTCAAAGAGAGCGAATCGGTGGCGGCGTTCCTTGCGAAGATCGGAGCGCCGACCGCCGCGCTGGCGATACACGAGGCGGTCGTCGAGAAGGAGATACGAAACGACGTGAACCGCCGCGTAAACTGCGACACGGCGAACATATCGCGCACCGTCTCCGCCGCTCGGCGACAGCTCGACGCGATACAAAAGCTGCGCGACTCGGGCACGTACAGGGAGCTGTCCCCCGAGCTGAAACGCGCGGCGGAGCTGCGTCTTGCATACCCCGAGGAGTCGCTCAGCGCGCTTGCCGAGACGGGGGGAGTCAGCCGCTCG
>CAMNWZ010000074.1 GCA_946566645.1 uncultured Clostridia bacterium
TCGTACTTATCGCAGCAGTCGATGACCGCGTCGTCGCGTATCGACCCGCCCGGCTCGAGGACATATCGGACGCCGCTGCGATGCGCGCGCTCGATGTTGTCGCTGAACGGGAAGAACGCGTCCGAGCCGAGGCTCACGCCGTCTATCTTCTTCAGGAATTCGCGCTTCTCGGCGACGGTGAACGGCTCCGGCTTCTCGTCGAAGTAGTCCTTCCACAGGTCGGTGGAGAGCATCTCCTCCCAGTCGCCGTCGCAGAGGTAGACGTCTATCGCGTTGTCCCGCTCGGCGCGCGCAAGCCCCTTCTTGAAGGGCAGATTCAGCACCTTTTCCGCCGAGCGCAGGAAGAAGGTGTCCGCCTTCTGACCCGCCAGGCGCACGCAGTGGATACGCGACTGCTGTCCCGCGCCGATGCCCACCGCCATGCCGCCGCAGGTGTAGCAGACCGAGTTGGACTGGGTATATTTCAGCGTTATCATCGCGATAAGAAGGTCTCTTTTGGCGGATTCGGGAATATCCTTGCGCTTTGAGACGATATTGTCAAACGCCGCCTCGGTCAGCTTGTAGTTGTTGTGACCCTGCTCGAAGGTCACGCCGAACACGTCCTTGTACTCCTGGTCGGCAGGGCGGTAGTCCGAGTCGATTTCGATAACATTGTAGTTGCCGTTGCGCTTGTTTTTGAGTATTTCGAGCGCTTCCGGAGTATATCCGGGGGCGATAACGCCGTCGCTGACCTCCACCGCTATCAGATGCGCGGTCTCGGCGTCGCAGACGTCGCTGAGGCTGACAAAGTCGCCGTAGCTGGACATGCGGTCGGCGCCGCGCGCGCGGGCATATGCGCAGGCGAGCGGGCTGAGTTCCGCCGACTTCTTGACGCGCATAACCTTGCGCTCGAGCGGGCTGAGTTCCAGTCCTATCGCCGCGCCGGCGGGGCTGACGTGCTTGAAGCTGGTGGCGGCGGGCATTCCGGTCGCCTCCTTCAGCTCGCTGACAAGCTGCCAGCCGTTGAGCGCGTCCAGGAAGTTTATGTAGCCCGGGCGTCCCGAGTGTACCTTTATCGGCAGATCCTGACCCTCGCGCATGAATATCTTCGAGGGCTTCTGCGATGGATTACAGCCGTATTTCAGTTCGATTTCCTTCATTTTCTTCCTCTCCTCTCACTTTTTATGGCGATTGATTATCACGGTCTCGACCTTGCCGGTCGCGCGGTCGATGTGCTTCGCGAGCAGGCTGACGCGGTTGTCGGCGTTGAGCATCGCCCAGAACTTCTCGGCGTTCTCGCGTGCCGACTCGCCGAGCGACACCTCGTACGGCGCGCCGCTGAAGGAGGGCAGCGGACTGCCGTCTCCGTCGTAGGTATGGATGCAGTGACCCACGCCGTTCTTCGGCTGCTTGTAGGTGAAAAACGCCTTTTCCTCGACATTTTCGTCGTTATTAATCGTCTTGAGTATCGAAAGCGCGTAGCTGCCGTCGGCGTTCGTCATGCCGGAAATTCGCGGCGTGCAGTTGGGCGCGTCCGGCTCGTAGCAGCGGGTGAGCAGCGCGGTCTCGAAGCTGCCGCCGACCTTCAGCGCGTCGGCGACGGTGTCGGTCTGGTCGCCGTTGGTGACGATGTGCGTCGAACCGACGGTGCGGGTGACATAGTAGATGACAAGCGACGGGTCGGTCATCTTGGACGGGTCGAACGCCTCGGTCTTGACCCCGTCGGGAGTCTCGACAAACACGCGGTTGCGGCTGTTCTCGCTGCGTCCCATTATCCAGTAGAGCTGGACAAGCGACTTTCCAGACGGCGTGGCGCCGAGCACGATGCCGCGTCCCGGGTACGAGTTTTCGGACAGATACTTCTCATTTTTCTGCATGATTAAACTCTCCTTTCGCCCTAAAAACATAAAAATCCGCCCGGATAGAAGCGAATTCCACCCAGACGGTCGGCTAATCAGAACGCACGCTCCATGTGGTTATCTCCACTTCCGTCAGTCACGCACGCCGTTATTCTGTTGTGTTCAGTTTATCATACTTTCGGGGCGTGGTCAAGCGGTGAAAAAGCACAAAAAGTTACGCGCCGCGGCGGTACTCAAGCGGGCTTTTGCCGTAATAGTGGTGAAACACCTCGATGAAATAGCTGGTGGTGGAAAACCCGGTCTCGCTCGCTATCTCGGACACGCTGGTGTCGGTGCCGCCGAGCAGCTCCGCCGCCATCTTCAGCCGGTAGCGTATCAGATAGTTCACCGGCGTGTCGTTTAAGAATTTGCGGAACAGCGTGCGGCAGGTAGTCCTGCCTACCATCCCCGCCTCGGCTATCTCGTCGAGCGTCACCCGCTCCCGATAGTTCTGCTGTATGTAGGACACCATCCGCTTCACCGTGGACAGACCGCGGTCATCGGTCTTGGGTGCCGCACGGTGCTCCTGCTTTGAAAACACCTCCTCGTACAGCGTCAGCCACACGCGGTAGATGAGGCTCTGTATCCTGAGCGGCGCGGTCTCCTGCTCGCGGGACTGATACACCTGACGCAGCATGTCCATCACACTCTGCTGCCAGCCCACCTCGCCGTCAAGCAGCACATACGGAACGCCGTCTATCTCAGAGACAGGTATCACGAATTTGTCGCTGAGCTGACGCGACGCGCTTAGCAGCGACGGATGCACCAGAACGCAGATATATGTGCAGTCGGAAGTCGGGCAGTTGTAGCTGTGAAGCTGCTTGGAATTGACGAATATGCCCTGCCCCTCGCCTACACGCAGACGCTTGCCGTTCACCCACGCGTCTATTCCTCCGCTCAGCGCGAGTATGAACTCGAAGTCGTCGTGCCAGTGCTCGCTCGCGGTGCGGTTCACATAGTGGGACATTCTGTCCTTGCGCGCAAGCACCGGAAATCCGGCGAAGTCGTACTCGAATATCTCCGACTTGTCGCTGCGCGTTATCGTCGTCTCTGCCATATTATTATATCACCTCGCGATATTCCGATATTGGGTGCGGCGCATGTATCTCAACGCTTCTTGCAGTTTGATACTACCACGCGAATGTCGCTTCGGTCAATACCAAAACCCTTCCAAAACGCACAATAGCGATATTCCGATATTTATTCGCGATATTCCGAAAGCCGAGTTGTTAAGAATGTGTTAAATTATTTCTAGAGATACGACCACAATACAGTGGCTGTCTCAAAACCCATTCTAAGGAGGATTTGCACATGAGGAGAACGTTTGCACTGCTTCTCGCCCTGCTTCTGACAGTCGGCTTGCTCGCCGGCTGCAACGGCAGTGACGAGGAGACCGACCCGTCGTCCGAGCCGGATAACACCGACCCGACGACTGTTCCGTCGTTCGTCCCGATCGACCCGGATGACCAGGAGTTCGATGAAATCGAGCTTCCGCTGACCGAGGACGAGCACACCTTCACCTACTGGCAGCAGAACGGCTACTCGTTCGAGGACTTCTCGACCTACGACGATAACCTCTTTTATCAGTGGATGGAGGAGCAGACCGGCGTTGACATCGAGTGGATACACCCGCCGGCAGGTTCGGAGACCGAGAACTTCCAGACCATGGTTCTTTCCGCCGACTACCCCGACTTCATTCAGGGCATTAAGGGCTACTACACCGGCGGCGTCGACAAGGCCATCAATGACGGAGTTCTTCGCCGCCTCAACGAGCTGGTCGATCAGTACATGCCGCACTATCGCTCGTATGTGTACGGCTCTGAGGAGACCTTCATCCAGGCGGTCAGCGACTCGGGCAACCTCTGGGGCGTCCATCACATTGTCGACTATCCGCAGACCCCGTGGATCGGCCTCACCGTCCGTCAGGACTGGCTGGATAAACTCGGACTGACCACCGCCGACATGGAGACGCTCGACCAGTTCGAGAGCGTCCTGACCTCCTTCAAGGAGTTCACCTATGAGAACCAGGGACCGCTGTGGGTGGAAAACAGCAGCACCTACGCCGGCGACTGCATAAACGGCACCTTCGGCTTCGGCGGCTATTCCAGCCGCTTTATGAACAAGGACGGCGTGGCAGCCTACTCGGGCATCCAGCCCGGCGTTGAGGAGTATGCCGCCGTCATGGCGGACTGGTACGCCAAGGGACTCATCAACAAGAACTACATCGCCGAGAACTCGTGGAGCACCCCCGAGCAGTACTGGGTCAACAGCCAGATAGGTGTCGGCGAGATGATGTACACCCAGGACAAGATGTACGCCGCGTCTGCCGCCATAAGCGAGCTGAACCCCGACCCGAACTTCGCGATAAGCCCGCTCGCCGGCGTCAAGAAGAACGCGTCGGACGACTGGTCGGATATTAAGCTGCGCAACTCGCAGGATAAGATCCGTCCGGGCAACTCGATGGGCATAACCACCGGCTGCACCGATGACGAGATCGAGCTTGCCTGCCGATTCTGGGACTACGCCTGGACCGATGAGGGCATAACCGCCGCCAACTGGGGTCCGTATGAGGGTCCGGAGGGTGACACGAACACCACCTACTTCGTCGACGAGAACGACTCGAACGGCGACGGCCATAAGGAGTGCTACCAGGCGTGGCAGATAGCCAAGTACGGCAATGTCTCGCAGACTCAGGCAAAGGTCGCGGTCTACAACGGACCGGTCTACTGCATCTGGAGCCGCGAGTGGTGCGCGCTCGACTCCGATCAGATGAAGATGCCGGGCGTCTGGGGTCAGCCGTCCAACGAGTGGAAGCTCCCGGAGGGCGTGACGCTCACCAGTGACGAGGGCAACTCGGCTTCGTCCATCGTCGCGAACTGCAACACCGTCGTGAACGAATGGCTGGCAGCTGTCATCACCGGCGTTAAGTCGGCTGACACCTTCCAGGCAGAAGTGGTCGCACAGTGCGAGAGCCTCGGGATCCATGAGGCTGAGGGCTACTATCAGGCGGCGCTCGACCGCTACTTCGCCCGTGCGAACTACATGGACTGATATCAGGATACAGCAGTTTGATCATGCGGCGCCTGTCCAATCGGATGGGCGCCGTTCTTTTGTCCGCTCAGGCGCTCTCATTTAATTGTTATACTCAAACGCGCTATTACGATATATTCACCTTTCTATTTGCGTTATAGTTATACTATTTGACGATATGTCGAAAGACTGCCCCGCGTTTTTATGATATCATTATATTGCAAAGGGAGGATGAGACCCCGATGCGAAAAACGTATAGGAGGCATGAGATATGAAGAAGAAGTTTGCCGTTATCCTCGCGGTCGCCGCGCTGTTCGGAATGTTCGCGTTCGCCGGAGCCGCACAGAACGAGTCGACCGTCGCCGCCGAGTTGCACGACTCGTTCTGCAGCTGCTATCCGTTCACGCCCGAACTTGACGTGGACATAGTCGCCGGAGGCGGTTCGGTGGTGCGCTGCCTGCGCTGCGGAACCGCCTTGCAGGAGACCCTGCTCACAAACGGATACTGCGACTGCCCGCCGACCGTCCCGATGTCGCTCGAGTGCGATCCGCTTGCGAACGGCGAGTGCCGCGTCTACTGCCTTGGCTGCGGCAGGCAGTTCTACCCCGCAAATTAAAACCGCAGACGCAAAAGGAGGAAGGCGAAACGCCTTCCTCCTTTTTATCACTCCTCCTGAGCGCCATTTTTCAGCGATTTTCGGTACTCGAGCGGGCTCACTCCCCTCACCTTTCCGAACGTCTCGATGAAGTAGCTGGCGCTCGAGAATCCGCATTCGTAGGCTATCTCGGTCACCGACAGTCCCGAGCTTTCGAGCCGCTCGGCGGCGGCGCTCACCCGACAGAGTATCATGTAGTTTATCGGCGAGTCGTGCAGATACTTCTTGAACAGCGCAAGGCAGGTGCTCTTGCTGACCGCTCCCGCCTTCGCGATATCCTCCAGCGTCACCTTCTCGCGAAAGTGCTCCTGCACATACACCACCATCTCGCGGGTGGCGTTCAGCCCCCTGTCCGCCCTCTGCACCGGTGCCGCCGCGCTTTTCTCCGCACAGAGATTTTCGTACATCTCGAGCCATATCTCGTAGAACAGGCTCTGTATTATCATCGGCGCGGCGGCGTCGCCCACATGATCGTGTATTCGCCCAAGCCGCTCTATCACCCGACCATGCCACTCCGCGCTTCCGTCCAGCTTGACATACGGCAGGAATCCGTCGTCTATCATCGGCGCGACATACCGCTGCTCAAGCTCACTCGAGGCGCAGAGCAGCATTGGATGCATCAGCGTGCACAGATACTCGCAGTCCTGCCCGTCGGTGCTGTGACCGTGGAGCCGCCGCGAGTTTACGACCAGCCCCTGCCCCTCCTCAAGACGCACAGTCTCGCCGTTTATCAGAAAGTTCAGGCTGCCCTTCCGCACGACGTTGAACTCGATGTCGTTGTGCCAGTGGACATCCACCACATGGTTCTTCCACGCGAGCATATGCCCGACCTGGGACAGCACCGGATAGCCCTCAAAGTCGTATTTGAACACCTCCGACGAGTCCTTGCGCGTGATGATAGAGTGCTCCACCTCTCCCACCCCCTGATTTGTGAGATAGTTATATTTTACGGCGATATGTTTATAGCCGCCGCTCTCTGTCTGTGATATTATCATACCATAAGGAATAATGCAAGTGCCTAGTCCTCTATTCGCCGTGGGAAAGCAGTCCCGCGGCACTTTTTTGCGAAAAAACGGAGGCCGAGCGCTCTGCCCGACCTCCGTCCCGCCTCTGTACGCTCCGTCTCAGTTGCCGACCGTATCCTTCTTCGGGTCGTGTACGTCCTTGCCCTCCAGACGGTCTATCTCGTCGAGGTCAGCCTGCTCTATCGGGCATCCCTTGCGGTAGTTTTTCATATCCTCCTCGTTAAGCTCACGCAGCACGCGGCAGGGATTGCCCACCGCCACGCAGTTCGCGGGGATGTCCTTGGTCACGACGCTGCCCGCGCCGATGGTCGTTCCGTCACCGATGGTCACGCCGGGGCAGATTATCGCGCCCGAGCCTATCCAGCAGTTCTTGCCGATCTTCACCGGCTGCGAGTACATGTATCCGCGATAATTCGGGTTCAGCGGATGGGATGTGGTCGCGACGGTCACGTTCGGCCCGAACATCGTGCCCTCGCCTATCGTTATCACGTTGTCGTCGACGAAGTTGCAGTTGAAGTTCAGGTACGCGCCGCCCTCAAAGCGGATGTTATAGCCGTAGCAGAAGTATATCGGCGGCTCTATCCACGGTGTGCCCTCTCCGCCGAACGTCTCCTTTATCAGCTTCATGCGCTCGGGGATGTCGTCCGGTCCGGTCGCGTTCAGCGCGATCATCCGGCGCTTCGCCTGGCTGCGATCCTCCGGAAGTCCCTCGCAGTAGTCGGTGAACAGCTTCCCGTTCAGAATACGCTCTCTCATCGTCATAGTAGTCTTCTCCCTTCGTTATTTTGTTATATTCTTCAGCCATTTCTTCTTGAAATAGCGATGAATTACAAACGGAAGTTTCACAAACTCGTCCATCGACAGCACCAGATACACCGCCACCGGCTGCCAGTGCAGGACGTTCGCCGCGATAAGCCCTGCCGGAAATATCACGAACCACATGGCGATGAGGTCGCAGAACATCCCGAATTTCGTGTCCCCTCCGGACGCGAAGATGCCGCCCACCACCGTGCTGTTAAACGATTTTCCGATGCAGTAGAC
>CAMNWZ010000075.1 GCA_946566645.1 uncultured Clostridia bacterium
AGCAGGCGGCGCGTATGCAGCCGACGTCGGTGGCATCCAAGACGCGCAGCCGCTCGGCGATACTTACGGCGATAGCGGTGGCGCTGTTCATCCTCTCGCCGGTGGCGCTAATAATGGCGGACGAACTCGGCAGCTCTGACGCGATGGGTCTTGGCTTCTTCTTTGCCATGATAGCGACCGGTGTGGGACTGCTCATCTACAACCGCATGACCCGCCCGGTGGTCTATCGAAACGACTCCGCGACGGTGGTGGAGGACTTCCGCGAGTACCGCCAGGTAAAGCAGGCGGGCGGTCCGGTCAGCAAGAAGAACTACATCGCGGGCGCGATAAACGCAGCGCTGTGGTGCATTATGGTCGCGGCATACTTCATCGTGAGCTTCTTTACAATGAAGTGGTACATCACATGGGTGATGTTCCTGATTGCAGCCGCCGCGACTTCGCTGATAAGCCTGATATTCTGCGGCAACGACAAAAAGAAGATAGTCGGGGCGATACAGGGCGCGTTCTGGTGCCTGGTGGTTGCGGCATACTTCATGATAAGTTTCCGCACGTTCGCGTGGCACATCACCTGGATAATCTTCCTGATAGGCGGAGCCGTGTCGTCGCTCATCGACCTGATAACCAGCGGCGGCGAGCGCAAAAAGGTATTCGGCGCGATTCAGGGGATGATGTGGTGCGGTCTGGTGGCGTTCTACTTCTACATCAGCTTCCGCACGATGGCGTGGCACCTCACATGGGTGCTGTTCCTGATAGGCGCGGCTGCGTCGGTCATACTCGCGGCTGTGGGAAAGGAGAGATACCATGACTAAGGGACGTGTATTCGCAATAATAATCGTTACTTTGGTGCTCGCGCTGATGGTAGGACTGTTCGTCACCGGAATGACGCGCGGCGCCGCGTGGGTGCTCGACGTGGACAGCCCGGCGGAGGGCGGC
This sequence comes from uncultured Clostridia bacterium, assembly GCA_946566645.1. Lineage (GTDB taxonomy): Bacteria > Bacillota > Clostridia > Oscillospirales > JAAYOS01 > CANRIN01. The sequence continues at coordinate 934 of CAMNWZ010000075.1, forward strand.
GAGAAGAACGGTCGCCAGGAATTCAGCGATTTTCTCGACGGGCTTGAGGATGCGTTTGACAATGAGGACGGAGGGTTTTCGATGTTCAACTTCAGCTTCGGATGGGGGCACAACTGGGGCAGCGAGTTCAAGAACGGCACGATCGTGACGAACGGCAGCGTGGAGATAGGCGCGGACGATGTCAAGGGCATCAAGACGAACTGGATAGGCGGTCGGATGACGATCAAGACGCACAGCTCGTCGGAGATACTGCTCGAGCAGACTAGCAAGTCGGGCAGCATACCTGAGGACAGGCGGCTCGTCTATCGCATAGACGACGGCAAGCTTGTGCTGCGCGAGGGCGCGGGCAGGAGGGTAAGCTCGCGGACCGCGACCGACCTTGTCATCTACCTGCCCGACAGATTTACCTTTGTCGAGGACGTAGAGCTGAACGGCATCGCGACCGACATAGTGGCGGAGAAGCAGACGCTGACCTGCCACGACAATATCGAAGTGTCGGTCGTCAGCGGAAACGTGAACCTGGAAGGCGCCGACTCGGAGGGCAGCATAAAGATGAATTCGACGAGCGGCGACCTGATGCTGACCGGCTGCCGTGCACTGCGGATGGTGGAGGCGGACACGACCTCCGGAGGCGTGAGCTTCAGCGAGGTGCGTGCGGGCGAGTCGATGGAGATGAATACGACCAGCGGCGACGTGTACTGCGAGAACTCGAGAGCGGGGCAGAACGTCAAGACGGACACGACTTCGGGAAATGTCAAGCTCATCGAGGTCGAGGTCGGCGAGAAGATAGAGGCGGAGTCGACCAGCGGCGATGTGTACTGCGAAAACGTGACCGCGCGCAAGTTCGAGTCGAGCACGGTGAGCGGCAAGGCGACAGTGAAAAGCTCGAACATAAGCGAGGCGGACAGCTCGTCCACAAGCGGCGATATAGCGATAGAGAGCAAGAAGGCGATGAGCGAGCTTCGGTGTAACTCGATATCGGGCAGCATCAGTGTGACGCTTCCGACGCATCAGAGCGGCTTTACCGCGAAGTATGACACGATAAGCGGCGACTTCAGGTGCGATTTTGCGACGACTTCGCTCGGAAAGCACGAGGTGCAGTACGGCGACGGCTCGGCGAACATCTACTTCGATACGACCAGCGGCGATATGCAGATAATCAAGGGCTGAGACAGTTAGACGATTCTCCTTTTTTGGGTGCAAGAAAGCCGGCAGACGTTTTGTCTGTCGGCTTTCGTTTTGTCTGTTATGGCTGAGGTTCTTCGCTTGGCTCGTCGTCCGGCTCGGTCGGGAACTCGGGCGGGGGAGACGGGCTTTCGGACGGATAGTCCTCTATCGGCGGCTCACTCGGCTCGTCGCTCGGTTCGGTTGACGGCTCGGTCGACGCGTTCGGGTCGGGACTGACATTCGGGTCGTCCGGCTCGGTCGGGAACTCGGTGACCGACGGATCGTCGTTCGGGTCATCCGGATTATCCTCGCCGCCGTGGAGCGTGCAGAACTCGTTTTTGAGCGGCGTGCCGTCCTTATTCGGCGCGGATATGGCGCGGTATAGCCCGTTTTCGTCCGGCTGAGTGTAGTCCACGCCGGGCAGCTTTACGGTGTACTGCTCGTCGTCAAGAGTAACGGTCACGTCGAATCGGCGGTCGAGGTCCATCATCGCGACCTGAGTGCGCGTCTCGGCGGGACAGTTGTCGGTGGCGAGCTGTCCGCTCTCGCCGCACACGTCGACGAATCGGTGGACGGAGCACACCTCATGCGGGACGTCGGAGGCGTAGAATGTGCCGGTCAGAACGCGGCTTCCGCGCGTGTCGGCACGGCAGGCATCGGACGCGAGCAGCCCCGAGTCGCGGCAGTAGCCGACCTTTACGATCTCCTCGTTCTCCGGGGTGAAGAACTCCTTCTTCTCAAGGTTTTCGTGCAGCTTGTCCATGACCGCCTTCCACAGCGGGACGGCGGGGCTTGTGTTGCTGACCGTCTTTATCTGGTGGTTGTAGTCAAAGCCGTACCACACCGCGCAGGAGTAGTAGGGGGTGTAGCCGACGAACCAGCGGTCGTAGTCGTCGTCGGTCGTGCCGGTCTTGCCGCCCGCGGGCATGCTGTTCTCCAGCCGCGCGTACACGCCGGTACCGTGGGTTATGACGTTCTGGAGCATGTTGTTCATATAGAAGGCGGTGCGCTCGGATATGACCGCCGTGCCCTCGTCGCTGTGCTCGAGTATGATGTTGCCGCTCGAGTCCTCGACCTTGGTGTAGGTGTACGGCTCGTTGTACACTCCGGCGTTGGGGAAGACGGCGTAGGCTGCCGCCATCTCCTCGACGGTCACGCCGTCGGTCAGACCGCCGAGCGCCATCGACGCTATCTGCGCGTCCGAGAAGTAGGAGTCGCCGCGGTATTCGCCCTCGACAAGCGTCGAAAGACCCATCTTGTACTTCGCAAACTCGAAGCAGCGCTCCGGTCCCATCGTGCGGACGAGCTGGACGGGTATCGTGTTGTTCGAGCGCTGGACAGCCTCCATAATCGTCATCTGTCCGCGATAGACGCGGTCGTAGTTCTTCGGGTAGGGCTTCTTCGCGCCGTCGAGCATGGCGGGCATGTCGGTCATGACCGAGCTCGGATTGAGCAGACCCGCCTCGAGCGCGGGCGCGTAGACGGCAAGCGGCTTTATCGACGAGCCTGGCTGCTTTGTCATCTGAGTGGCGCGGTTTCGGACTCGGTCGCCTGTCTTTTCGCCGAGACCGCCGTACATTCCGAGCACCTTGCCGCTCGAGTTGTCCACCACGACTATTGCCGACTGCGGCGGCTGCTCGAGCTCATCCGCGTCGGCGAGCGCCGGCCAGTAGTCGGGGTTGGTGTACACCTCGTCTATCGCAGCCTGCACGTCGGTGTCCATCGTGACATATATCTTGTAGCCGCCGGTATAGAGATAGGTTGACGCGATTTTGCGGCTGACACCGCGCTGTTCCATCAGATCCTCAATGACGTCCTCTATGACCTGGTCGACGAAGTAGCTCTGCACCTTCTTGTTGGTGGTGCCGCTCTCCGACGACTGCACGTCGCGCTTGAAGACCAGTTTCTCCGCCTTTGCCGCCCGATACTCCTCGTCGCTGATGTAGCCGTAGTTCTTCATCGCGTAGAGTATCGTCTCCTGGCGGGTCTTGTTGTTGTCGCGGTTCTGATAGGGGTCGTAGTAGGTGGGCAGGTTGGTTATGCCCACGATGCTTGCGGCTTCGGCGAGGGACAGCTCGCTTGCGTGCTTGCCGAAGTAGGTCTGTGCCGCCGCCTCTATGCCGTGGCATCCCTGACCGAAGTAGACGAGGTTGATGTACACCTCGAGCGTCGTCTCCTTGCCGTACTTCTTGTCAAACTGGAGCGCGCTGAATATCTCGGTGAGCTTGCGCCGCACAGTGACCTCGTCCTTGCCGGTGGTGTTCTTTATCACCTGCTGGGTTATCGTCGAGCCGCCGAAGGTCGAGCCGTCACCGAGGAAGATGTTGTACGCCGCGCCGATGGTGCGGTACCAGTCCACTCCGTGATGATCCCAGAACCGGTGATCCTCAATGGCGACGAGCGCGTTGAAGACGTACTCGGGCAGCTCCTCGTACGAGACCCATGTGCGGTTTTCGATGAACAGCGTGTCCAGGACTTCGTACTGCCCGGAGTCCTTGTCGTAGTAGTAGATGTAGGACGTCTCGTTCAGCGTGAGGTCTTCGACGCTCACGTCTATTGCGGTGTCCGCGAGATAGTTCTGGCAGTACACCACAAAGATGCAGGCGAACATCACGCCGGTGACGAGTATGACCATAAGCAGCGTGCCTATCGACGCGCCGAACCATTTCAGTATGCTTATGCCTATGTTTTGCTCGCCGTGGGTGTTGTCGCGGCGCTTCTTAGGCGTGTTTTTCGAGGTATTTTGTGCCAAAGGGGATGCTCCTTTCCAAACTCAGACGCGCTCTTTGCCGTAGAAGAACAGCGCGACCGTACCCGGACCGGAGTGCGCTCCGATGGTGGGTCCGATATAGTTTTTGAAGATCTGGTCGACCTTAAACCGCTCGGTGACCTTCTTTATGACATAGTCGGCGTCCTCCTCGCAGTCGCCGTGGCTGACCATCACGCAGTCGAAGCTGTCGGAGACGGCAAGCTCGCCCATCCAGCTGACCAGCCCGTCGAGCGCACCCTTGCGGCCGCGCTTTTTGGAGCAGCTGCGAAGCCGTCCCTCCGGGTCGACGTCGAGCAGCGGCTTCACTCCGATTAGCGTGCCGAGCACAGCCGTGCCCTTGCCGACGCGTCCGCCGCGATGCAGGAACATCAGGTCGTCGACGGTAAAGAGGTGCTGTATGTTCTTCTTGTTCTGCTCGAGCCACTCGGCGGTCTCCTCGATTGTCATGCCCTCACTGCGGCGCTTCTGCGCGTAGAAGGCGACCAGACCGCCGCCCATCGACGCGTTGAGACCGTCGACCACAATGAGCTTTCGGTCGGGGTACTGCCCGCGAAGCTCGTCGGCTGTCATGCGTGCCGCGTTGTACGAGCTGGATATGCCGCTCGAGAGGGTGATGGCGAGCAGGTCGCGTCCCGCGTCGAGATACTTGCGGAACCACTCGCCGTACACCTCGGTGTTTATCATCGAAGTTTTGAACACCTTGCCCTCGCGCATCTCGGCGTAGAACTCCTTGTAGGGGAGGGAGATGCCCGCGTCGTCGGTGTAGTCGCGTCCGTCCATCGTGCAGGTCATGGGTATGAAGTCGACGTCGTATTTCTCGTAGAAATCGCGGGGAAGGTCGGTGCCCGCGTCGACCAGTATTGCGAAATCGTTCATGGTTTTGCCATCCTTTCTATCGTTATCCAGCCTATATTATACACTATCCGCGCGCGGAAAACAATGCTTTTCTCTGACAGACGCTAACGTCATCAACCATGAAATAAAAATATTTTAATGAAAACGATTACATCAGTTGCGATTATATCGCGAATGTGGTAGCATATAGATGCAAAGATAATATTCGACACGGGAGGAGGCACACCATGAAACGCAGGACAGCACTCGCGCTCATCATCGTCATATTCGCCGCGCTGTTCGGATGCACCGCGAAACAGTCGATTGAAGCATCGGTTGAACCTTCGGTCGAACCGAGCGCTGAGGTGTCGATTGAAGTGTCGGTCGAACCGAGTATAGAGCCGATTGTCGAACCGTCGCCTACGCCGTTCCCGACCGACGAGAACGGGACTCCGCTTTTCCGAAAGGTCGAGGGAGAGGAGGGACCCGCTCCCATGATGGTACAGTACAGTAGGATGCCCAATCTTGAGGACTGCCTTTCGGGAAAGTATGTCATAAAGGCGACGTTTGTCCGCGATGTCGGATTTGTCGGCAAGCCGAACAGCGGAGTCTTTGAGATGGAGTTCAAGGTGGACGAGGCGCTGAACGGCAGCATCGGCGAGGAGACGATATACACGAGCATGAATCTGTATAGGTGGAAGAACGGAGAGTACACGATATATAACTATGTCGAGGGACACCAGTATCTGCTGATAGCGAGCAAGAGCGACTCGGTGTACAACGAGCACACCTACTATCGCATAAGCGAGGACGACTTTCTGCCGATAACCGACGATGGTCTCGGCGCGTATGTCTTCGGAAAGAATCTCGCAACGACCATTGACAGCGATTTTATCGACCGCGCCGAGGCGCCCGCGAACATGGCGGGAAGAAGCTATATCGAGTATATAGAGAAGCTCTGTGAGAACAGCCCGTGGGATACGGATGATCTGTATATTCCGTACACCGACTCGACCGATATGTACGAGATAGCGGACGAGTGCGATTTTATAATTGCGGTAACTCCGGGACACATGAGGGAGTCGACATGGAACTACATAGTGAGCGGTGAATGCGAAGTCAACCGAGTGATAAAGAACACGAGCACCAGACGCTTTTTGTACACGGGCGACGAGATATATCTGACCTTCTTTGATGGCAGCGTGGTCGAAGGCGAGCAGTACATCGTGATGATAAATAAGCTTGGCGGCGCGGACGGCGGAGAGGGTATATACCACCTCGCGGCAAAGACCGCGGTCTATCCTTACGACGAAGCCACGGTCGCCGAGCTGAAGGAGTATCTCGCGGGGTAGGACGAGCGGCGTCTAATCGAAACAGCGCAACGAAAAGGGGAGAAGGCGTTTGCCCTCTCCCCAAAACTTTTGCCAGATGTAAGAAACTTACTTCAGCTCGACCTTCGCGCCGGCCTCTTCCAGCTTCTTCTTCATCTCCTCGGCGTCGTCCTTGCCGACACCCTCCTTGACCGGCTTCGGAGCGTTGTCGACGAGGTCCTTCGCCTCCTTCAGACCGAGACCGGTGAGCTCACGGACGACCTTGATGACGGCGATCTTGTTGCCGCCGACATCGGCGAGAACGACGTCGAAGTCGCTCTTCTCCTCGGCAGCAGCGCCGCCCGCAGCAGCACCGCCCGCAGCCGGAGCCGCGACAGCCGCGGCAGCAGCCGAAACACCGAACGCCTCCTCAAGCTCGTGGACCATGTCCGACAGCTCGAGAACGCTCAGACCCTTGATCTCCTCAATAATAGCAGTTACCTTTTCGCTTGCCATGATGGATTGCCTCCTTAAATTAGGTTG
>CAMNWZ010000076.1 GCA_946566645.1 uncultured Clostridia bacterium
GCGACCCGACCCGCTGCGACGTGGAGTTCGAGTTCGCTGTGGCGCATGGGCTGGACCGCATCGTGGTCGCGGCGCACATCTTGGTCTGATAAAGAGGAAGGAGAGGTTTTATGAACGGATTTCCGACCAGTTCGGACATATATATCGAGCTTGACGGCAAGCGCGTGGCGGTGGTTCAGAGCTACGCCTCCCGCTCGCAGAAGAAGAGCACCCATGTGGAGGCGTTCGGCGAGGATCAGCCGGTGGCGACTTCGGTGGGTCAGCCGACGCACACCGTCGAGCTTGAGCGTCTGTATGTGACCGACAGCGCGATAAAGGACGGCATTACCTTCTACGACATGGACAACTTCTCGCTGGTCATTGTCAAGCCGGACAGGAAGATATATTACACCGGCTGCCGCTGGAGCGACATCCAGGAGGACGCCGCGCTCGGCGACATGGTGATGGAGAAGGTCACCGTCGTCGCGGCGGCTAGGTCTGAAGAGAAGAGATAAGACGGTGGGGCTGCGCCCCACACCCTGCTAAGACCTCGGGCGCTCCGCCCCTGAACCCCGGGTCACTTTTTGGACGCCCAAAAAGTGACGGAAAAAACCGCCAAAGGGGGCTTTGAACAAGCCGCCCCCTTTGGAATCCCCTCGCAACTTCGGTACAGTCACAGGACGAAATAGGCATGACGCACCGCAAGGTCGCTTGCGGCGCAGATGAGCGAAGGCGCCGGTTCCGTGACCGCTGTCGCTAACGCTCTACCGTCGTAGGTTTGTATGTGTAAGGGGAAAGGGTTGGGGGCGAGCAGCCCTCATGTCTTGGGAAGGAGATGAGAGATATGGACGAAGAGAAGTTTTCGCCCGAGCGGTTCCTCGAGCTGATGGGAGAGCGCGGGGACGCCGGGCGCGAAAAGGGCGCGGACAGAGCGGTCGGGCGCGATGTCCTGCGGGCACACGCGATAGGCAGGACGTCGAAGCGGAAAGACGAAACCCCCGAGGGTGCAGGCGACGCGTCGGCTGACGAGCGCGGGAAGCGTGCGGGATTGCTTGGGCGCGCGGTTGAGCGTGTTCGGCGCGCTGTCGGGTGGAAAGCGGACGAGGCGGTCGACTTGGATAGGAGCAGAGACCGGAACTCCGCCACGGTCGAAGGCGAAACGCCTTCTCCCACGCGCTTCGCGCGGGAATCGCGGGCAATTCCGAACGCCCGCGAAGGGAGGAGTTCAGCGCAGACGGTAGAGGCTATCGGATTGCGCTATGATTCCCCCGCTGCGCGGATGTTCCACGTGGAACAATCGGTAGAGACAGATGTGCGCGAACGGGAGACAGCGGATGATGCGGAGCAGGTCGGCGTGCGCGTGGAGCGGAAATGGCATGAGGATGAAGTCCCGAGGGCGCGAGAGAGAGTTTGGCGGGAGGCGGAGGTTGAACCGACAGGTAGCGCGCGGAACAGACGTTGGACGGAGGACGGCACAGGGGCGCGGGAACGACACGGCGCTCGAGGCAGTCGCTCGGCGGCTGGTTTGCGAGAAATTGCGGAAAGTGACAGCAATTTTGCGGAAAGTCGGGGTAAAATCGCGGAATTTCGCAAATCTGACGTGAGCGTCGGCATCGACTTGAGGGCTGTCTCGCGGGCGATAGAGAGGGACGCGCGGCGTTATTAAGCGGGCGCGGTTTGTAGAAAATGTTCCACGTGGAACATTTCGCGTTAGAGCGCGTAGAAGCCGGGCAACCGCGACCGGTTTTGCGCAGCAAAATGCAGATGGCAATCTGCAAGGGAGTCGGTTCAGCGTGCGCCGTATAACCGACGTCTCGTAAAAAATTGGGGCGCACGCGGGGGTGAGAGATTGCTTACGGCGATGAGGTTCAAGGACTACACCTGGCCGCACAACCCGAGGACGTACGCTATCGAGTATCGGCGCGAGGTGGACGCGAGGAAGGTGCCGTTTGCCCACTACTACATGCAGGATCTGGGGCTTGCGTGGCGCGTGATGAGCGGCGAGGGCGAATTTGTGGGCGAGGGCGCGTACGACGAGTTCCGCAAGCTGGCGAACGTGTTCTATTCGCCGGGTGCGGGGATGCTGATACATCCGGTCTGGCAGCCGTCGAAGGCGCACTTTGTGAAGCTGGAGCTGACGCAGCAGCCGCGCAGCGACTATGTGGCGTACAGGTTCGAGTTTTGGGAGGACACCGAGCGGCACGCGCCGGGGGTGTACTCGAAGGGCGCGGGGACGGCGTCGGGCGGGGCGAACGCTTCGGCGTTAAATCCGGCAACGCACACGGTGCGCGCGGGCGAGACGATGACGACGATAGCGGCGCAGCACTCGACGACAGCAGCCGAGCTGATAAAGAAGAACCCGAAGGTGAGGCAGCCGAATCTGCTGCGGATCGGGCAGGTAGTTGTGATTAACTGAGAAACGTGGAACATTTTGCAGTTTAGAGAGGAGGGGTGGGATGATGATAACCATTGGATTCGACGGGCAGGAGAGCATGGACGTGTTCGCGCTCGACCTGACGCGGACTATCGGCACGCCGGTGGACGCGTTTGAGGCAAAGCTGCTCTGGTCGGCGGGGGCTGCCGACGCGGCGCGAAACTGCGAGCGGGTGCGGATATACGCCGACGGTCAGTTGGTGTTCACCGGAGTGGCGGACGAGGTGAGCGTTCAGGTGGGCGCGCACGGTAGGGTGCTGGAGGTCGCGGGTCGCGGGCTTGCCGCGGTGATGATGCGAGTGGAGCAGAGCGGGCGCGAGTTTGCGGTCGCGGGCTGGGCGGACATCAAGAAGCGGCTGGTGGACGAGTGCGGAATATTGGCGGAGGCTGAGGTCGGGGCGCTGAGCAGCCTGCGCAGGTTCGTGATAACGAGCGGCGTATCGAGCTGGAAGGCGCTCTGCGACTGGGCGGGCGCCGCGGGGATGATAGCTCCGGGGTTCAGCGCGGATGGCGTGCTCCTGCTGCGGCGCAAGGGTTCGGGCAAGCTCAAACTGGACGCGGCGAGCGCGATATTTTCCGCCGAGCGCAGGACAGTGAGGGACGGCGCGGTGAGCGAGGTGCTCATCCGCGAGCGCACGACCGGACGTCAGACGGTAGTGAAGTCGGACGAGCTGAAGGCTCGCGGGGTGAGCGGTCGCGCGGTGATAGCGGCGTCAAAGGGCGCGCTCGAGTCGAGGATCCCGGAGGCGAGGTGGACGCTCGAGCAGTCACGGCGCGGGTTTGACAGGTTCTCGGTCGAGCTGGCCGGAGGGTTTGCGTGCGAGCCGGGCGACGAGGTGGAGTGCTCGGTCGACGGACTGCCCGAACACTGCCGAGTGGACAGCGTGCGGACGATATTCGGCGAGGACGGCGTTCGGTGCGTCGTTGAAGGATTTGCGGAATAGCGCGAAGTTTGTGCGATTTTGTGTAAAAACAGGTGAAGTTTATGTGGATTTCCGAAAAGTTGAGTTCGGCGGAAAAGGATGTTTTTCTGCGGCGCGGCAAGGTCACGATAGAGGGAGAAAGCCCGGCGGTGGACGCGGACGGCGAGCTGCGCGACGCTCTGCTGCTCGCTCCTGCGGGGGTGACGGCTATACCCAAAAACGGCGCGGAGTGCGCGGTGGCGGAGTTTGACGGCGGAACCGCGGTGGTCGGGTGCGTGCGCGGCGCGGCGGCGAAGTCGATAGAGCTGAAGGCGGGCGGCGCGGTGCTGCGTCTGGGCGAGAGCGGGATAGTGCTCGAGTTCGGGAGCGGCGCGGTGGTGCTCGCGGCGGACAAAGTTGTGATGCGCTTTGGAGCGCAGGAGATACGGCTGCCGCAGGTAGACGCATAGGAGGATTAGTGTCCAGCCGAATTACGACCGCGGAGAGCAAGCCCCGCTTGCTCGGGAGCGGGATTTTCGGCAGACACTAATCGTCCGTAATGCGTCCAACCGAGGCGTGACGGCGTGGAACGCGGAACATTCGGAGGTGAAGATTTGGACGGATATTTGGTGGACGGCGACTATGTGTACGACGGCGCGGGAGGCGTCAAGGTGAGCGACGACGAGCGGGACGCGCTGCTGCGAAGGTGTCTGGACAGGCTGAAGGCGCGGCGCGGCGGGTGTATGCTCGAGCCGGAGTTCGGGTCGAAGCTGTGGACCATCGGGCGGGAGGACCGTCGCGGGCGCGAGTCGGCTGCGATGAGGTACGCGAGCGAGGCTCTCGAGCCGGAGGGCGTTGAGGTGCGCGGAGTGAGCGTAGTGGAGACGGGCGCCGGCTCGGTGCAGGTGAGCGTGACCGTCGAGATAGACGGCGACAGCCGTGTGCTGACCGTGACGGTATGATGAGGCAGGAGGGATGAAGGTTTGGAATTTAAGACACAGAGCGAATATTTCGCTGAGATGATGGATGAGCTGCGTGAGAAATCGGGGCGCGCGATGGGAGAGCACAGCGAGCCGGCGATGAGGCTGCGCGTGCTTGCGAGCGAGCTTGAGGCGCTAGGCGCGGAGGCGATGTGGATATGGCGTCAGAGCTTTCCGCAGACGGCAGACGGCGAGCGGCTGGACGAATTTGCCGAGCTGCGAGGGCTGAAGCGCACCGAGGGCGCGGCGGCGAGCGGAAGCGTGCGATTCTTCACCGACGGCGCGGCGGACGTGACGATCCCCGCGGGGACGACGGTGATGAGCACCGACCTGAGCCGATTCGAGACGACCGAGGAGATAACGATACCGTCGGGCAGCGAATACGGCGACGCGGCGGCTGAGGCGCTGCTGCCGGGGGCTGCGGGGAATGTCGCCGCCGGGGAGATATGCGTCATGGCTGAGCCGCCGATCGGGGTAATCGCCTGCCGCAACGTCGAGGCGTTTGCCGGCGGTCGAGAGGGCGAGGGCGACGAGTCGCTGCGGAAGCGGCTGGTGGAGGACTACCGCATGACGAGCGGCACGGCAAACGCGGCGTACTATCAGCGGCTGGCGATGTCGGTGGACGGCGTTGTGAAGGCGACGGTGCTGCCGCAGGCGTATGGTGTCGGATCGGTCGCCGTATGTATTGCGGGCAAGGACGGTTCGGTGGCAAACAGCGTGCACCAGGCGGTGCTCACGCTGCTTAGCGCCGAGCGCGAGATATGCGTGAAAGTATATGTGTTCAGTCCGAATACTCGTTACTACACGCCGTCCTTTAAGATACAGGTCAAGGCGGGCGCGGATCAATCGGCTATCACGGCAGCCGCAATCGAGAAGCTGAAGCCGCTGTTCGGCGGGCACACGCTGGGCGAGGCGATAAACTTCGGCGACATCCTGCTCGCGATAAACTCGGTGGAGGGCGTGGTCGGCGCAGTGCCCAAGACGTCCTACATCCCCTCCTTGTCGGCGGTATGGAATAAACTCACGATGCTCAGCGGCTCCGACTTTACGTTCGAGGAGGTATAGGGATGGCGTATAAGTCGTTTGAGCGGATGAAGTCGCTGCTCGAGCCGCTGCGGCTGTACAACTTTGAGGGCAGCGGCATAGGCGCCTCCGAGCTGTGCGCCGCCGCGTGCGCGATAGATGACTTCGAGGGCGCGTTGGAGAAGCTGGCGGACGAGCTGTCGCCGCTGACCGCCGGCGAGGACGGGATATCCATGTACGAGGATCTGCTCGACCTGCATCCGCCCGGGGATCTCGAGGCGCGGCGAAACGCCGTGACGGCGCTGTTGGGCACTCGGGGGACAAGTCTCGCGGATGTGCGTCGTCTGCTGACGACCTGCGGCATTGAGGTAAGCGTGCGCGAGGCCACCTCGCCGGGCAAAATCGAGGTGTCCTTCCCCGGGGTGGCGGGCGTGCCGGATGAATTTGACCGGATACAGGCGATAATCGAGCGGATGCTGCCCTGCCACATACTGATAGAATATGTCTACAACTACATCACATGGAAGATATTCGAGCGGCGATTCCGCACCTGGAGCGCGCTTGAGAGCTCGGGTTACTCCTGGCAGGAGATCGAGCTGATAATCGAATAGGGAGGAATATTATGAGTTCCACGAACAAGACAAGCCGACTCAACCTGAACCAGTGGTTGATGACCGACAGCCCGCGGCGCATTGATTTCAACGCGGACAACAGCGCGATAGACTCGGCGTTCACGGTGCTCGAGAACCGAGTGACCGCGAACGAGAACGCGGTGAACACGACCGCCGAGTCGGTAAAGACGACGCTTCGCGGCGAGATGGCGGCGAAGGTGGCACAGCTGGACGCCGACATTGACGAGACTCGTCGTTTTATGCTGGACAGTTATAACGCTCTGTTGATGGAAAACGACGGCGTAAACATATCCAAGCTCGAGCCGACCGCCACCGGCGTATGGGTGGAGCGATTCGTCGACCTGAGCGACATAGACATGACGCTCGGCGCGACCAACCGCATGATATCGAGCGGAGCGGGTACGATAGCGTTTCTGCCGAAGAACGGCGTGCGTCCGTACACGGTGGGGTCGTCGAGCGAGCACAGCGGCAACTTCGCGATGGTGTTCGAGCTGGACAAGCCGGCGACGCTCGTCGGGCTTCTTTTCAGCGTGGTATGGGCGGAGAAGATGTACGCCTTCTCACAGTCGCTCTACCACGCCACGCGGAACGACGACGGCAGCATAACGGTGGGCGAGCTGATACACTCGCACAACAACACGTCGATACCGATAGCGGGGTACTCGAACACGCTGAGCGAGGGCATCCACCTCGAACCAGGGCTGTACTGCTATGTCACCGGCACCGGCAATCAGTACTACTGCTCGTCCAATCCGGCGCAGAACGAGGCTATCGGGCTTCCGCCGAGCTACTCGATGACCTACTACACGTACAACAGCTCGACAAACACGCTGACCCCCTCGTCGTATGTGCCGCACATAGGCGTGTCCTGGAACTACGACGACGGGTCGCTGCCCAAGATAGTGACCAAGCTGCTCGACTTCGGCTCTCCCGCGGCGCAGGCGGTGATATATGTCTACTCGAGCGCCGACGACCAGGTGTTCCTGGCGACCGCGATAGACGAGGACGGAACCTCCTATCCGGTGACCGCCGACCCGAAGTATCAGCATGTTGAGGTCGCGAGTGGCAAGTATCTGTCGCGGTATGTCGTCGGGCTGACCGCGCCGACGCAGAAGTTCAAGCTGGACATCCACTACGGCTCGGCAAAGGGCGGCGTTATCTCGCGCATTGTGGCAGCCACTCTGCGCAGCACCGAGGAGGAGGATTGACATGGGAGTTATGATAAGGCAGCAGATAAGCCCGCTGGGCGACGCGCTGCTGCGCCGTGACGCGGACACGAAGTCGCTGGGACAGATGATATGCGAGCTGGAACTCGAGCTTATCGAGCTTAGGGCGAAGCTGGAGGAGGACAAGCGATGAAGGAGAAGCTCAAGTTTCGATGGGAGAAGGGTTGGCTCACCCGCGAGCAGCTCAAGAGGTATGTCGAGCTGGAGATGGTAACCGAGGAGGACGCCGCGGAGATAGCGGGTGACGCATAAATGTTCCACGTGTGAACACCGCGCGAAGGGAGGTCTTCACGCATCCCGCAAGTTCCTA
>CAMNWZ010000077.1 GCA_946566645.1 uncultured Clostridia bacterium
GAGCCTGCCTACCAGGCGGCGCGCGACCTCGGCATCGACCTTGTCGTCGAGGACATATCGCAGCAGCTCGAGCGCATCGTCTTCCCCGCGTTCGAGCGCGCCTACGCGTCGGGACACACGCCGAACCCCTGCGTGCTCTGTAACCCGACCGTCAAGTTCGCCGCGCTTCTCTCGATAGCCGACCGCCTCGGCTGCGACCAGATTGCCACCGGTCACTATGCCCGCATCGGAACTCCGACCGGTTTCGCGCAGTCCGATGAAAAATGTTCCACGTGGAACAGTCGCCCCGCACTCCTCAAAGCCCTGTCCCAAAACGACCAGTCGTATATGCTCTGCCGGCTCACCCCCGACATCCTCGCCCGCTGCGTCTTCCCGCTCGGCGAATTTCGCTCGAAGGAGGAGGTGCGCGCCTACGCCGCGTCACGTGGCATTTCCGCCGCCGACCGTCCGGACAGCATGGAGATATGCTTCATCCCCGACGGCGACTACGCGGCGTGGCTGCGCGCTCGCGGCGTTCCCGACTCCCCCGGCGACTTTGTGGACGCGGGCGGCAGCCCGCTCGGAAGACATCGCGGGATACTCGGCTACACCGTCGGAATGCGCCGCGGCTTGGGCGTCTCCGCCGACGAGAGACTCTACGTCAAGCGTATCGACCCGACAACCAATCGTATAACTCTGGTAAAAGAAAACGATATGTATACTCAGGAGGTGCGGCTGTCCGATCTGCGTCAGGTCAGCGTCCCCTTCGACCGGCTGCCCGACCGCGTGACCGTCAAACTGCGCCACAGCACCCGCGAATATCCCGCGTCGCTCGTCATCGACCCGCCGTTTGGCGACGGTTCAACCGCGACGCTCACTTTCGATGCGCCGACTCGTATACCCGCGCCGGGACAGTTCGCGGCGATCTACCTCGGCGACATCCTCGCGGCAAGCGGGGTGATTAAGTAACCAATCGAACTCCGACCGGTTTCGCTTGCGAAATCGCAGCCAATTCTGCATGGCTGCGAAGGGAGGAGTTCTGCGCGAACGGTAGAGTTGTGCTGTTTACGTAGATGATACCCCTTCGCGCGGGTTCCACGTGGAACATTTCAGTCCGTTTTGCTTCGTAGCGCTTCTATTGTCCCCCAACCAACCACACCATCCGCGTACATACCATTGTCGGTCTGGAACTTCTTCACCGCCGCCTCCGTTCCGACGCCGAACACGCCGTCCGGCTCGAAGCTTGTGTATCCCAGGTCATAAAGCAGCTCCTGCACCTCCACCACGTCGCTTCCGGTCATGCCGCTCTTCATCGCGCGGAAGGGTATGCCGTCATATTTGATGTACACCGGCGTTCCCCAGCTCAGCATCTTTTTCAGCTCGGCGACGTCGCTGTTCAGCATCCTAATGCAGCCGTGCGACGCGTTCACCTTTCCTATCGTCCACGGCTCTATCGTTCCGTGTATCCCGAACTTTCCCCACGGACAGTTTATCGCTATCCAGCTTCCGCCGAAACCCTCGCCCCAGTCGCCCTCGTATGTCGTCTGCCACTGCCCGAGCGGCGACGGTGTCGACTTCTTTCCGCCCGAACAGGGGAACGTTTTCTCCACCTCGCCGTCCTTGTACACCGTGAGGGTCAGCGCGTCCAGGTCGACCAGTACGCTCCTGCCGCTCTCACTAGGGCTGAACGCCGGCGCCATGTGGTAGTTCCAGTACCACGGAAGCTGCTCCACGTCGGGTATATACTTATGTATCATCCACCCCTCGAGAAACATAAACGCGATGCTCACCGCCGCTATGCCTATCAGTACGCCCAGCAGCGCGAGCGCGTCCAGAATGTCCCGCCTCCGTATTACTACCATATATCGCTCCCTCTTTCCACATATTTTTCAATTCAACACCACACCCCATGTTGACAACTCAGCGCCGCGAAAATCGCCGCCCGCTTTTCCCCACCCATGTGTATAACCTGTCCCTTTTCCCACACGTTTCCAACAGCTTTCCCCATCTTTCTCCTTCATCAAAAAGCGCGCCATTCACCGCATCCGCCCTTTCTCCCCCATTCCCACAGCCTCTATGACTTCTATTTACTACTAAAAAAGATATGCTGTATGCTCTTTAGTAATGTGCGTGAAATTTTTCTTTTTTCAGCTTGCATTTTGTTGATATGTCCAAGTTGACAAACACACATCTCGAGTGGTACAATATAAGATAATCTTCTAAGGTGCACTTTTTTGTCCCTTCTGAAAGGATGGATTCTAAATGAAAAATAATCTCAAACGACTTGCAGCAATAGTCCTCGCGGCAGCGATGGTCCTATCGCTCGCGTCCTGCGGCGGCGGATCGGTCGCCGTCCAGGAGTTTGCCGAGAACGCAGGCGTGCTCACCGGATACAACGGCAATGGCGGCGACGTCGTCATTCCGTCCAAGGTCAAGGTGATAGGCGAAAACGCGTTTGCCGAGAACGACACCATCACCTCGATAACTCTCCCCGAGAACCTCGAGACTATCGAGCGCGGTGCGTTCCGCTACTGCACAAACCTCAAGTCGATAACCTTCCCCGAGAGCCTCACCACCATCGCGGACAGCGCGTTCTACGGTTCGGGTCTCGAGACGCTCACTCTCGGCGGCGCGATAGAGAGCATCGGCAACTGGTCGTTTGCCTACTGCGCGAACCTCACCTCTGTCGAGATAGCCGAGACGGTAACCGGCATCGGCTCGTACGCCTTCAACGGATGCGAGCAGCTCGCCGACGTCAGCCTGCCCGAGACTATCGCCAACGGATTCGGCAAGCAGTCGTTTGCCGGCACTCCCTTCCTCGAGAACAACGGAGGCTTCGTCGTCCGCGACGGTACGCTGCTCGCTTACCAGGGCGATAGCACGTCGGTCACCATCCCCGACGGCGTCACCGCAATCGGACCGGCAGCCTTCAAGGGCACCGGCGTCGAGGAGATAATCGGGCTCGAGGATGTGCACAACATCGACCCGACCGCGCTTGTCGGCACACCCTGGCTCTCCAGCCTCGGCGAGTTCGCGGTGGTCGGCGGAATACTTTTCCAGTACTCGGGCGAGGGCGGCGACGTTGTCATCCCCTCCGACTGCGAGACAATAAACGCCGACGTGTTCTACAAGAACAACGACATAACTTCGGTCACCATCCCCGCCTCGGTAAAGGAGATAGGCGAGGACGCGTTCAAACTCTGCAAGAACCTTACCACCGTCACCATCCAGGGCTCGGTCACCATCGACAGCGGAGCTTTCCAGGACTGCGACAGCCTCACCACCGTCACCATTGCGGGTGACGCGAACGTGGGCAAGGACGCTTTCAAGAAGTGCGAGAGCCTCACCGCCATATCGCTGCGCAACGGCAAGGTGGGCAACGGCTCGTTCGACGGCTGCACCGCCCTTGAGACGGTCACCCTCGAGAATGTGAAGTCGCTCGACCGCAACGCCTTCCGCGAGTGCATAGCGCTCAGCAAGCTCACTCTCGGCGAGGGTCTTGAGAAGATAGGTCAGGACGCGTTTAAGCACTGCGAGAGCCTCACCGGTTCGCTCGCTCTGCCGACCACCCTCGAGGAGATCGGACGCACCGCGTTCACCAACTGCACCGGAATCACCGGCGTGACCATCCCCGCTTCGGTGGGTGAGATAGGCAAGGGCGCGTTCAGCGGATGCTCGGCGCTTGCCCGCGTTACCATCGAGAACCCGAGCGCAACCGTCGCAAAGGACGCGTTTGACGGCACGCCGTACGCGGGTTAATTCATGGAATTTACCGAGATAGAGCGAAAGTTTCTCATAACCGGCTTTCCGACCGGACTTGAGGAGCTGACCAGACATACGTCCCACATCTTCTACCTGTCCGTCGACCCCGAGGTCCGCGCGAGCAACTACTTCTCACCGACCCGCGACGACTGCCAACTCACGGTCAAATCGTCGGGCACGCTCACCCGCCGCGAGGTGGTTATCAACCTCGACCGCGAGCGGTTCGATGCGCTGAAGGCGATGGTCGACCACGACTTCATCGTCAAGGACTACCGCAGATTCACGCTGCCCGACGGAAACATCCTCGAGTGTTCGCAGGTCGATCCCGGCTCACCGACCGGATTCTGCTACGCCGAGGTCGAGTTTCCGAGCGAGGACGCCGCGCGAATGTTCCACGTGGAACAAATCCCCACTCTCATTCGCGAGGTCACCGACGACCCGTCGTGGAAGATGAAAAACTACTGGCGCAGAACAAGACTCGGCGAATAACGCACATCAAAAAGGACGAGGCACACGCCCCGTCCTTTTATTGTGTCCGTATACAGCGCACCTCTGTCCATACTCAATGTCTCACGTGTGAACACCGCGCGAAGGGGCAATCTTAACGCATTCCGAAGGATTGTACCGTTCGCGCAGAACTCCTTCCTTCGCGCCCATGCAGGATTGGACGCGATTTTGCTACGCAAAACCGGTCGGAGTTCTAGATTGTACTCCTATCGTTAGCTTTTTCGCGCACAAGCCTACGATAACATCGAGGGAGCGACAGCGGTCACAGGAGTAGCCGCCTTCGCGCAACTCGCAGCGCGACGAACCTTGCGAGCAAGCCACAACCTTTCGACAACTCATAGCTAAGCGGCTGAGCGACCTATGGCGTAGAGACCTTTCGGGGGGATTCCAAAGGGGGAACGCCTTTGGCGTCTCTTTTTTGGGCAGCCTTTTTTCTCTCCGGGAGAGAAAAAATGTTGCCGCGGGTGCGGGGCGCGCAGCTCCGCGACCTTAGGGGTTTGGGGACGTTGTCCCCAAGGTCTTACGAAAAACTTTTCCCGTTAAACAGATTTGCGGCTTTCTCAAAGCCATCTTTAATGATAATTCGCACCGCGTCGCTCGCACCCTCGGCGGCAGCCTGCACCACCTTGTACTCCCCCGCCGAGAACCGTCCTATCACCCAGTTCACCAGCTTGTCGTCGTGGTTCTCCGCGCCGCCTATTCCTATCTTCACACGTGGAAAGCTTTCGCTTCCAAGCTGCGCGATTATCGACTTCAGCCCGTTGTGACCGCCCGCCGAGCCGTCGCCGCGCACCCGGATCTTGCCGAGCGGCAGCGATATGTCGTCGCAGAGCACGATTATCCGCTCGGGAGGCACCTTGAAGAAGCTCGCAGCCGCGCCGACCGCGTTTCCGCTCAGGTTCATAAAGGTCTGCGGCTTCATCAGCAGCAGACGCGCGCCGTCGAGCGTTACGCGCGCCGTCAGCGCCTGAAAACGCTTCTGGGTTACATCCGACCCGCAGAACTTCGCGAGCGCGTCCAGCGCCATAAAACCGGCGTTGTGGCGCGTCCGCTCGTAGTCGCTGCCCGGGTTGCCCAATCCCGCGACGATGAAATCGAGCGGCGACGCGCTTTGCGCGTGGGAGAAATCGCCGCGCGATTTCGACCGGTTATCGGTTCGTGTAAAAAATCTCATTGTACGCTTTCTCCTTCAATCTTCCAGTCTTTCAATCCGCGTTGCATAGCTCCCAATATTCTGTCCTTCAAATCGGGGAACTTTCCGCGCAGCAGCTCGACCAGCTGCTTTGTCTCCTCCCGCTTGGTGTTGCCGTCGGCGGGGCACTTCTTGTCCACCACCGGCAGCCGCTGCTCACGCGCGAATTTCTCGCAGAACCACTCGTCGACATATATCATCGGGCGTATCACCGTCACGCCGCTGCGGTCGAGGAAGGTTTTCGGTGAGAAGCAGCCGAGCCGTCCCTCGTAGAACAGGCACATCAAAAACGTCTCCACCGCGTCGTCGAGGTGATGACCGTACGCCACCTTGTTGCAGCCGAGGTCGAGCGCAGCGTTGTTCACCGCGCCGCGGCGGAGCTTCGCACACAGCGAGCAGGGGTTCTCCTCCTTGCGTATGTCGAACACGACCTCCTTTATCTGCGTCGGCACTATCTGAAGCGGCACGCCCAGCTCGTCGCAGTACGCCGCCACCGGACGGAAGTCCAGCCCAAATCCCATGTCTATCGTCACCGCCTGCACGTCGTAGCTCGCCGGATAGAACCGCCGCAGCGCCGCGAGCGCGGTCAGCACGCAGAGCGAGTCCTTGCCGCCGCTCACTCCGACGGCGATGCGGTCGCCCTCCTCTATCAGCTTGTATTCGTCCACCGCCTTGCGCGTGATGCTGAGCAGCTTCTGTATCATCGGAAGACCTCCAAAAAAAGATTTCGTACACGAGCATGAGCGAGCATAAGCGAGTAAAACGGCGAAAAAGCGAGCTTTGATTTTTTCTCTTAATTTTGGCAAAAAATCGCTTGACATGCCGAAAATTCTGTGGTATAACTAATTCTGCACCGACACGGGGCGAAAAAGTTCAGTGCGGACCCGTTACCCTCACGAATTATTTTACCGCAAACCGTCGCCGATTGCAACCCGCGTGCGCACCGACTTTTTACTGACCGTTGGATATGCAGCGCACGCATGGGAACCACACATTTAGAACGGAGGATAAGAAATGTCCACCTTTATGGCAAAGAGCGAGACCTATCAGCGCAGCTGGTATGTCATCGACGCGGCGGGCAAGCCGCTCGGACGCACGGCGGCGCTGGCAGCCTCGATACTTCGCGGCAAGCATCGCCCCGATTTCACCCCGCACGTTGACTGCGGCGACTTCGTCATCATTATCAACGCGAAGGACGCCGTTCTCACCGGAAACAAGCTCCAGAAGAAGATCCACTACCATCACACCGGATGGGTCGGCGGCATCAAGGAGACTCACTACGATCGCCTGATGGAGACCCACCCCGAGCGCGCGATGGAGATAGCCGTCAAGGGAATGCTCCCGCACAACACCCTCGGCGCCAAGGCGTTTAACCGTGTCCATATCTACGCCGGCGCGGAGCACAAGCACGCGGCACAGAAGCCGGTACCCTATGAAGGAGGCAATAACTGATGTATACTCCTAAGAAGCCCTATCACTACGGCACCGGCCGCCGTAAGAGCTCGGTCGCGCGCGTCCACGTCTACGAGGGCGGCACCGGCAAGATAACGATAAACGGCCGCGACATAGACCAGTACTTCGGTCTGGACACCATGAAGATCATCGTCCGTCAGCCGCTGGTCTCGACCGACCTGCTCGGCAAGGTGGACGTCGAGTGCACCGTCCAGGGCGGCGGCTTCACCGGTCAGGCGGGCGCCATCCGTCACGGAATCAGCCGCGCGCTGCTCAAGCTGAACGAGGAGTATCGCCAGACGCTCAAGCAGGCGGGCTTCCTCACGCGCGATCCGCGTATGAAGGAGCGCAAGAAGTACGGACTCAAGGCAGCCCGTCGTGCTCCGCAGTTCTCTAAGCGCTAAACTGTCTGCTTACAGTTTTAGCATAGTGGGGTGTTCCAACAGGGATGCCCCACCTTTTTTATTGTGGAGCTGCGCGCCCCACACCCCAAGACCGTGGGATTGCATCCCAACCCTGCAAGGGTCGCGAGACTGCGCGTCTCGCGCTCTCGTAAGACCTTGAGGCGCTTCGCCCTC
>CAMNWZ010000078.1 GCA_946566645.1 uncultured Clostridia bacterium
TTTTGCTAACCTATTTGCCGTGGGGCGGGGGGCGGGTTAAACGCAAATGGGCAGCATAAGCGACCTGCTCATCTATCCGGTCGCGCGCGACGTGGGCATAGTGCTCGACGACCACGCAAAGACCGACCCGGTCATAGCCGACCTCGTGGAAAAGAGCGGCGGCGGAGACGACGAGGAGGACGAGGAACTTGTCGGCGCGGTAAAGACGATATTCGACCGCACCGCGCTTGTCACCGACATCTACGGCATGGACTTCGAAAGCGAGGACACGATAGCGAAGCTGTCGCCGTCGATAGCCGCGGGCAGCATCGACGTGTCGGCGATCGCGAACGGCAGCGCGTGCATCCTCGTGCTCCCGCGAGTGGACGACAAGCTGAACCTCTCCGCGTCGCCGCAGGACGCGTACTTCTATCAGCCGCGTCAGGGCGGATTTGCGGTCGGCGACGAACTGACATTCGTCAGCGAGCAGCCCGCACGCTCGGGCGAGGGCGTTTATCTGCAGACATACGAGAAGACGGTGCGGGTCTGCGCGGTGATATACTCCACCGACCTCTATCCCTTCTCGGCGCGCACCGACGCGGTCACAGCGATAGGCGGCGAGCAGCTCATGCGCGCGCTCTACCCGCTGTCCGGCAGGAAGATGAGCGCGGAGGAGGTCTCGACATACGAGTCGTTTACGATGGGACTTTCGGGCGAGTCGTACGGACGCACCGAGATATACGGATATGCAGCCGGCTCGGACACCGACGGCGACGTGACCGCCTTCCGCGGCGCGCGCTCGATAGGAGCGAAGATACTCAATCACCATCCGTCGAACACCAAGCGCTACGCCGAGGCGACGAACGGCATGATAATGATAGCCGCGCTCTGCGTGATGATAGGCACGATAGTCTACGCCATCTACATCAACATCGCGAGCTCGGCGGTGGACGGCGAGAGCCACCACATCGGCGTGCTGCACGCGGTGGGAGCGCCGCGCGGCAAACAGATCGCCTGCTACGCGCTCTATGCGCTGATGGTCGGAGTTATCGCCGAGGTCGCCGCGAATCTGCTCGTCGCGGCGGTCGCGGTGGTGATAGCGCTGGTGCAGGGCGGCGGCGCGTTCAGCTTCGACTACTTCACCGGCGTCGTGCTGTTCGGCTATCCGTGGGCGCTGCACCTCGCGCTGGTGCTGCTTACGACCGTGCTCTGCGTCGGCGCCTACTTCAAGGCGGCTCTGCGCGTATGCCGCCGCACACCGCTCGATAACATAAGAAGCTAAGGAGGAGAGAAGATGGACTTTTCTGTTGAGACGAGAGGACTTACAAAGACCTACGCAAACGCGAACGTCATGCTGAACGTCGAGGCGCTCAAACCGCTCGATTTTCAGTTCGAGAGAGGGAAGTTCTACGCGATAATCGGACACAGCGGCAGCGGCAAGTCGACGCTTCTCCAGCTTCTCGGGGGAATCGACAAGCCGACGGCGGGCACCGTTATCATCGACGGCGAGGATATCTACAAGCTGTCCGCACGCGGTCGCACAGCCTACCGCCGCAGCCATATCGGATTTGTGTTCCAGTCGTACAACCTCCTGCCCGAGTTCACGGTGGAGGAGAACATACTCATGCCGCTCGACTTCGACGGCGCCGAGCGGGACGACAGCTACCTCGCGGAGATAGCCGAGGCGCTCGGCATATCGGATAAGCTGGAGAAGTACCCCTACCAGCTGAGCGGCGGAGAACAGCAGCGTGCCGCCATCGCGCGAGCGCTGATAATGCACCCGAGCCTGCTGCTTGCGGACGAGCCGACCGGAAACCTCGACCCGCAGAACGCGAGCCAGGTGCTCGACCTCTTTCGCAAGATAGTCACCGACATGAACAAGACGCTCATCCTCGTAACCCACGACCGCTCGGTCGCCGAGCGCGCCGATGTGGTCATCCGCATCGAAAACGGCGTCGCGTCGGTGGACTGAAGCCGTCCCCACTTGCGCGGACAGATGTGTTATGCTATAATCAGAAGGACAGAGATCGACAGTTTTCCCGCGCGGAGAACAAGCATAACATAAGGAGCAAAGCGATATGAAAAAGAAGGTTCTGTCCCTCCTGCTCGCGCTCACACTGACCGTCGGGCTTCTGCCCGCCACCGCTTCGGCGAAGACATACAAGGGCGGGGAGAAGATACTCGGCACATTCGTCCTGCCCGAATCGGTCGGCGAGGTGGACGAGAAGCACCTCTACTACAACCAGGGGGACAAGCTGTACGCCGCGAAGGACGCCAAGGAGTGGTACGCCTACACGGTGGACACGCTCGAACTCGACCTCGGCGACATCGCGGTGGACGGCAGAGAGGCTATCAAAAAGACGGCGAGCATACGGCTCACGAACGTCGGAAATATGCCGATAACCTTCATAAACGACACCTACGACTTCGCGGCTATCGAAGGCTCGCCCGCGCCGCTGCACCACTATCAGCAGCCGGGAAAGACGAGCGTCGCGCCGGGCGAGAGCACCACGGTGGACATCTCGCTCGAGGTCTACCCCAAGCGCAGCTACGGCAAGATATACGGACCCGGATACTTCACCGGATATATCGGCGGTCATCGAAACAGCGGGCTTCAGTACACCGTCACCTACAACGTGGTGGACGGCAGGGACGGCGAGTGGAAGCATCCGACGCCGGTAGGCTACGGCGAGGTGTCCTGGCGGATGAGCGAGCCGACGGTCGACTTCGGCGACATCACGATAGACAGGACCGCCGAGCACGCAAAGACGCTCACCGTCGCGAACACCGGAATCGTCCCGATAGAGGTCAGCGGAAGAATTGTCGCGACCGGCGTCGGCGTGGAGAACTGCGAGCGCCGCGGCGTTCCGGTGAGCCTTGCCGCAAAGACCGAGAACAAGATCGAAAACGAAGCCGAGAACGAGTGGACAGCGCTGAAATCGGGACAGAACGCCGAGTTCATCCTCACCCCCGAGCAGGTCGGCGGAAGGATAGAGGGCATGAGCGTCGAGTTTTCGATACGCTACGAATACAACGACGCGGAACACACCTACACCGAGGCGCTGCCCATCCTCGGCAACATACAAAACCCCGACGGCACCGACATAACCTACGGCTCGGACGAGGAGACGACCTCCGGCGGAATGCCCGCGTCCTGGGCGATAGACGATGTCTACCGCGCCATTGAGCTTGGAATACTCACGCCCGACCTGCGCGGAGACTACAAACAGCCGATAACCCGCGCCGAGTTCTGCAAGCTCGCATATTTCTACTGGGGCGCGGTCTACGGGAACTATCCCTACTACGGCTACGGAGATACGAACTTTGCCGACACCGACGATCCATATGTCTCGGCGATGTCGATGGTGGAGGTCGTAAACGGCTACGGCGAGGGCGTGTTCGACCCCGACCGTCCGCTCACCCGCGAGCAGGCGGCGACCATCCTCTCCCGCCTGGTGCTCTACGGCGGACGCTATGTCGGCGGCGGCGAGAAACTTCCCGACGGTGAGGCAAACTACGCCGACAGCGCGGCGATAGCGTCCTGGGCGACCGACGCGGTCGGACAGGTCACCGCCGCGGGGATAATGAAGGGCATGGGCGACGGTATGTTCGCGCCGAAGGGCAGTTACACCCGCGAGCAGGCGATAGTCACGATAATGCGGCTCTACGACCGGGTGGCGAAGTGAGCCGAAGTAATTCGGAAAGGAAAAAAGTGTGAAAGAAACCCATCAGGGGTTTCTTTCGCGTTTATCTCCCGTTGCAAAATAAAAGTCCTTGTAATCACCAGATTACAAGGACTTTTATTTTGGCGGAGGTGGAGAGATTCGAACTCTCGAGGAGCTTTTGACCCCTACACGATTTCCAATCGTGCGCCCTCGACCAAGCTAGGCGACACCTCCGAATGGCAACGATTATTTTACCACAACAGATGAGCGTTTGTCAACCGTCTTTGCCCAAAACGTCGCTCACCTCGGTTATCGTCACATACGCCGACGGGTCGGAGTCCCGCACCACCCGCCTGAGCTTGCTTATCTGAAAGCGGTTTATCACGAAGTAGATGAGCGTCTTTTTCCGCCCCGAGTGATAGCCGGACGCGTCGAGCAGCGTTATGCCGCTCCACCCGAATTCGTCGCTCAGCGCCTCGCATATCCGATTCGGTTTCTCGGTTATTATCATCGCCGACTTCGCCTTGTCCAAGCCCTCGGCGATGAAATCCACCGTCTTGACCGCCGCGGCGTAGGTTATTATCGAGTAGAGCGGCAGTATCCAGCTCTCAAGCGCCAGTCCCGCGACGATGTACAGCACCACGTTGAACGCCATGACAAACATGCCCACCGACATGTTCAGCTTCTTCGCGAACAGCACCGACAGTATCTCAATGCCGTCTATCGCGCCGCCGAAGCGTATCGTAAGCCCGCTGCCTATGCCGCTTATCAGCCCGCCGAATATCGCGCAGAGCAGCAGATCCTGCTTCGCGAGCGGCGACGCTATCGACACGTCCACCGGAAGCACGTCGGTTATCAGCCACGCCGCGAGCGAGTATACCGCGACGGCGTAGACCGACCGCAGAGTGAATGAGCGCCCCATCCTGCGGTAGCCGTAGAGAAACAGCGGAAGGTTTAAAAGCACGAGGAAGAAGCTGAGCGGCAGCCAGTCGGGCGTCAGCTGGGCGAGCAGCATCGACGTGCCCGATATTCCCGAGTCGTAGAGATTTACCGGATAGAGAAAGAAGGTCACGCCGAAAGCGTTGACAATGCCCGCAACGGTGAGCATCAAAAAATCCGACCAACTGCGCCTGCGCATCTTCAACTGCACCTTCTCCTCTCTATATTCAAAATTTATCGGTACTCGCTCATCTCCACCGTACGGCCGCCCTCCACTCGCGAGCGCTCGGCTGCGAACGCTATGTAGTGGCTCTCGGTCGAGTCGGCAAGCGTTGTGGTTCGTATGCCCGGCTCGCCTCCGCCGACAATGTCGATGAACTCCTCCACAAGACGGGTGTCCCCGCCCGCATGACCTCCGAAACCGCTTGCCAGCTTGGTTATGTCAATGTCGTAGTTGTCGCCGCCGAACGGCAGGACGTGTATCATCTCCTCGGACAGGTTCGCTATTATCTGACCCTTCGTTCCGAGGATCACCGTGTCCCGACCGCCGCGCTTGGTGAATGCGCACATTGTCAGCTGCGCGGTCACGCCGCCCTCGAACTCGATGTTCACCACCTGGTGATCGACCACATCGTTGTCGCAGTGCCAGACGCAGCGCCCGTAAGGACCGTTCGCTATCGCGTCGCGCAGCTTCTGCTCGGTCGGCTCGGGGGAGAGCACGTCGCAGGGCCAAGCCTTGTGCCCCTTGAGAAAGCCGGTCGCGTCGTTCGTCAGATATATCTTCTCCGCGTCGAACGGACAGTCCGCCCGCACCGCGCAGTCGACGCACCGCTCGGCTGAACCCTTAGGCGCGCGCTCGGGTCGGAACTCGTACAGCCCGCCGAAGCTCTGGACTTTGACCGCGCGCCGTCCGAGCAGCCAGACGAGCAGATCCATGTCGTGGCAGCACTTTTGCAGTATCATCGGGCTTGTCTCGGTCGAATTTCGCCAGTTTCCGCGAACAAAGCTGTGCGCCTGGTGCCAGTAGACCACGTTTTCGATGTGCTGCACCGACGTCACCTCGCCGACCGCGCCCTCGTCAAGCAGCCGCTTCAGCTCGTTATAAAACGGAGTGTAACGCAGGACGTGGCAGACGCACACCTTTCGCCCGAGCTTCCCGGCTATCTCGAAAAGCTCGCGGCACTCGTCCGCGTCGGGGGATATCGGCTTCTCGAGCAGCAGGTCGTAGCCCTTCTCCAGCGCGGCTTTGGCGTGTGCGTAGTGCTGACCGTCCATCGTGCAGATGAACGCCGCGTCGGCGAGTTTCGGACGCGCGAGAAGCTCCTCGCCCGAGCCGAAGCACATCTCGTCGGCAATGCCATAGCGGCGGCGCGCAATATCCACCTTCTCGGGTATGATGTCCGCGACCGCGACTATCTTCAGTTTGTCCGGAAAGTCGTTTTGGCAGGGCGCGTAGGTCTGAAGACCGCGGCTGCCAAGCCCTATTATCGCAACACTAATGCTCATACAAGTCCCCTCCATAGTATGATTTGTTTTGCGAAATTATCTGTCGACGCGCCTCAGGTCGTCGCCGTAGAGCGGCAGCGCGAAGAACTCGTCGCCTAAGAGACGGCTCTCCACCTGTTCGGAGTAGCGCTGACCCAGCTCGTTTCGTCCGAGGCTCGAGCATATCATCAGCGGACGGTTTCGACCGAGCCGCACGGTGAGTATCCCGATGAGCGTGGACGTACCGAACGCCGAGCGAAACTCGCTTCCCAGGTTGTCGATAATCAGTAGGTCGCAGCTCATCAGACGGTCTATCTCGGTCTGAGCCGCGTCCCGCGTGTCGTCGTCGTAGGTGAACTTCTCGCGCTCGTAGAGCGACACTATCTCGCCCATGCTCCGCGCCATCACCGACTTTCCGTGCCTCGATGCCTCCACCGCGACCGCCGCCGCGAGAAAGCTCTTGCCAACGCCCGCGCCGCCGTATAGGAAGATGCTGCGCTCGGGGGTCTGTGCCGACGCGAGCTCTCGGCAGAAGTCGCGCACCGCGAGCGCGTTTTTGCGCGGCGTCGAGTTGCGACCCTCGTACGGCTCGTCGGGATACAGCGTCTCGTCAAACGTCTCGAAGCTCGCGCGCTTTGTCGGAAGCTCCTGCGCGAGTTCGGCTATCTGCTCCTCGGCGTACAGCTCGACAAGACAGTGGCAGGGGCTGCGGTCGGGAAGGTATCCGCTGTCCGAGCAGTCGGGACAGGTGTAGCGCGCGTCCAGGGCGTCGGCGGGATATCCGGCTTTGCGCAGCAGCTCGGCGCGCTCTATCTGATTTGCCGCGTTCCGCTTGCGAAGCGCCTCCAGCTTCGGCTTCGGGTCCTCGCCGTCGGTCAGCGCCGCGCGAAGTATCAGCGCCGCGGTGCTGCCCAGCTCCGCGTCTATGTCCGCTATTCGCGGTATCTTTTCGTATATCTCGCGCCTGCGCTCCGCCTGTTCCGACTCGGCGCTCACCTTTCTCGTAAACAGCTTTGACTGCACTCGCGAAAGAATCACGCTGTCCATCCTCATCTCGCGTCACCCTCCTTCTGCTGTCTGCGTCTAAGCAGCTCCGCCGCGTCCTCTCCGCCGTCCGGCTGTCTCGACGGACGTTTTCCGGCGGGTCGCTGCGGCTTGTTCTGCGGTTTGTTCTCGACTTCCTCGCTCGGAACGCCGTTCTGCATCCAGTCCTCTATTATCCTGTCCATGTACGCCCACGAGAGCTTTCCGGTCGCTATCACCGTGCGGTCGTACGCCTTGTATATCGCTCCGTCATCAAGTCCGCCCGCCGACCACTTTTCGAGGTATCGCCGCTCGGACGCGGTGAGGTCGCGTCCGCGTATCTGGAGCGCGGCTTTCAGCTTTTCGATGTCCGCCTCGC
>CAMNWZ010000079.1 GCA_946566645.1 uncultured Clostridia bacterium
GGCACCGTACTGCGTGTTGAACGAGAACATCCGCGGCGACAGCTCCTCGATGGATATGCCGCAGTCCTCGCTGGCGTAGTTCTGGCTGAACAGTATCTCGCCCTTGTCCCCCGCGTCGACGAGCACCAGACCTCCGGCTAAAGCCGCGGCGGTCTCGACCGAGTCGTTGACGCGGCGGGCGGAATCGTCGCGGATAACCAGTCGGTCGACGACTATCTCGATGTTGTGCTTCTTCTGCTTGTCCAGCTTTATCTCCTCGTCGAGCGAGTAGACCGCTCCGTCGACGCGCGCGCGGACATAGCCGTTGCGCCGCGCGTCCTCGAACACGTTCTTGTACTCGCCCTTGCGCCTGCGCACCACCGGCGCGAGCACCTGTATGCGGGTGTCGTTCCCGAGCGCCTGTATCTGGTCGACTATCTGATCGACCGTCTGCTGATGTATCTCCTTGCCGCACTTGGGGCAGTGGGGAACGCCGACCCGCGCCCAGAGCAGGCGCAGGTAGTCGTATATCTCGGTGACCGTGCCCACCGTCGAGCGCGGGTTCTTTGAGGTCGTCTTCTGGTCGATGGATATGGCGGGGCTGAGTCCCTCGATGTAGTCCACGTCCGGCTTGTCCATCTGACCGAGGAACTGCCGCGCGTAGCTCGACAGGCTCTCGACATAGCGGCGCTGACCCTCGGCGTATATCGTGTCGAACGCGAGCGAGCTTTTGCCGCTGCCCGACAGTCCGGTCATAACCACCAGCTTGTTTCGCGGCAGCTCGAGCGACACGTTCTTGAGGTTGTTCACCCGCGCGCCCTGTATGATAAGTTTGTCCTGCATCTCGTTAAACTCCCCTTCTCTTAGACGTGGCCTTCTTCGGTTTTGACGGCGCGGACGGGTCGTCCGACTTTCCGCCGCGCAGCTTGATTATACGGTCACGCAGCACCGCCGCGTACTCGAACTCGAGCATCCTAGACGCCTCGCGCATCTGCTTTTCGAGCTGCGCGACAAGCTGGTTGCGCTCGTTCTGCGTCATGCGCATCTCTTTCTCGTCCCGCTCCGCCTCGACCGACTTGGTTATCTCGATAAGCTCGCGGATGTCCTTGCGTATCGTCTTCGGGACGATGCCGTGCTCCTTGTTGAACTTCATCTGTATCGAGCGGCGGCGGTTTGTCTCGTCTATCGAGCGCCGCATCGAGTCGGTTATCGTGTCGGCGTACATTATGACCTTGCCCTCGGCGTTTCGCGCGGCGCGCCCTATCGTCTGTATCAGCGAGGTCTCGTTTCGCAGGAAGCCCTCCTTGTCCGCGTCGAGTATCGCCACAAGCGACACCTCCGGGATGTCCAGACCCTCGCGCAGCAGGTTGATGCCCACCAGCACGTCGAACTCGCCCGCGCGCAGGTCGCGTATTATCTCCATTCGCTCCATCGTGTCCACGCCGTGGTGCATATACCGAACCTTTATGCCCACGCCGCGCAGGTATCCGGTCAGGTCTTCCGCCATCTTCTTTGTCAGCGTGGTCACGAGCACGCGCTCGTTTTTCGGTATCCGCTCGTTTATCTCGCCGATGAGGTCGTCTATCTGACCCTCCACCTTGCGGACCTCCACCTCCGGGTCAACCAGTCCGGTCGGGCGTATCACCTGCTCGACTATCTGTCCCGAACGCTCGCGCTCGTACTGACCGGGGGTCGCCGAGACGTATATCACCTGGTTCAGCTTGCCCTCGAACTCCTCGAAGCTCAGCGGTCGGTTGTCCAGCGCGCTCGGAAGGCGGAAGCCGTAGTCGACGAGCGAGGTCTTGCGCGCGCGGTCGCCGTTGAACATTCCGTGCACCTGCGGCAGCGTGACGTGGCTCTCGTCGATGAACATGAGAAAGTCCTTCGGGAAGTAGTCGAGAAGCGTCCAGGGCGTCGAACCGGGCGCGCGCCGCGCGAGCACCCGCGAGTAGTTCTCAACGCCGGTGCAGAAGCCGAGTTCGCGCAGCATCTCCACGTCGTACTCGGTGCGCTGTCTTATGCGCTGCGCCTCCAGCAGCTTGCCCTCCCGCTCGAAGTAGGCGATGCGCTCGTCCATCTCACTTTCGATGTCGCGCAGCGCCTCCATCAGCTTCTCGTTCGATGTGATGTAGTGCGAGTTCGGGTAGAACACGATGTGGCTCATATCCCCCGTCCGCTCGCCGGTCACAAGTTTTATCTCGCTTATCCTGTCCACCTCGTCGCCGAAGAACTCGATGCGGAACGCGCGGTCGTTGTAGCTCGGCGGTATTATCTCCACCGTGTCCCCGCGCACCCTGAAGGTGCCCTTGTCCTGCGACACGTCGTTTCGCATGTAGTGGTTCGCAACAAGCTTGCGCAGGAACTCGTCGCGCTCGAACTGCTGTCCCCGCCGCACCGATATGACCTGAGACTGGTACTCCGCCGGGTCGCCGAGCGTGTAGATGCAGCTGACCGACGCGACGATTATCACGTCCCGCCGCTCGAAAAGCGCGCTCGTCGCCGAGTGGCGAAGCCGTTCTATCTCGGCGTTTATCGACATATCCTTTTCGATGTAGGTGTCGGTGTGCGCGACGTACGCCTCCGGTTGGTAGTAGTCGTAGTAGCTGACGAAATACTCCACCGCGTTTTCGGGGAAGAACTCGCGGAACTCGCTGCAAAGCTGCGCCGCGAGCGTCTTGTTGTGCGCAAGCACCAGCGTCGGGCGCTGCACCTTCTCGATGACCTTTGCCATCGTGAAGGTCTTGCCCGAGCCGGTCACGCCGAGCAGCGTCTGTTCGGAAAGCCCGTTTTCCACGCCGCTTGCAAGCGCGGCTATCGCCTCCGGCTGGTCGCCCGCCGGCTTGTACTCGCTGTGTACCTTGAACTCACCCACCGAAAGCCCTCCTTCCGAGCATGATCGCATCGAATGTTCGTTTTGTCACCCTCCCATTATGGCAGAACATACGTTTTTTGTCAAGGGGGAAAGCGTACATCATTTCGCCAAAAATCCGACCGCTTTCGGCGAATTTATTTTGCGCGCCCCTTGACATATTTCATCAAAACAGTTAATATATCATTTGGGTAAGGGAAGGTTGGAAATTTTGTTTCAAGGGGGTCATACCATGGATTATAACCAGAACAATCAGGACCAGAACAACCAGAATAATCAGAACCAGAACCAGAATCCGA
Source organism: uncultured Clostridia bacterium (assembly GCA_946566645.1). GTDB lineage: Bacteria > Bacillota > Clostridia > Oscillospirales > JAAYOS01 > CANRIN01. The sequence goes on from CAMNWZ010000079.1 coordinate 3,148, forward strand.
ACCAGTACCAGGCTCCGCAGCAGAACCCGTATCAGCAGCAGAACCCGTACCAGGCTCCGAACCAGGCTCCGAACAACCAGTACGGCGGCTACAATCCGCCTCCGGTCGTTCCGGGCAAGAGCCAGGCGACCGTCTCGCTCGTCTGCGGCATCATCTCGATAGTCTTCTGCTGGCTCGGCGTCTACACTTGGGTCGTCGGCTCGGTCATCGCGCTGGTGCTCGGCATAGTCGGCGCGGTCATGTCGGTCAAGGCGAAGAAGCTCATGCCGCCCGCGCAGTCGGGAATGGCTACCGCCGGTCTTGTCTGCTCGATAATCGGCATCGTTCTGGCGGCGATATTCACCGTCTGCTCGATAATCGCGTACGCCGCCGCCTGCTCGATAATCAACGAGTACGGCAGGTACAGCAACTACTTCAACAGCTTCGACTGGTAATTACATCCCAAACTACCCCGAAAGAGCCGCCGCACGGCGGTTCTTTTGCTACGAGGAGGACGCATGCACCCCTATTTTCATCTGTTCGGGCTGAACATACCGGCTTACGGCACGATGGCGGGAATCGGGTTTCTCGCCGCCGGGCTGTATGCCGTGCTGCTCAGCCGCGGCGACAGGCGGGTCAGCCGTGCCGACCTCGGCTACGCGGCGGTCATCGCCGGATGCGGGATGCTGATAGGCGCAAAGCTGCTCGCGCTCGTCACCGAGATACCGTTCATCATCGAGTTCCGCGAGCAGATATTTTCGTCGCTCGAGAGCTTTTCGCTGTTCTTCCTCAGCGGATGGGTGTTCTACGGTGGGCTCATCGGCGGGCTGGTCGGCGCGTGGATGTTCTGCCGCCGCTGGAAGGTGGACTTCGGCGCGGTGTGCGACATAGCCGCCCCCGCAATACCGCTGTTCCACGCGTTCGGACGGGTGGGCTGCTTCCTCTCGGGGTGCTGCCACGGCATCAGATGGGAGCACGGCATCGCGTTCACCGAGGCGATAGCCGCGCCGAACGGCGTGCCTCTCTTTCCGGTACAGCTGGTCGAGGCGGGATGCAACCTCCTGCTCTGTGTCGCGCTTACGCTCATGCGCAAGAAGTGTGGGCGCTCGGGCACACTGATGTGCGTATATCTCGCGAGCTACGCGGTGATTCGATTCGCGCTCGAGTTCCTGCGCGGCGACAGGATACGCGGGGTGTTCATCCTGTCCACCAGCCAGTGGATAAGCATAGCAATAGCCGTATTTGTTGCGATATGGTTCATAAAACGTCCAAAATTTCAGGCAAAGGAGACTGAATAGTATGACATACGTTACCGAAGGTCGTCAGCCCGAAAAAGCGCTCCGCTTCTTCGAGGAGCTGTGCGCGATACCCCGTCCGTCCGGCGGCGAGGCGAAGGTCGCCGACCGGCTGTGCGAGTTTGCGAAGGCTCGCGGGCTTGAGTATCACCGCGACGAACTGGGCGACGTGGTGATAAAGCGCCCGGGAGTCGGCGAGCCGCTGATGCTCCAGGGTCACACCGACATGGTCTGCGCCGTCGCGCCGGAGAAGGGCGCGGGCGACGCAATAGCCTACCTCGCCGAGCACGGTGTGAAGCCGATACTCGACGGCGACCTGCTCCACGCCGACGGCACAACGCTCGGCGCGGACAACGGCGTGGCGGTCGCGATGATGCTCGCGATACTCGACAGCCCCGAGCTGAAAGCCCCGCCGCTCGAGTGCGTCTTTACCGTGCAGGAGGAGACCGGTCTGTTCGGCGCGAAGGCGGTCGACCCATCGCTTATAACCGCGCGCCGAATGATAAATCTGGACAGCGAGAAGGACGGCATGCTGACGGTCAGCTGCGCCGGCGGATGCCGCATCGCCATCGAGCGCGAGTTTTCGGTGTCCGAAGTCGGCGAGTGCGCGCTTCGGCTGGACGTAAGCGGACTGCTCGGCGGTCACTCGGGCGAGCAGATCCACCTTCCGCGCGAGAACGCGATACACCTCTGCGCGCGCATTGCGGGACTGCTCCGCATCGGCGGACGGCTCGCCTGGATACGCGGCGGCGAGGCGGACAACGCCATCCCGCGGAGCTGCTCGGCGCTCATCGTCTACTCGTCGGCGGAGCGGATGGCAAACGCGAAGAACCGCTTTGCCGAGCTCAAGTTCGACTATCCGCACGAGCCGGAGCTGAAGATAACGCTGCATGACGCGGCGCCCGAGCCTGCGCTCGCCGACGGTGAGGATCTGTTCGAGATGCTCGCGGCGCTTCCGAACGGCGTTCAGGCGCGCGATGAGAAAAACGGCTTTGTACTCACCTCCCTCAACTGCGGCGTGATAAGCACCGACGGCGGCAAGCTCCGCGCGACGCTGTCCCTGCGCTCGTCGGTCGCGGAGAACATGGTCGCGCTGAAGGAGACGGTCATCGCCGCCGCCGAGAAGTTCGGCTTTAAGGCGATAGTCGGCGCGGAGTACCCGGGCTGGGCGTTCCGCGAGGTCTCACCGCTGCGCGACACGCTGATGTCCGCGTGGAAGCGGGTCACCGGCGAGGAGATGAAGGTGCAGTCGATACACGCGGGGCTCGAGTGCGGGCTGTTCTCGGCAAAGCTCGACGGGCTGGACGCGGTCGCGCTCGGTCCGACGATACACGACTGCCACACACCGCAGGAGTCGCTCGACCTGGGCAGCCTCGAACGCACCTGGAAGACGCTGGTCGCGGCGCTCGAGATGCTCGCTAAGTGATCGCCAAAGCAAAAGAGAGGGCGTTTGCCCTCTCTTTTTTCATGCCTTTTTGACCGCCTCGGTCGCCGCTTTCGCGTTTTCCTCCAGCTTTCGGAAGATCTCGTGCGCCGCCTTCAGTTCCTCCTCGTCCATGTCCTTGGTGAGCAGGTCGCCCCACTCGGCGAGGTAGCCGCCGATTATCGGCATAAGCTCCTTGCCGCGCTCGGTCAGGAACAGCCTGTTCTGCCGTCTGTCCTCCGGGTCTGCTTCGCGGCGGAGATAGCCCATGTCCTCCAGCTTCTTGACCGCCCGCGCGACGTTTCCCTTGTCGGCGCAGAACCGACAGACAAGGAAGTCCTGGCTTGCGCCCTCGTTGCCTCCTATCGCGAGCATGTACATATACAGCGCGCCGCCGAGCCCATACTCCGCAAGCCGTCCCGCCATGTAGCGCTTGCGGATGCGGTTTATGTGCGTTATCGCCCGTCCGAGATCGCGGGAGAATTCACTTTTCATTTCACTCTTCCTTCACATTGATTTGACTTAAATATATCAGGAAAAGTTGTAATTGTCAAGAAAGGATTTGCGGGGCTAGAACATGGCGCTCGCGCAGAGCAGCACTCCAAGCCCGGGCACTCCGAGCGCCGCGCAGGCGGCAACGCTGCACACTCCGACCGACAGGCTGACCCCGGTGTACGGCGCGGCGAGGTTCAGCAGCACCAGAGCGACCGCCCACACCGCGGCTCGCGCGGCAAAACGTATCACAGCCGCCGCCACGTCCGCACCGGTTGGAGCCTTAAACTTCCCCGCGACCCGTCGCTTCCGCTCCAACGCATCCACCTCCCTATCTCAGCGTCTTGAACACCGGAAAGCTGTCGCAGCCCTCCTCGCGCGCAACGCGCAGAAGGTAGCTGTACCGCGCCTCCAGCGCCTTTATCTGGAACGCCGCCGCGTCGACAAGCTCCGGCTCGCTCGCGTTCTGAAAGCCGTTGCGCGCGACGTCCAGCTCGCGGCGCACGTCGACTATCGCCTCCTGAAGCTCCGCGCGGCGAAGCTCGTCCTGTGTAAGCTCGCGTGTCTTGAAAATTCCCATGGATGCACCTCCTGCTTTTTGGTAAAGTCTATGCGCGTCTTCCTCGCAATAGAATTTTTACCGCATATGGAAATTTTTAACCGCGATATTTCTTTACAAGCGAGACATAATAGGCTTGGACGGTGAAAGAGACAGGCAATCAGACCGGTGGGAAATAGACTTTAAGAGTATCCGACAGGAAACTTTGTCAAAACCCGAATGGTCACCTGAACACATCGTCAAGTGTGTCTGTTTCGTCAAGTGGCGAAGCGTAGACGCGAAACGACCGCGCGCACTCTGGTGGTGCAGTTGCTCTGGCGGCAGAAAACGCGGCAGGCAAAAAGCGGAGGGATGATCCCTCCGCTTTAATTGCATAGAAGCGGCGAGGCAGACGCATAGGCGGACTAACGCCAAACCGCATTACGCCGCGAGGAGACACGCCCCGCGTGCCCCGCAGCGGATTTGCGGTAAGCGTTAGGACGGCGTAATGCGTCCAGCC
>CAMNWZ010000080.1 GCA_946566645.1 uncultured Clostridia bacterium
ATACAGGGAGGTACTACCATGACAGTTGAACAGGCACGCGCCGAGCTGAAGGAGCTGCAACTCAAGCAGTTCGCATACCGCTACGGTCTGATAATCACCAGCCTCGACGCCAACACTTACGCGCCGAAGGGCTCCGCCGAGGGTCGCGCCACCGCTATGAGCATCATGAGCGGCGAGATGCACAAGCTGTTCGCCGGACCGCAGGTGGGCGAGCTGCTCGGATTCCTCAATGAGAACAAAGGTGAGCTCACCCCCGAGGAGGCGCGCCAGGTCGAGCTTCTGAAGCGCAGCTACGACAATCAGTCGAAGATCCCGCTGGAGGAGACGATAGAGTACTCGAAGATCCAGAGCGAGGCGGAGGTCGTGTGGCACGAGGCGAAGGAGCAGAGCGACTTCAAGATGTTCCTCCCCTACCTCGAGAAAATTGTCGCCTATCAGCGCAAGTTCGCCGGCTACTACGACCCGAACAAGAAGCCGTATGACGCGCTGCTTAACCTGTACGAGCGCGGCGCGGACATGGAGATGCTCGATAAGTATTTTGCCACCATCCGCTCGACCATCGTCCCGCTGCTCGCAAAGACTCAAGGCTCCGCGCCGATAGACGACAGCTTCCTCTACAAGTACTACGACCCCGAGCAGCAGAAGAAGCTGAGCCTCTGGCTTATGAATCTGATGGGTCTGAACGACACCAACTGCGCGATTGCCGAGACCGAGCACCCCTTCACCACCGGAACGGACAACCATCACGCTCGAATCACCACCCACTACTATCCGAACGCGGTGACCTTCGCGATGTACTCGACCATCCACGAGGGCGGTCACGCGCTGTACGAGCTTGGCGTGGACGACAAATATCGCTACACCACGCTGGACGGCGGCGTGTCGATGGGTATTCACGAGAGCCAGTCCCGCTTCTACGAAAACATCGTCGGACGCTCGCAGGCGTTCACAAACTTCATCTTCCCGAAGATGGCAGAGCTGTTCCCCGAGCAGTTTAAGGGCATCACTCCCGAGCACTTCTACCGCGCGGTAAACAAGGCGCAGCCGTCGCTTATCCGCACCGAGGCGGACGAGCTTACCTACTCGCTGCACGTCCTCGTGCGCTATGAGATAGAGAAGCTGCTGATAGACGGCTCGCTCGCCGTCAAGGATGTCCCCGGCGTGTGGAACAAGATGTACAAGGAGTACATAGGCATCGACGTGCCGAGCGACAAGGAAGGCTGCCTCCAGGACAGCCACTGGTCGGGCGGCAGCTTCGGCTACTTCCCGTCCTACTCGCTCGGAAGCGCGTACGGCGCGCAGATGCTCGAGACGATGAAGAAGACGCTGGACATCGACGCGTGCTGTGCAAAGGGCGAGATAGCGCCGATAACCGCGTGGCTGCGCGAGCACATCCATAAGTACGGCTGCATGCTCGACCCGAGCGACGTCGTCAAAAACGCGTGCGTCGCGGAGTTTGACCCGACCTTCTACGCAAACTACCTGACAAAGAAGTTCTCGGCGCTGTACAACCTGTAAAAGTACATCAAAAAAGGACGGAGACGCTGTCTCCGTCCTTTTTGCATCCGTTTTTATTCCAGACCGCCGTGCTCGCGCAGGAATTCCCGATAGCGCTCGGCATTCGCGCGGATGAGCTCGCGCACCGGCAGGTGGAAGCGGCACGCCTCCATGCATCTCCCGCAGCCGACGCATCGCCCGACAAGCCGCATCTTGCGCTCGGTGTCGGCGGAGATGAGCGGCTCTATCTCCACGCTGTCGATGAACTGACCCATCCGCGCGGCGAGCGGCAGGTCTATCCCCGCCGGACAGGGCATGCACTCTCCGCAGCCTCGGCAGTAGCTCGCCGCAAGTCTCGACCGCTCGCCGTGTATCTCGCTCCACAGCTCATCATCGAGCGCGGGAACGTCTTTAACCGTCGGCAGAAGCTGTTCGAGCTGCCACATATACTGCACGCCGAACACCGGCGACGCGCCTATCGAGCGAAGGAACGCGACCGCGCCGACTGGCGACTGCCACAGCCCGCCCGCCATCGGTTCGAGCGCGGCTATCTCCACGCCGCAGGCGCGTATTCTCGACACCGCCTCCAGTTCCTCGTCGCAGGCAAGGCAGTTAAGCGGCATCGCTATCACCTCAAACGCGCCGCGCTCCGCCTCACGCACGGCATCGGACAGCCGTCGGGTCTCAAGCCCTATCGCGCCTATGCGTCCGATTGTCTTCAGCTCCTCCAGTCCGGACGGATCGAAGCCGCCGTCGGTCGCAAGCAGCGCAATGTCGATGTGATCGGTCGCAAACGCGGCGAGATAGTCGGAAAGTTCGTCCGCCGACCGCACGCTCGCCATCAGCTTATACTCCGAGCGGTCGACATCGGACAGTCCCGCCGCCATCCGCTCCGCCGCGGAGATGCTGTCCGCGTGGAACAGTCCTATCCCGCCGTCGAACGCCTCTCGCGCAAGCGACGCCGCGTCACTCGCCTCCAGTCGAAGCATCGGCGTTCCGCCAAGCCCCACGGCGGGCAGTATGTTTTTCAAATAGCGTCCCCTCCCTTTCACATCCTGCATTTATATTCATTCTACCACAGAAATCGGTAATGCACAAGTTTTTCTCACACGCGGCGTCGCTTTCTCACCGTGCCTATCGACGTGCCGAAGCCCACCCCCTGCGCCGCCGCAGCCGAGAGGTATACGACCGCCGCGAGCAGTATCGCTATGACGAGCGCCAGACCGTCGGGCAGCGTCTCGCCGAATCGGAGGTAGCTTATCCGCGCGACCAGTCCCGCCAGCACCGCCGACAGCAGCGGATTCACAAACCACCGCCGCCACTCTACGCGTATCCCGCAGGTCTTCACCACCTGATAGAAGTTGAGCGCGAAGGTGAGGAAGGTGCTCGCCACAAACGCCGCGACGTATCCCATCATACGCACCTGCGGGATGCGCACGAGCAGCACCACCATCGCAAGCTCGAGTGCGTTTCCGATTAGGAAGTTCGCGGCGGAGATATTCTGCTTGCCGAGTCCGTTGAGTATGCTGCCGAATATCGCCATGTATATCGAAAACGCCGTGCCTATCGCTATCGGCAGCAGATATGCGCCGTCCACCTTCTGACCGAACATATACCACCCGAGCGGCGCGCCGAGGGGCGTCATCACCGCCAGCACCGGCAGTATCGCAAACGATGTCGCGAGGATGCAGCGGGACACCTTGTGCCGCAGGTCGGCGTAGTTGCCGAGCGCCAGGTTTTCGGACAGCTTCGGCACCATCACCAGCCCAAGCCCGACTATCAGCGCCGACGGCAGGTTGAAAAGCGGCATAGCCATGCCGAACAGCACACCGAACTCGCCGAGCGCCTGTGACTGCGTGAGCCCGCTCGCCGCAAGCATTCGCGGTATCAGTATCACGATGAGCGAGGAGAGCAGATTGTTGACGAGGTTGGTCGCACTCACCGGCGCGGCGATGGCGAGCAGCCGTCGGGTGAGACGCGCGTCCTGTTCTCCGCCGTCGGGCAGTCTGCGCACCCTGCGTCGATAGACCGCGCGCAGGAACATCGAGCTTGCGACCTCGCAGACGAGCATCCCGCAGACGATGAGCATGAGCATCTTCTCGTCCGGCTGGGGCAGGAATATCCACAAAAGCCCGATGACCGCGCTCATCCGCACCACCTGCTCCATCAGGTCGGAAAACGCGGGCGGACCTGTCTCCTTGGTGCCGTAGAGGTAGTTCTTGTGTATGTTCTCGATGCCGGTGAAGAATATCACCGGCACAAGCGCGTAGACCGCAAGACGCGTGCGCTCGTCCCCGAGGAAGTGCTCGGCTATCGGCGCGGCAAACAGTCCCGCCACCGCGCTTATCACAAGGAATATCACCGCGAATATGCCGGTCGCGCGGCGAACGAGGCTCTTCAGCGCGGCGTAGTTCTTGAGCGCCAGATATTCAGCTGCGAGGCGGGACACCGCGACGCATATCCCGCTCGTCCCAAGCGCCAGGGCAAGCGAGTAGAACGGGAAGATGAGCTGGAACAGTCCCATCCCCTCCGCGCCGATAAACCGCGACAGCAGCATTCGATAGACGAACCCGAGCAGCTGCGACGCTATGTTCGCGCCGGTGAGTATAAGCGCGCCGTAGCGAACCGACCGTTTGTCTATTCCCATCTTCGACCTCCGCGCAGGGTATTTCGATAAAAGTCTATTCGCGCGCGGCAAAATTTAGAATTTCGCTTGCGGTCGAGCGGTCGCTGTGCTAATATTGGCTTGTGACAAAACCGAATAGGAGGACGAAACATGAAGGCAAAACTCACTTATAGCAAAAACTTCACCGTCGGCAAGATTGACCCGCGCATCTACGGCTCGTTTGTCGAGCACCTCGGGCGCTGCGTCTACGGCGGCATATACGAGCCGACCCACCCGACCGCCGACGAAAACGGCTTCCGCCGCGACGTGCTCGAGCTTGTCCGCGAGCTCGGCACGCCGATAGTCCGCTACCCCGGCGGCAACTTCGTCTCTGGCTACAACTGGGAGGACGGCACCGGTCCTCGCGACAAGCGTCCAGTGCGCACCGAGCTTGCGTGGCATACGCTCGAGACAAACGAGGTGGGCATTGACGACTTCGCGGGCTGGGCAAAGAAGGCGGGTGTCGAGATAATGCAGGCGGTCAACCTCGGCACGCGCGGTCCTCAGGAGGCGAAGGATCTCGTCGAATACTGCAACTTTCCCGGCGGCACCGAGTTGTCGGACAGGCGGCGCGCAAACGGTCACGAGGAGCCGTTCGGCGTGAAGGTCTGGTGCCTCGGAAACGAGATGGACGGTCCCTGGCAGACCGGCGCGAAGAAGCCGGTCGAGTACGCGCGCATCGCCCGCGAGGCGGCAAAGCTGATGAAGTGGCTCGACCCGTCGATCGAGCTTGTGGCGTGCGGCAGCTCGAATATGTGGATGCCCACCTTCGGCGAGTGGGAGGCGACCGTGCTCGACGAGACTTTCGACATGGTCGACTACATATCGCTTCACAGCTACTACGCAAACCGCGACAAGAACATGCCCAAGTTCCTCGCGTCGTCGGTCGCCATGGACAAGTTCATAAAGTCGGTAGTCGCAATATGCGACTACATCGCCGCGAAGAAGCACTCGTCAAAGAAGATAATGCTGTCGTTTGACGAGTGGAACGTATGGTATCACTCGGACGAGGCGACCGCGGAGATACCGATGTGGTCGATCGCCCCGCCGCAGCTGGAGGACGTGTACGACTTCGCCGACGCGCTGGTGGTGGGCAGCTTCCTCACAACGCTCATGAACAACTGCGACCGCGTGAAGATGGCGTGCATCGCGCAGCTTGTCAACGTGATAGCGCCGATAATGACGCGAAACGGCGGCGGCGCGTGGCGGCAGACCATCTTCCATCCGTTCGCACTCTCCGCGCGCTACGGCAGGGGCGAGACGCTCCGTCCCGCGCTCGACTGCCCGACCTACGACGTCGACGGCGACGCGGTTCCCTACCTCGAGGCGGCAGGTGTGCTGAACGAGGAGGCGAAGGAGCTTACGATATTCGCGGTCAATCGCAGCATCGACGAGCCGCTCGAGCTTGAGATAAATCTCGAAAACATCGACGCGACGCTGTTCGAGCGGATACTCGTAGGTCACGACTCGTTCGACGCGACGAACACCGAGACCGATCCCGACAATGTCGCGCCGGTCACGACCTCGACGAGCGAGCCGACCGTCGGCGGAAAGCTGAGCGTGACCCTCGAGCCGCACAGCTACAACGTGCTCCGCTTCAAGATATAACCTTTAGACACAAAAAGAGCCGATGAGTTAAGCTCACCGGCTCTTTTTTATCACTCAAACATCAGGTTCATGTCCACTCCGCCGTCTATGCCGTCGACCACGCCCTTGTCGGTATACTGCCATATGTCGTAGTCGTAGTAGAAGGTCGGCGTCGACGAGTACTGCGCAAGCCAGAACGGATAGTCGCCCAGCTCGTCGAGGTGGTACTCCTCATACCCGAGCGACATATAGAAGTAGACCATCGGGTCGTAGCCCGCGTCGGCTATCGTCTCGCAGAACGCCTTCGCACAGGCGGTGAGCGTCGCTCGCGACAGACCGCGCGTGCGCGCGTTCTTCGAGTCGGGCAGCTCCCAGTCGAACACTATCGGCAGATCGAGATTCTCGCCGCCGAGAAGTTCGAGCACAAGCTCCGCCTCCTCGACCGCCTCCCGCGGCGTTATCGCCTGCGAGTAGAAGTATACCCCGACGTCCAGCCCCGCGTCCTTCGCGCCGCGCAGATTGCGCTCGAAGTACGCGTCCACGTTGAGATTTCCCGCCGTGTAGCCGCGGTAGCCGGCGCGTATCATCGCAAAGCTCACGCCGTCTCGCGCGACCGCGTTCCAGTCTATCTCGCCCTGCCACGCGCTCACGTCCACGCCGGCGCGGGCGTTCGGATAGCGGATGCGTCCGTCGTCGCCGCGAGCAAAGTCGGATGATACCTTATCGCTTTTCGGAAGGTTTTCGAGAATCGGTATCTTTTTGCCATAGAAAAGTATGTAGTCCTGCGGCTGCTCCGGCTCGGTCGGACGGTCGGGTCCGGGCGCGGGCGACGGGTCGGTCGGCTCGGTCGGCGTGTTCGAGCCGTCGTCCTCCGGACGTAGCAGCTTAGAAAGGAGCGTCGCCGCCTCCGCGCGGGTGAGATTTTCGTTCGGGGCGAACCGTCCGTCGCCGCGTCCGCTGATGAATCCGAAGCGTGTGAGCGCGGACACCTCCGACTTTGCCCAGTCTGCGACCTCGTCAAAGTCGGTGTAGTCGGCGGGCTTGGTCACCTGCCACAGCCCAAGCGCGCGGGCAAGGCAGACCGCCGCCTCCTGACGCGTTATGCGGTCGTTCGGGCGTATCCTGCCGTCGCTTCCGGTCATCACTCCCGCCGACGCCGCGCGCAGCAGCGCGTCCTCGTACCACGCGCCCGACGGAAGATCGTCGAACGCCGGGTTGTCGGTCGACTGCCAGTCGAACATCCTACCGAGCATCACCGCGAACTCGGCGCGCGTTATGTATGCGTTCGGCTGAAAGCTGCCGTCGGTGTATCCGCTTATCACTCCCGCGTTCGCGACGGCGGATATGACGCTCTCCGCCCAGTGACCCTGCGTGTCGTTGAAAGCCGATACGCCGGTAGTTGTTATAGTTGCCGCCAGAAGCAGCGAAATTATCTGTTTTTTCATGGGAAAAGGTTTCCTTTGCGTGGGATTTGCCGTCGGCGCCGACGAGCAAGTCTATTCTAACACGCTTTCTCGACCTTTTCCACCGTTTTTCGATAAATTTAGCGAAAATGTAACATTCCAATGTATGGCAAAAGGACGGGGATAACTCCCCGCCCCATCTGTCTCAAGGCTTTACTCGCCG
>CAMNWZ010000081.1 GCA_946566645.1 uncultured Clostridia bacterium
GCGCAAGCTCAGCCGCGCGGTCTATCGCGCCCTGCATACCCTTCGCGCCGTCGGTCAGCACCAGCTCCGCGCCGTATGCCTTCATCAGCAGACGCCGCTCCTCGCTCATGCTGTCCGGCATGACTATCACCGCGCGGTAGCCCCTCGCCGCCGCCACCGACGCAAGTCCGATGCCGGTGTTGCCCGACGTCGGCTCGATGATCACCGCCCCCGGTTTCAGCAGCCCGCGCGCCTCCGCGTCGTCTATCATCGACTTCGCGACGCGATCCTTTGCCGAGCCGGCGGGGTTGAAGCTCTCCAGCTTCGCGACTATCCGCGCCTCAAGCCCAAGCTCGCGCTCGATATTTCGCAGCTCGAGCATCGGCGTGCGCCCGATAAGCTCCTCCGCCGAGCGATAGATATTCATTGTCAATTCTCCTCAAACAAGTTGTCCCGCGTGATGTTTTTCAGCCACTTTCCGCTGCGATAGTGCTTTATCACCCACGGCCACTTGACAAACTCGTCGGTGCAGAGCACGAAGTACACCCACACCACCGGCAGTTTCAGCCAGAACGCCGCGATAAACCCTATCGGCACGGCGTATATCCACATGTCGATGAAGTCGCATATAAGACCGAAGCGGCTGTCCCCTCCCGCGCGGAAGATGCCCGCGATTATCGTTGTGTTCACCGCCTGGCCGACGACGTAGTAGCAGTTTATCAGCATCATCACGGTCAGATAATCCTTTGCCGTCTCGCTGAACGAGCGGTCGGCGTACATCAGCACGAAGGGTATCGACGCGAGTATCAGCAGTCCACCCGCGACGCTCGTCAAAACGGTCAGTTTCACCGTCTTTTTCGCGCCGTCGCGCGCCTCGTCCATTCGGTCGTTGCCTATTATCTGACCGAGTAGCACTCCGCCCGCGCTCGCTATGCCGAAGCAGAGCACCGTGCCGAAGTTTCGCACCACCGACGCGAGTGAGTTTGCCGCCACCGCAGCCTCGCCGAGATGCCCGAGTATGACCGAGTACATCGAAAATCCGACGCTCCACACGACGTCGTTTGCCATTGCGGGTATCGAAAGCCGCAAAAAGTCGCGGAAAAGCAGCTTGTTCCGCACGAACAGATACCGGAATTTCAGCTTTATGTCCTTCGAGCGCATCGACACGGCAAAGCAGAGCAGCAGTTCGAGCAGCCGCGAGGTCGAGGTCGCGATCGCCACACCCTGCACGCCGAGGTCGGTGCCGAAGATGAACACCGCGTTGAGTATGATGTTCAGCACCGCCGCAAACGAGTTGAGCGCCGTGCCGACAGCCACCCGTCCGATGCTTCGCAGCACCGATATGTACACCTCGGTCACGCTCCAGCACAGATAGCTTATGCTCATTATGCACAGATATTTCGCGCCGAGCTCTATCAGGTGCTGCTCCGGCGTGAACAGCCGCATCATAAGCTCGGGGAAGACAGCCGACATTCCCGCAAACAGCATCGCGAGAAGCATAGAAAAGCGCAGCGCTATCCCCTGAACCGTCTCTATCGCGCGCATATCCCCCTTGCCGAAGTACTGCGCGCAGAGCATCGTCGCGCCGGTGCCCAGTCCATAGAACACCATCATCAGCACGGTGGTGTACTGCGTCGCGAGCGATACCGCCGCTATCGACGACTCGCCGACAAAGTTGAGCATCACCACGTCCGCCGAGCTGACCACCGCGTTTAGCAGGTTTTGCAGCACTATCGGCAGAAGAAGTTTGCCCATCTGCGAGTAAAACGCGTCGTTTCTAAACTTTTTGAACATCTTATCCCCCGTTATCCCTTGATTATCACCGTATCCCAGGTTTTAAGCACGCTCGGCGCGGTCTTTCCGGTGAGGATGTCGGTCTTGCCCGCAAAGCGCGACGGCAGCGGCTGTTCCTCCCCGCCTAGGTTCATCACGAAGTAGAAGTCGCCGTTCTTTCCGCTGCGGCGGGTGACCTCCAGCTTTGTCGGCTCATCGATGACCGGCTTTATGCCCGCCTCGCCCGACGCTCTGTCCATCACCACCGCCAGTCCGTCCGCCTCGAGCTGCGTCGCCACATAGTAGGCGGCTCCCTTGCCGAACGCGTTGCGCGTCACCGCGGGATAGCCGGCGTAGAAGTCTGCGGCGTAGCTTCCAAGGCTCTCCGCACCCTCGAGGTGGACAAGGTCGCAGAGCAGTCCGCACTTGTGCTCGCCGCCGTCCGCAAACTTCACCGCGTTCGACTGCTCGGGCGCGAGCGCGTCTATCTCCTCCGCCCAGATGCCGCACAGCCTGCGCAGCGGTCCGGGGTATCCGCCGAGATGCACGTTGTCGCTCTGTCCGACGATGCCGCTCATAAACGTGGTGACGAGCGTGCCGCCGTCGGACACGAACTTCTCGAGCGCCTCCGCCATGCCGTCCTTTACCATGTACAGCACCGGCGCGACCACCATCGAATACTTCGAGAAGTCGGCGTCGACGGGGATCATGTCCACCGGGATGTTGCGCTCGTAGAAGTATTTGTAGTACCGGTGTATCTGGTCGACATACTTCAGCTCGACATTCGGACCGCTGGTGTACTCGAGCGCCCAGTAGTTGTCCCAGTCGAAGATGATGCCCACCTTGGCGGGATTCTTAGCATCGAGCAGCGTGTCCCCCATCGCCTCAAGCTCGCGTCCCAGCTGCGCGACCTCGCGGAACACGCGGGTGTCCTCCGTTCCGACGTGCGCTATCACCGCGCCGTGGAACTTCTCGCACGCGCCGCGCGACCGCCTAAGCTGGAAGAACTGTATCGTGTTCGCGCCGTGGGCGACCGTCTGCCAGCTCTGCGCGCGCATCTGACCGGGGCGCTTGAGCGAGTTGAACGGCTGCCAGTTCTGCTGGCTCGGTGTCTGCTCCATCAGCATAAACGGTGCGTCCTTCAGTCCGCGCATCAGGTCGTGGCGCATCGCGGTATAGCTCCACGGCGTGTTGTAGGCGGGATAGTTGTCCCAGGAGACGATGTCCATCTCCTTTGCCCACTTGAAGTAGTCCAGTCCCTTGTATGTGCCCATCAGATTGGTGGTTATCGGGGTGGTCTTGTCATACCTCCGTATCGCGTCCCGCTCCATTTTGAAGTTTTCGAGGATGCTGTCCGACATGAAGCGGCGGTAGTCTATCGACAGACCTGCAAACGCGGTCTTTTCGCGGCCTATCGCGTCGCCGAGCGCGTTGGGCACGACTATCTCGTCCCAGCTGTACACCAGGTGTCCCCAAAACTCCATGTTCCACGCGTCGTTGAGCGCGTCCAGCGTCTTATACTTGCGGCGGAGCCACAGCCTGAACTGCTGCTCGCACTCGGGGCAGTAGCACTCGCCGCCGTACTCGTTCGAGATGTGCCAGCAGGCGATATGCGGGTTTGAGCCGTACCGCTCCGCCAGCTTCTCCGCAAGCCGCGCGGCGTACTTTTGGAACACCGGGCTGTGCGGGCAGGCGTTGTGCCGTCCGCCGAACCTGTGCCGTCGTCCCTCGAAGTCGACGCGCGCCGTCTCGGGATAGCGAGTCACCATCCACGCGGGCATGGCACCGGTCGCGGTGGCGAGCACAATGTCGTACCCCTCCGCCGACAGCATGTCGACTATCTCGTCCAGCTCGCTGAA
The DNA here is from genome assembly GCA_946566645.1 of uncultured Clostridia bacterium. Taxonomy (GTDB): domain Bacteria; phylum Bacillota; class Clostridia; order Oscillospirales; family JAAYOS01; genus CANRIN01. Next base: position 3,612 of record CAMNWZ010000081.1, read on the forward strand.
ATCGTAGACATCCTCCGCCGGCTGGATCTTCGACCAGGAGAACACGTTTACCGTCGCGCTGTTTATCCTCGCGTCGCGGAAGATGCGCATGTCCTCCTTCCAGACCTCTTTTCCCCACTGGTTCGGGTTGTAGTCGCCGCCGTAAAGCATTCTCGAAAACATAGTCATTCCCCTCTCAAAAAATGTATTTATCCCTTACCTGAGTGACGCGTCGACGTAACGGATGCCCGCGGCGCCGCGGCGCGCGAAATACGCGACCCTCGGCTCACCGTTGCCGATGCGGAACTCCTGGCTCTCGCCCTTCTCCTTGCCCGAAAGCAGGTCGGCGCAGAGGGACGCCATGTCCGACGCGATGTTCTCGTGCTGCGGGCGGCAGCTCGGCGATCCGCCGTATCCGACGTGACCGTTGTAGTTGCGGTCGTACAGCGGTTTCAGCGACTCTATCTTCTCGGCGGTCGCCTTCAACGCGGAGATGGTCTGCTTGTCCGAGTTCTCGGCGCTGAAGCCCATCAGCAGCGTGTTTCCGTTGCACGCGTCGCCGGTGATGAAAATGCGCGTGTTCACGTCGAGGAAGCTGAGTCCGCCCGGGGTGTGACCCGGAGTCTCGAACACCATCACCTTGCGTCCGCCGAGGTCTATCGTGTCCCCCTCGTGAAGCGGCATCATCTTCGGCATCTTCTCAAACTTCACCGTCTCCTCGGCGGTGACCGGAGCTGCCTTGTTCATCTTCAGCAGTCCCTCGGCGTAGCCCTTGCGCTGCTCATACCCGAGGTGAGTCGCCATCTCGAAGTCGTCCGGGTGCGCCCACACCTCATCGAAGAATCCGATAGCTCCCGCGTGGTCGGGATGACCGTGGGTCAGCACAACGCGCACCGGCTTGTCGGTCAGCGTTTTCAACAGCATCGGCAGATCGAACACGCCGGTGCCGGTGTCGATGAGCAGTGCCTCCTTCTCGCCCTCGAGCAGGAACATCGCGTCCAGTCCGTACTCGTTTATCGCGTAGGTCTTGTACGCGATGTCGATGACCGCCGGCATCTTCATAAACATCTTGAAATCCATCCGAAACTCCTCCTTTGAGTTTTATCTCTCGGCGAGCTTCCGCTCCTCCTCGAGCATTATCGTCTTCCACCTGCCGCTGCGATAGCGCAGATACAGACAGAAGGTCATTACGAATATCTCGATAAGCGTGACTATCTGCACCTCGAACAGTCCCATTCCCCACGCGCGCACAGCGAGTATCGAGAAGGGTGTGCGTATCAGCCAGTTCGCGCCCGCGGTTATGTAGAAGTTGAACTTGGTGTCTCCGCCGCCGCGAAGCACGCCGCTGAACGTCCACATTATCACCTGCGGCACCTGCATGAACGCGACTACCTTCATGCACTCTCCGCCTATCCGGATGACCTCCCCATCCGGCGTGAAGATGCCGATGAGCTGGTGCGACAGCACGAACAGTCCTATGCTTGTCAACACCATCAGCAGGCTTCCGAGCAGCAGCGTCTTTCGCACATATTTCACCGCCAGATCCGGTCGGTTCGCGCCGAGCGACTGCCCGACAAGCGTAGTGATAGCAGTCTGGAACGCGAACGCGGGCATGAAGGACATCGACTCGGCGGTAAGGCAGAGCGAGTTTGCCGCGACCACCGCCGTGCCCAGCGTCGCTATCGACGAGGTGGTGAATATGCCGCTCGACGACATGAGTATCCGCTCGAGCATTGCGGGGAAGCTGATTTTCAATATCTGCTTGGTCATCGGTACATCCAGCTTCCAGGATGTGCGGCGCTCGACGTGGAACTGATTCCTCTTGGAGAACGCGACCCACAGTGTCGCGCAGCCCGCAAACGCCATGCCGACGGCGGTGGCTATCGCCGCGCCCGCGACCTCAAGTCCCGCGCCCCACATGGTAAAGCTGAAACGCCCGAACAGCGTTATCGTGCGGGTCGGATAGATGAGGAAGAAGTTGAGTATGACGTTTATGACATTCATCGCGGTGTTCACATACAGCGGCGTCTTTGTGTCGCCGTAGCCTCGGAACGCCGAGTTGAGCATCATCGAAGTTATCGCGAATATCCGTCCGCCGGACACTATCAGGTTGTATGTAGTCGCGGTGTCTAGCACATCCGGCTCCGCGCCCATCCACATCGGGATGAGGCGGCTGAGGCACGCGATTATCACCGTTATCGGCACGCCGAGGATGATTATCGCCAGTATCGCGTGTTTGATAAGCTGACTCACGCGTCCCTTATCCCCCGCGCCGACCGCTCGCGCGACCAGCGCCGTTATACCTACGCCCAGCGCCATGACTATGCCGTTGAGCAGCATTATTACCGGGTTTGAGATGGACACCGCCGCTGTCGCCACCTTGCCGAGACTGCCGACCATCGCGGTGTCCGCGTAGCTCACGAGGGTGGTGAATATCTGCTCCACCAAAACCGGCCACGCGAGCAGAAGTATCGTTGCGGTTATGCTTCTGCTTCCGTTCACTACGTTCAAAACTTTCTTTTCCCTTGCCAACTCACTAATACCTCTCTTATTTCAAAACGCGTTTTAAAAAACACACAGTAGGGCGACCGGGTCGGAAAGACCCGATCGCCCTTTGCTTTACCTCGAAATCGCGCTCGACGATCAGTCGTCGAGGGTAGCCTCCTGACCGGTGACCGAACGAGCCGACGGCTGGATCATCGCCGGACGCTCGCAGCGGCTGGTCATCTCGTAGACCTTGCCGGTCTTCGAGACTTCCTGGATGGCGTGGATTATCTCGATGGCATGATAGCCGATGTCCGCATGGCAGCGCGGACGACGGCCGTTGCGCAGAGCGTAGCACATGTCGGCAAGACCGACGCCGCGGCTCGACTCATAGAAGCCATGGAGCAGCGGGAGCTCGACGGTCTGCGGCATGGTGAACTCGGCGAGCTGCTGACGGTCGGGATCCTGAGCAGCCATCTGAGCCATCATCGACTGCGGGGTCTGACCGGAGAAGATGCGGCGAACCTCCGGCTGAGCGCCGGCGCGGGTGACCGAGATGCGGTCGTTGAACATGTTCGGGTCGCCCAGCTTCATCGTGCCGTCGGTGCCGGTGACGACGAAGTTCTGGCTGTGCGACGAGTCGGACGAGATATGGAAGGTTCCGAGAACGCCGTTCTCAAATTCGAGAGCCGCGAGCAGGGTGGTCGGGGTGTTGACTTCCCACGTCTCACCGTACTTCGGATGCTTCGGGTTGGAGAAGGTGCGATGCGGATTGAGGTTGCCGCCGAAGCCCGCGACGCGCTTGACCGAACCAAAGAGGTTGATCATCTCATGCAGATAGTAGCCGCCGAGGTCGAACGGATAGCCGCCGCCGTAATGCAGCGGGAAGAAGAAGTACTTCGGAGCGGTGTCGAAGAACGGCGAGTCCGAGTCGTAGTGGCTGGTGACCTGCGCATGGACGGTTATCGGCTTGCCGATGATGCCGTCGTCGAGGTACTTGCGCGCCGACTGCTCCCAAGCGCCGAGGAAGGTGTCCGGGGCGGTGGTGTACACGCAGTTGTTCTTCTTGGCAAGCTCCATGAGCATGGTGGCTTCCTCGAAGGTCGGAGCCATCATCTTCTCGCAGTAGACATGCTTGCCGTGCTCGAAAGCGGTCTTGGACACGAGCACATGACTCTCCGGATAGGTCAGGTTGACGATGACCTCGATCTCCGGGTCGCTGCATATGGCCTCAAGGCTGTCATACTTCTTGATGCCGTACT
>CAMNWZ010000082.1 GCA_946566645.1 uncultured Clostridia bacterium
AAACAGCAGCGCCAGCGTCTCCGGCGCGCAGTCGACCTCCCCGCCGAGCGCGCGGCGTATCTGCCTGCCTATCTCGCCCGTCGTCGGCTCGCACTCGCATATCGCAGAACAGAGCGCCGACGCGACCGCATTCTGCTGCGTAGTCTTTCCCGAGCCGTCCGGTCCCTCAAAAACAATGAATTTTCCGCGCATATCCTCACCCACCGAATTCGTTTTCACCCCATTTTACCACGTCTTGTCAAATCGCGCAAGCCGGCGCATATACTTTGAAGACGGAGGTGATTTTCTTGGACTTAACCAGAGAAGGTATGCGCTCGGCGGAGGTCGGGCTAATACAGCTTGCGCTCGGGCGGGCGGGATTTCCGGTCGACGTCGACCTGCGCTTCGGAGCGGACACACGCCGCGCGGTGACCGAGTTTCAGCGAGCTAACGGTCTCGCGGCGGACGGCGTCGTCGGTCGGGACACATGGGCGGCGCTCATGCCGTACATAGTCGGCTACGCCGAGCACACCGTGCGCGAGGGGGACAGCTTCTGGAGCATCGCGAACATGCACTCGACCAGCATATCCGCGCTGCGCACCGCAAATCCGACGCTCAACCCGCAGAATTTGCAGATAGGCTCGACGGTCATCGTGCCGCTCGACTTCCCCGTCGTGCCGACCAGCGTGCCCTACACGTCGCTGCTCGTGCGGTTCATCTGCCAGGGGCTTTCCGCGCGGTATCCGACGATACGGAATGGGTCAATCGGAAAAAGCGTGCTCGGTCGCGACATACGCTCGCTCGCATTCGGCGTAGGTCCGCGGCGGGTCGGCTACAACGCGTCCCACCACGCAAACGAGTGGATAACCACCCCGCTGCTGCTCAAATTCGTCGAGGACTACGCCCGCGCGTACAGCGAGAGCGGTCTGATAGGCGGAGAGAGCGCGCGGAGGCTCTACCGCGAGACGACGCTCACCGTCGTGCCGCTTGTCAATCCCGACGGCGTCGACCTCGTGCAGGGCGTGATAGGCGGCGAGGCGTACGACCGCGCGAAAGCCATCGCCGACGACTTCCCGCAGATACCCTTCCCGAACGGCTGGAAGGCGAACATCCGCGGCGTCGATCTGAACCTCAACTACCCCACCGGATGGGAGAACGCGCGCGAGATAAAGTTCGCGCAGGGGTACGACAAACCCGCGCCGCGCGACTATGTCGGTCTCGAGCCGCTCAGCGAGCCGGAGAGCGCGGCGATGGCGGCACTCACCCGCTCGCAGGACTACGCGCTCATCCTCGCCTATCACACGCAGGGGCGGGTCATCTACTGGAAGTATCTCGACTACGAGCCGCCTGGGTCGCGGGAGCTTGCCGAGCGGATGGGCGAAGTGAGCGGCTACGCGGTCGAGCTGACGCCGTCGGAGAGCGGATACGCGGGCTACAAGGACTGGTTCATCCAGGACTGGAACCGCCCGGGCTACACGATAGAGGTCGGCGAAGGGATAAACCCGCTGCCGCTGGTGCAGTTCCCCGCGATATATCGCGACAATCTCGGGATTCTGCTGCTCGGACTCGACCCGGAGATATAGAAAATACGGCAGGGGCATCCCTGCCGTATTTTTGTGTGTCGCTGTCTAACCTATTTACAAATTTCGACAAGAATGATATAATTGCACTATAATTTTCGCAAAGGAACGTTAATGATGATGAAATCGCAAATGAAAACCATCGCATTATCGGCGCTCGCAGTCGCGTATGTGTTGCTTTTGTTTATATTTTGGCGGATAGTCGGAGAGGTTTTTGCCGATTTCCTTATAAAAAACAACTATTTAAATGCTTATGGTGCATACACCATCAAGAACATACTGTCCATCTTGCTGCTGCTCGGTTCGATTTTGCTGATATGCAAACTATTTGGCATGAAACGTAAAGATTTCGGTCTGACATTTGGCAGCACAAAACAAGGTCTGATTTGGGTCGCAATCACCGTGCTTTACGCAGTTGTGTTCAATATTTTCGACTGGAAAATTCTCGGAGACGTCGGCACATGGTACGATACCCCGTCCCAAGCTGCGGTGGAGACGCTCTATCTGCTTCCAAGTGCATTTGGGGAGGAGCTTCAGTATCGTGCTGTCACGATAACACTTCTTATCGGCGTGTTCTGTGGCTCTCCATTCAAAATGCCGCAGAACATTAGCAGAGTGAAAAAGATAGCCGCGTTGCTTGTCTCGACACTGCTTTTCGGACTTGCCCACATGCAGATAACGATTTTCCCCTTCGGCGTAGCTTGGAACTGGGTGCTTTTTATTGCCACATCTCTGTACGGTCTATTCTTCGGGATATGTTTCTTGCGGTCGAAAAGTCTGTATTGGTGCGGTATCGCGCACTTCCTGACGAGTATGACCATCCACCTGTTCGCAACCGCTGTTATTTATATTTATTATGGCGGGGTGATTCCGTCGTAACCGCCGCACAGCACAAACAAAAAGGACGTACCCGAGGGTACGTCCTTTTCTTTGCGTTCGTTTGGATTACTTGTGGTCGACAGTCGCCATGTACTTGATGAGCTCGACGACCTTGTTCGAATAACCCCACTCGTTGTCGTACCACGAAACGACCTTGACGAAGGTGTCGGTCAGCGCGATGCCCGCCTTCGCGTCGAAGATCGAGGTACGCGGATCGCCGTAGAAGTCGCTCGAAACGACCATCTCGTCGGTGTAGCCGAGGATGCCCTTCAGCTCGCCCTCCGAAGCCTTCTTCATCGCGGCGCAGATCTCGTCGTACTTCGCGGGCTTCGCGAGGTTGACGGTGAGGTCGACGACCGAGACGTCGAGGGTCGGAACACGCATCGACATGCCGGTGAGCTTGCCGTTCAGGCTCGGGATGACCTTGCCGACAGCCTTGGCGGCGCCGGTCGAGGACGGGATGATGTTGCCCGCAGCCGCACGGCCGCCGCGCCAGTCCTTAGCCGACGGTCCGTCGACGGTCTTCTGGGTAGCGGTGGTCGAGTGAACGGTGGTCATGAGGCCGTCGGTGATGCCCCAGTTGTCGTGCAGGACCTTGGCGATGGGCGCCAGGCAGTTGGTGGTGCAGGAAGCGTTCGACACGAAGGTCATGTCCTTGGTGTACGAAGTGTTGTTGACGCCCATGACGAACATCGGGGTGTCGTCCTTCGACGGAGCGCTCATGACGACCTTCTTCGCGCCGGCGTCGATGTGACCCTGAGCCTTCTCCTTGGTCAGGAACAGGCCGGTCGACTCGACAACGTACTCAGCGCCGACCTTGCCCCACGGCAGGTCAGCCGGGTTCTTCTCGCAGAAGACCGAGATCTCCTTGCCGTTGACTATGATCGAGTGATCGGTGTAGTCGACGGTGCCCTCGAAGCGGCCGTGAACGGTGTCGTACTTCAGCATGTATGCCATGTAGTCCGGGCTGATGAGGTCGTTGATGCCGACAACCTCAACATCCTTGTGGTCGAGGCTCGCGCGGAACACGAGACGACCGATGCGGCCGAAGCCATTGATTCCGATTTTGATGCTCATTACTCTACTTCCTCCCGAAACAAAATTCTGTTGAATGCGGATAGCCCGCCTCTGTACACACTATATTATATATCAACCTTTTCCAGTATACAAGAGCTTTTTTGAAGTTTGTGAAAGTTTTACCGCTAAATTTTCCCTCGGTCACTCAAAATCGTCGAAATGGGTTGAAATTTGTCGAAAATTTGCTATACTGGTATTGATTAGCACACACACAACCGCCGCGCACCTGAGGAAATATGACTAATATACACCAACTTATGATTCCCGCCTACACGCTCGCCGCCTTCCCCGTCTTTGACACCGAGGGCGGAGGTCGGACACCGCTCAACGCCCCCGCGTTCAGCCCGAACGAGGACGGCTCCGTTCGGGTCGCGTGGCTCGATGACCGCATATTCGCGCTGCTTTCCGATACCGAACGGCAAACGGTGAACGCGTTCCGCGCGCTCGAATGGCTGTACGCGTGCTGCCGCGAAGCCGACCCACACACCGTCGAGATGGCGGCAGAGCGCATCGTGCAGCCGATGGTACCGCTCGCGGACATTCCGAGCGACATATCGCATCTGCTTCGACAAGTATACCAGGCGTGCGAGCTTATCCGACTGCTCGGAAGCAGCGACGAGCCGCAGTTTACGCAGTGCGGGCTTGAGCCGGTCTATCGCAAGCTGATATCCGAGGCGAAGAACTCGTTTGCCGACCTCGGCGCGCGGTTCGACGCGGGTATCTTAATCGACGCGGGCACCTCCTGCCTCACATCCGAGGAAAATATCCGCGCGTCCTTCCGCCACTCGTTTTCCACCGCGCTGTCGCTGGCGAGCGACCTGCGTATGCGCATCGAAGTGCAGGGCGGCGTGGGCGGTCTGCGCTCGCTCTACACCTTCTACAGTGACGTGCGGTCGGTCGACTTCGAGTCGATGCGCGCCATCCCAAAGCCGGGCTGCGGCGACCTGAGCATACCGATACTCTACGAGCTAATAAGGATATGCGGCGGAGAACTGCGATACGCAAACACGGACGGCGTCGGCGAGCTGTTGCTCACCCTCTCCCCGACCATCCTGCTCGATGACAACGTCTATTCTCTCGGCGAGTTCACCCCGCTCGACGAATCGTCGGCGACGTCCTTCTGTCTCGAGTACGCGGACATATACAACAAGAGACGACCGAGAAGGTGACTTCCCGGTCGTCTCTTTTATTTTCTCACGCTCGCGACGGTGGGCACGAACCGCTTCCACGCGCCCACGCAGCGCAGCCAGACGCAGGTCATTCCCTCCGCGGTCGCGCAGTATTTGTCAACAAAGCTCACCAGATAGGTCTCGGGATGCTTCGGCACTCCGTCGCAGGTCGGCCACATGTGACGCAGGATTATCTCCTCCTCGCACTCGGTCAGTTCGGTGACCTTGCGCGCGTTTGCAAGTGCCTCCACCGGATGGATGTAGATGTGCTCGCTTGCAAATCCGCTCGCGGCATAGTCGTAGAAGAACAGGTCGTGCAGCAGTCCCGCGCGCGCGCAGGCGTTGGGGTTCAGCCCGAGTATCTTCGCGGCGCTAAAACTTGCGCGGCTCACGTTCAGGCAGTGGTCAAAGCGAGTGCTGTCGAGGTGGTGAAGAAACTTCTTGAGTTCGAGCACATACGGATTTTCAAGCAGGTCTCCGACAATGCGGAAATACTCTGCCTCACGTTCTAAGTAACTCATTTTTGTCTCCCGGGGTTAATTTTTAGGATATGACCCAGCGCGCGATGATGAAGTCGGGCAGCAGCCAAAGTGCCGCGTATAGCAGCAGATTGAGCGGCGACGCCACAACGACCGCGCCGGTAAAGCACAGATAGAACATTACGAGCATCGCGGCAATAGCGCTGAACAGCGTGAGCGCGGTGCTTATCCGCACTGCGCGGCGAAGGTTTCGCGCGCAGACGACGCACTCGGCGTAGTGCTTCAGTCCCTCGCGGCTTATCACCGCGGATATCTTGCCGCTGAACAGCCGATACGGGTCGCTCAGCGCGAGCCGTTCAGCCTCCTTGGGAAAGTCGACCGTGTCGGTGGACAGTTTGAACTTTGTCTCGATCATCGCGGGCGATATGTTAAAGTCGCGCGTCGCGAACACCGGCGTCATCTGCTGGCGCATGAGCATCGACAGTCCGCCGCGCACCGCGCTCGACGCGGCGTAGCTGAGCGCGAACACTCCCGCGAGCTCGAGGTTTATCGCCAGGAAAATCAGCGTCTTGCCGCCGACGTCCTGCGGTATGCGTATTCCGTTTCGCATCATGAACGACGCGGTTCCGGCGAGCACCGTGTCCCCGCCTATCTCGCCGCCGATGCCTCCGTTTTCGTAGAACTTGAAGGCATTCACCTTCAGCAGCTCTCCCGACTGCTCACCGAGCTGGTCGGCAAACGGACGGGACGTCGCCGCACCCGACGCGTTTATCAGGCTCGCGGCGTATATCATCACCTTGTCCACCGGATTGCCGCCGTACACCTTCAGCCCGTTGAGCGCGATATTTCCCGGCGGAAAGAGGTCACCGTCGGTCATTACGACGCTTTTAGCCTCGCTCAGCGACTCGGCGGCGGCGTATCCCGCGAGTGCCTCGCCGATGCTGTACAGATGGCGCGCAGCCTTGGCAAAGCAGAGGCAGTAGGGCAGCAGCAGACCGAGCGGCGCTCCCGCGGCGGATATCGCGGCGAGGCACCAGAAGAAGCGGTGTCCGTTATCGTTTGCGAAGCTCGCCACCGCGGCAAGCGCGAGCGAACCGAATATGACTATCGGCGCGGCGACCTTCCACACCTTGCGCGCGTGATCCTCGCGATTCAGTCTCGACACGAATCCGAGCGGCTTGTCGGCGCGATACTTCACAAGCGCAGTCTCGCCGTCGTAGATGTTCGGCTCGGATGCCACTATGTACGGACGTCCCATGCCGGCGGCGGCGCGGCAGCTCTTCAGCTTCGCGACCTCCAGCTTGCGCAGATAGTAGGCGGCAAGCAGCATTGAGAGCGTGCTCACGGCGGCGTAGCCGTAGTAGCCCTCCCACTCCGGCTTGAACATTACCGTTATCATATGCAGAAGCGACGCGAAATTTGCAAAGGTCACGACGCTCTCCATATTCGGACGCAGCGTCACGAGGTCGCGCACGCCGACAACCGTCGTCTCAAAGCAGAGCGCCATGACCGCGACCTCAAGCGCGCAGCATATGAACAGATAGATGTACGGCATCTTTATGTAGCTGAGGAACGCGGGCATAGGTATGCCGATGTGCGGCGCGACGGTTATCAGCAGCAACACCGCCGCGACCGCCGCGGCACCTATCAGCCTAAGCCTGCTGCGTCCGAGCCGTCTGACGATCTCGTCGGCTGCCTCGTCGGGCGGGATGTCCGGCTCGTCCGGCTCCTCCTCGACCGGCTGTTCCTCGGTGAATATCTCCTGCTCAAGCTCCGCCTCGCTCTTATCCCTGCGACGGCGGCGGGGTCGGCGCTGTTCACGCTCCCGCTCAAGCTCCTGCTCGAACTCCTCCTCGCTCGTCTCCCCATTGCGGGTCTTGGGGTTCGGTCTTCCCTCCGCGTCCTGACCGAACACGCCGTCGAGCGACGCGCCGAACAGCTTTGCGCCGTCCTTCGGGGTCTTCTCCTCCTCGTCCTTTTTGCGGCGACGGAAAAGTCCGCGCTTCTTCGGCTCCTCCTCGGTCTTCTCCTCGAAAATATGTATCTTGCCGTTGTCGTCTATCTGATCCGGCTCGGCGGGGAACTCGTCCGGCGACGGCTCGGTCACCTTCTCCGCCGCCTCGGTCACATGGCGCT
>CAMNWZ010000083.1 GCA_946566645.1 uncultured Clostridia bacterium
GCCCCATCGGTCGCCGGCATACCCGCCGAGCTTGAAAGCGAGTCGCTCGACTTCTCGGACGTCAAGGGACAGTCGGCAATAAAGCGCGCGCTCGAGGTCGCGGCGGCGGGCGGTCACAACATACTGCTCGAAGGCCCTCCCGGCTCGGGAAAGAGCATGCTCGCGCGTCGGCTGCCGTCGATACTGCCCGAGATGAGCCGCGAGGAGATGTTCGAGTCTACCAAGATACATTCGGTCGCGGGACTGCTGTCCAGCCGAAATCCGGTGCTCAGCTCGCGCCCCTTCCGTTCGCCCCACCACACCGTCTCGGTCGCGGGACTGACCGGCGGCGGAGGTCGAAACGGCGCGCTGCCGCAGCCGGGCGAGTTTTCGCTCGCGCACAACGGCGTGCTGTTCATGGACGAGTTCCCCGAGTTCAACCGCGCCGCGCTCGAGACGCTTCGCCAGCCGCTGGAGGACGGAGTGATAACCCTCACCCGCGCGAGCGGAACGGTCACCTACCCCGCGCGGTTCATGCTCGTCTGCGCTATGAACCCATGCCGCTGCGGGTGGCTCGGGCATCCGATACGCGAGTGCACCTGCACCGAGGCACAGATAGCGCAGTACCGCTCGCGGCTGTCCGGTCCGATACTCGACCGCATAGATATGCGCCTGACCGTGCCGTCGCTCGGCTATGACGACCTCGTCAGCCGCGGCGGAGGCGAGAAGTCGGCGGACATCCGCTCACGCGTCGAGCGCGCCCGCCAGATAGCCCGCGACCGTATGCACGAGTACGGCGTGGAGTGCAACGCGCAGATACCCGCGCCGCTCGTCGGCGAGATATGCAAGCCGGACGAGGGCGGCGCTCAGCTCATCCGAATGGCGTTCAACAAGGGAATGACCGGCCGCTCGTACGACCGCATACTGCGCCTCGCGCGCACGATAGCCGACCTCGCCGACTCGGAGAAGGTGCTGCTGAATCACGTCGCCGAAGCGCTGCAATATCGCGGCGAAAATTCCGCTCAGTGAGACAAAAGGAGAAAAACATGAATATTTTCAAACAGCCCGCGCCCGGCTATCTCAAAAAGCGCACGCGGTTCAACTCGTGCGTGCTGCTCTTTTGGGCGGTGGTCTTTTTCACGGTGTACATACTCTACGCCAAGAGTGCGTTCTTCTACGCCAAAAACGCCGCGACCGACGGTGTCGAGCTGGACACCGCCGCACTCGCCGCTAATTCGGGTTCGGTCGTCGTCCCCCACTCGGATGCGCACTTCGACTATGACAGCTCGGGCGTGTCGATACCCGAGTCGTTGGTGCTCGAACAGGTCTACCGTCAGGGCGACTACTACCGCTTCCTTGTGCCGATTGAAAAGGTCGAGATGACAAACTACGGCTACTACCTCTCCGAATCGTACGAGACGCTCCGCATCTTCGAGGGCGATGAGGCGGCGTTCGAGCGCCAGGGCGAGATAGTCCAGCGACTCGGCGTCGCGACCGTCGGCGGCGTGAAGTACGCGATGCTCCTGCCCTACGGCGCGGAGATACACGACGGCGAGCTCGTCCCCTGCGGCGTGTTCCACGGTCTGGACTCGAACTATTTCATCGACCTCGCCGCCGCAGGGTATACCGGCGAGACGATATCCACCTATCTACTCGACTTCCGCGACATACCGGTCGAGGCGGAGGGCAACGACCTGATAATGCTCATCATCTTCTCGATAATCTTCCCGATCTTCCTGCTCTACGCGCTGCTCTGCCTCGTCTTCCCGCGGCTTCACATGAACTATGTCCTGCTATCCCGCGAGAACGACCCGGACGAGCTGAGCGCCGTCCTCGAACACGAGATGGATCAGGAGGGCGTGTACAAGCAGGGGCGCCAGGTGTACACCGAGCACTACATCATCAAGGAGACGCTTCACTCGACAAAGGTGTTCAAAAACCATCTGAATCGCCACTAAATCAATCTTTATCTTCAGGAGAGTTGCAAATATATGTTCAAATCGCTTCGCAAACCTCGCGAATTCTACAAGTCCTTCTTCGCGATGGCTGTACCTGTCATGCTGCAAAACCTCATCGGCTCGTCGCTCGGACTGGTGGACACGTTCATGGTCGGAACGCTCGGGCAGAACGAGCTCGGCGGCTTGAGCATCGCAAACACGCCGTTTTTTGTGGCGATGCTGTTCGTGTTCGGACTTCAGAGCGGCGGCGCGGTGCTGATGAGCCAGTACTGGGGCAAGCGGGACATTCCCACGATAAACCGCGTGCTCGGCATCACATGGATGTTCGCGGTCGGCGCGAGCTTCATCTTCGCGACGATCGTCTTTCTCTTCCCCCGCGCGGTGATGGGACTGATAACCAACAACGAGGCGCAGCTCGAGGTCGCAGTGCGTTATGGTCGCATCGTCGCCTACTCGTACGTGCTCAACTCGTTCACCTCGATATACATCGGCGCGCGCCGCAGCTGCGAAAGCCCGCAGCTCGGCACGGCGGTCGTGATAATCGGCATGGGGTCGAACGTCGTCTTCAACTACATCTTCATCTTCGGCAAGCTCGGATTTGCGCCGATGGGCGTCGAGGGCGCGGCGCTTGGTACGCTTATGGCGCGCGTCGTCGAGCTTATCGTCGTGGTGGCGTACATGGCGGCGACGCAGCGAAAACCGAACCAGGTGCTCAGGCTCATGCCGTCGCGCATCTTCCGACCGGGCGTGACGATAATGAAGGACTTCCTCCGCTACGCCTCGCCGGTCATGCTCAACGAGACGCTGTGGGGTCTCGGATTCTCGATGTACACCGTGATATTCGGTCACATGGCTACGAGCGGCGACGTCGTTCCCGCATACGCCGTCGCGCGAAACATCGAGCAGATAGCGACCGTCGCAATGATGGCTGTCGCCAACGCCACGGCGGTGCTCGTCGGAAAGGCGGTCGGCGCGGGCGAGAGCAAGGAGGAGGTCTTCTCGCTCTCCCGCACCTTCATAACGATAGCGATGCTGTCCGGACTCGCGAGCGGGCTGATACTGCTCATCGTGCTGTTCACGATACTGCGTCCGTTCGTCTACCCCGCGTTCGACCTGACCGAGGGCGCGCAGCGAGCCTGCACGATAATCCTCACGCTTCAGGGCATATTCTGCCTGTTCCGCTCGTTCAGCTCGACGCTGGTGGTCGGCGTGCTGCGCGGAGGCGGCGACGTGACCTTCGGGCTTGTCATAGACATAAGCGCGATGTGGTTCTACGCCATCCCCGCCGGTGCGATAGCGGGACTGGTCTTTGGTCTGGACATACTCTGGGTGTACATGCTGATAATGTCGGAGGAGCTTATCAAGTTTATCCTCGGCATGATACGCTTCCGGAGCGGCAAGTGGATCAAAAACGTGACACGCGACATCGTCGCATAGCGGAGGGCATATGGACATTCACTATCTCGATAACGCCGCGACGACGCGGGTCTCCCCCGCCGCGGCAGCAGCCGTGCTCGACGCTATGACCGAAAACTTCGGCAATCCGTCGTCGGTTCACAGCCTCGGCATCGACGCCGAAAGGGTGCTTCGCGGCGGACGCGAGTCGGTCGCGCGGCTGATGGGCTGTGAGCCGTCCGAGCTGCTGTTCACCTCCGGGGGCACCGAGTCGAACAACACCGCGCTCTTTCGCGGCATCGACGCGAACCGCCGCGTGGGAAGGCACATAATAACCACCGCGCTCGAGCATCCGTCGGTGCTTGAGTGCGTGAAAAAGCTGGAGCAGAGCGGGCTTGAGGTCACATATCTGAAACCGAGCGCCGACGGCGGCATATCACTCGACGAGCTTGAGCGGTCGGTGCGTCCGGACACGGCACTGCTGTCTATGATGCTCGTCTGCAACGAGACCGGCGCGCGGCTTCCGGTGGAGGACGCGGCAAAGATTCTGAAAAGGAAGTCACCCGACGCGCTCGTCCACGTCGACGCGGTGCAGGCGTTCGGAAAGCTGCGCTTCTCGCCGAAAAAGCTGGGCGCCGACCTCGTGAGCGTCACCGCCCACAAGCTGCACGGTCCGAAGGGCATCGGCGCGCTGTATATCCGCTCGGGGCTTAGGCTGACGCCGCTCATCTACGGCGGAGGTCAGGAGCGGGCGCTGCGCTCGGGCACCGAATCTGTCCCCGCGATAGCCGGCTTCGGCGTCGCGTGCGACGAGGCATACGCCGCGCTCGACGACACCGCCGCAAAGCTGGACGCGCTGCGCGAGCGCACCCTCGCGGGCGTCTCGACCATCGACGGCGTGCGCGTCATAGCCTCCGGCGAGGCGATAGTCGCCCTCGCGCTGCCGAAATATCCGTCGGAGGTCGCGATACGGCTGCTCGAGAGCCGCGGCGTGTTCGTGTCCGGCGGCTCGGCGTGCGCCAAGGGTCACGAGAGCCACGTCCTCGCGGCGATGCGGGTCGAGCCGAAGCTCATAAGGTCGGCAATACGCGTCTCCTTCTCGCGAACGAACACCGAGGAGGACATCGACGCTCTGGTAGCGGCGCTGCGCGAGATAGCGTAATTTTCGGCATAGAAAAAGGACTGCTGTCCGCCGACAGCAGTCCTTTTTTATGCTTTTTAGAAACACTTCTTGCAGAACTCATCCACGATGCCGATGATTTGATCGCTCCAGAACTCGGAGCCGCCGTGATCCGCGCCCTTCAACAGGTAGAGGGTAACGTCGTGTCCGGTCTTTTTCATCGTCTCATACAGCACGGCGCTGCAGGTGCAGTTGACCGTGCGGTCCTTCGTGCCGTGGAAGATGAGCATCGGCGGCATGACAGTATTCTCGTCGATGTTGCACTCGGCGGACAGGGCGCGTGCAAGCTCGGGATTTTCGAGAAGGTTCTTGCCGCCCATCACCCGCCCCTCCGGGCTGTCCGGCAGGCAGTGCAGCGTCTGTATCGGGTTCGAGTCGGGCGCCATGACCGAGGTCGAGCCGTAGTAGTTGACAACACCTCTCACCTCGCCCGAAATGCCGGGGAACAGATTGTCCGCGCTCTCGTCGTCGTGCAGCATCCCCGCCCAGACAGCCGTGTGTCCGCCGGACGAGTCGCCCGCTATCACCACGCGGTCAGGGTCAATGCCGAACTTTTTCGCGTTCTTGCGCAGGAATCGAACCGCGTTGCGCGCGTCGGTTATCTGTGCCGGGAACGCCGCCTGCCCCGAGTGGCGGTACTGCACTATCGCGCAGACGTAGCCCTTGAGCGCGAGCTTCGCGAGGTTGCACACGTTTGCGTAGACATACTGCGGGAACCACGCCGAACCCTGCACGAACACAAAGCAGGGCAGTTTCATGTTCTCCTGCTCGCCGAACGGGTTGTAGTGGTCGTTGCGGCAGGTAGGCGTAAGTATCTGGAGATGCAGCGCCACGCCGTCGATGTTCGCGTACTCTACGTCGTGACCGTAGCTGACGCCCATCTCGTCGCCGGTGGTGACGATAACCTTCGCTCCGTCGACCTTTTGGTCGAACTCGGGTATCTCCTCATACGTCCAGTTTTTTACTTCCATACAGCAGACCCTCCTTAATTATTCTTTGGGCATCTCGAAGCGCTTGTCGGCGTTGGAGAGCACCGGAATTATCGCCGAGACATCGTCGTCTATCTTTGCCCACTCACCGCCGCTGAAGCGGTAGAGCGTGCCGACGTAGCTGTTCTGGCTGAAATCGTAGAGATAGAGCACGTCGCCCTTCTCGCTTACGGTGTACTGAACGACGTCGTCCGCGATCTTCACCTTCTCGCCGTTCGAGTAGCGCTTGAGCGTGCCCATGCCGCGCTCCGAGTTGTAGTCGGTGTAATAGTAGTACGCGCCGTCCTTGCCGAGCGCAACCGACCACATGCGCACGTCGTAATCGGCAAGCACGCCGTCGATGTACAGGTCGCCGTAGTAGCCGCTGTCGTTGTCGCCCATGTTCTTGTAGTACACGAACGCGTCGCCGACAAAGCCGCTTCCGCTAACCGCAACGTCGCTGTCCCGCTTCTCCGCGCCGCCGAGCACACCGTCGGTTATCGGCATGCGCCACAGGTCGTAGCTATCGCTTCCCTCTATCGAAGTGAAGTAGTAGACACAGCTGCCGTCGTCCGCCACGTTGAAGCTGCAGCCCTCGTCCATCGTGCCGACGTTCGCGCCGACGGCTATCATATGCTCCTCGGTGCCGTCGGGGTACATCACCGCGTTCCAGACGTCACCGGACGAGGTTATCTCGGACAGGTAGAAGCGCGCGGTGTCCTCGGTATCCTCGCGATAGAAGGTAACGACCGGCTGCTCGTCCGACGCGCTCCACCAGCTGCCGTATCCGTCGCACAGCTCGGTCTCGGCAGTGCCGTCGAAATAGCAGAGCGTGTAGTTGCTCAGCGTCACCGTCTCGTTCGCGAGCGACTCGCGCAGATACTCGCGATCCTGCTTTGCATCGTACATCTCCACCGCTTCGTAGTAGGCGTTGTCCAGACGCTCGCACTCCGTCTGATACGCCTCGTAGTCGAGATTCCACTGATCGACCGCCGCGGAGTAGGTCTCGTCGTCGTCATACTCCCACCACGACGGATACTCCGGATAGTCGGGATAGGTTGGATACTCGGGATACTCGATTATCGCGTCGGTCCCCGCCATGTCGTCGATGACGAACTCGGCGAGCGTGTGATCCGACTTGTCCTCGCGGGTGAAGTATATCTGTCCGTCCGAGTTTCCGCATATCACGCTGTATACATCGCTTGCCAGCTTCTCTCTATCCTCCGCACCCTCCACCTGGCGGTATATCGAGCCTTCGCGGAGGTAGTATATCGTCGAAAAGTCCGGCTTTACGGAGATGAGCGAGGACACGTCGCTTGCGAGCTTGGTCTTCTCTCCGTCCGCGTGCCAAAGGTAGATGTCGTAGGTGCCGTAATCGTACGAATAGTTAGCCGCGTAGAGCACCTTCGTGCAGTCATCCGCAACGGCGAAGTCGTCGTATGTATCGCTTGCTATCTTCTCTTTATCCACCAGGTTGTGGCGGTAGAGCGAGCCGTCCGCCTTTCGGTAGAACACCTCGCTGCCCGCGCTGTTTATCGCAAAGCTCCACTGCACGCCCGAGTCGAGCTTCATCGGCTCTATCTTAGGCTTGCTGAGGTCGCGGAAGTAGAGGGTGAACTCGCTTCCGGTGTCGCCGCGGTCGCAGTAGAACACCCGCTTGCCGTCGGCGCTGAACGCCACGCGATAGCTCAGCGTGCTGCCGAGGTACGCCATCTCGTCGCTCGACGGTTTGCCGCTGCTGAACAGACGGTCGGTCAGCTCCTTGA
>CAMNWZ010000084.1 GCA_946566645.1 uncultured Clostridia bacterium
GCGTGACGCTCGAGATAATGCGCGGCTGCATACGCGGCTGCCGATTCTGCCAGGCGGGACAGATATACCGTCCGGTGCGCCGCAAGTCGCCGCAGGTGCTGATAGAGCAGGCGAAGCGCAGCCTTGAGCATTCTGGCTATGAGGAGGTGTCGCTTGCGTCGCTGTCGACGAGCGATTTCAAGGGTCTCGGCGAGCTGTGCGACGGGCTTATCGAGTTCTGCGAGCCGCGCAAGGTAAACCTGTCGCTGCCCAGCCTCCGTGCGGATAACTTCTCGTTTGAGCTTATGGAGCGGGTGCAGAAGGTGCGCAAGAGCGGACTCACCTTCGCGGCGGAGGCGGGAACGCAGCGGCTCCGCGACGCGATAAACAAGAACGTGCGCGAGGAGGAGCTTGCGAACACCTGCCGCATAGCGTTTGAGGGCGGCTATTCGACGCTCAAGATATACTTTATGATCGGGCTTCCGACCGAGACCGACGAGGACGTGGAAGCAATCGCGGGACTCTGCTACCGCATGTGGAAGCTCGCGAAGGAGTGCGCGACCTCCGCTCGCGGCGTGCGCATAACCGCGTCGGTGGCGTGCTTTGTGCCCAAGGCGTTTACGCCGTTCCAGTGGGAGAAGCAGGACACCCGCGACGAGTTTTTGCGCAAGATAGACCTGCTGAAAAAGCGTATGCCTAAGGCGATAAACCTCGACTGGCATGAGCCGTCGACGAGCTATCTCGAGGCGGTGTTCGCGCGCGGCGACCGACGGCTTGCCGATGCGCTGGAGGTCGCGTGGCGCAAGGGCGCGAAGTTCGACGGCTGGAGCGAGTATTTCAGCCTTGAGCGCTGGATGGACGCGTTTAAGGAGGTCGGCATCGACCCCGATTTCTACGCCCTGCGCGAGCGGAGCGAGGACGAGGTTCTGCCCTGGTCGCACATCGACGTCGGAGTGAGTTTCAAGCACATGCTGAACGAACGCCACGCCGCGTACCGCTCGGAAATATCGCCCGACTGCCGCGTGAAGTGCACCGGCTGCGGCGCGAACTGCCTGCTCGAAGGAGGTCACAAGTGCGATGAGTGAGCTTAGAATGTTGTTTGAGAAAAAGGGCAGGGCGAAGTATCTGTCCCAGCTGGACTGTATGCACACGCTGACGCGCGCCTTCACCCGTGCGGGGTTCAAACTGAAATACTCGCAGGGATTCAACCCGCACCCTCGGCTGTCGGTGGCGCATCCGCTGCCGGTCGGGGTGGAGGGATATGCCGAAATGCTCGACTTCGACGTGGACGAGGAGCTTCCCGCGGACGCGCTCGAGCGGCTCAACGCAAGGCTTCCGGATGGGATTAAAGGCTTGAAACTTTACACCCCCGATGTGCCTGTAAAGGCGTACACCTTTGGGGACTATCAGCTCGAGTTCATCTACGACGGCGGAGTGCCGGACGGAGTGGCGGAGGTGTTCGAGCGGGAGAACATTCCGGTCACGAAGAAAAGCAAAAGCGGGATGAGTGAGATAAATCTGCGCACCGTTTTCAGCAATATGTCCGAACTGTCGCGGACGGACAGAAGCGTCAGGTTTTCGGTGCGTCTGGACGCGAAGAACGCGCCGATAAACCCGCGATACTTCGCCGACGCGCTGGAGAACGCGGGCATGAAGCCCGACTTCGCCCGCTACGCCCGCACCGGATTTGTGATGGCGGAATAGGGAAAACTTGCGTTATCGCCGAAAATTTGCTAT
The DNA here is from genome assembly GCA_946566645.1 of uncultured Clostridia bacterium. Classification (GTDB taxonomy): domain Bacteria; phylum Bacillota; class Clostridia; order Oscillospirales; family JAAYOS01; genus CANRIN01. The sequence continues at coordinate 1,717 of CAMNWZ010000084.1, forward strand.
AATAAACTATTAATGGAGGAGAGCCGCTTGTTCAGCATAATCGACATGTTTACCAGCGGTATGGTGTGGTATTTCGTGCCCGCCGCGCTTATCTGCATCATCCTGCACGAGTGCGCGCACGGGTTTGTCGCGTACAAGCTCGGCGACCCGACCGCAAAGGCTATGGGACGGCTGACGCTCAATCCGCTGAAGCACATCGACCCGGTTGGACTTCTTGCGATGGTGCTGCTCGGCTTCGGATGGGCAAAGCCGGTGCCGGTGGATATGCGATACTTCCGCAAGCCCAAGCGGGACATGGCGCTCGTCGGACTTGCCGGACCGCTGATGAACTTTGTCATAGCGCTGGTGTTCATGTTCGGCGCGGCGGCGATAGAGGCGTACTGGATAAACACCTGGAGCTTCGGCGAAGTCAACAAATTCATCGAAGTGGCGTACAACTTCTGCTACTACACCGCGATGCTGAGCGTGGGACTGGGCGTGTTCAACCTCATCCCGTTCTCACCGCTCGACGGCTCGAAGATACTCGGCGCGCTGCTGCCCGACCGCGCGTACTACTTCATCCTGAAGTATGAGCGCTACGGAATGATGGTGCTCGTCGGGCTTATGCTTCTCGGAAACATCTTCCCGCAGTTCGACCCGTTCGGCGCGATACTCGTTCCGGCGCGGACGGCGATAATGAGCGGCATGCAATGGCTGACGCGGCTGCCGTTCGGACTTACCTGGCTGCCGTGATCGCAATAAATCTTTAAGAAGGGAGGGCGGACAAGATGGCAGGCGAACAGCTCACGTTCCACCTGGACGGCGTTGTGCAGAGCCGCGAGGGCGCGCAGGACTTTGACGGTCCGCTCGACCTGATACTGCACCTGCTCAGCCGCAACCGCGTGGAGATAAAGGACATTCAAATATCGCTTATACTCGACCAGTATCTCGAGTGGATGCGCGCGCGCGAGCGGCTGAACCTCGAGGTGGCAAGCGACTTTGTGGTGATGGCGAGTCATCTTGTCTGGCTCAAGACCCGCGTCCTGCTGTCGGCGGACGACGAGGAGACCCGCGAGGAGATGGAAAAGCTCATCAAATCGCTGGAGGAGCGCCAGAAGATGGAGGAGTACAAGAAGATGCAGCTCGGCGCGGAGTATCTTCTCGAGCACTCGGAGATGGGGCGGAACATATACGTCCGACCGCCTGAGCCGCTCCCTCAGGACAAGGGCTATCGCTGGATGCATGAGGCGAGCGAGCTTTTCAGGGCAATAGAGACGATACGCGAGCGTACCAAGCGAAAGCTGCCGCCGCCTGTCAGCGCGTTTCGAGGGATAGTCGGACGCGAGCAGTACCCGATAGGCGACAAGCTGAACGAGCTTGAGCAGCGGTTCATCTTCCGACCGAAGGTGAAGCTCTACGAGATTTGGACGAGCTGTTCGAGCCGCACCGAGCTTATCGCGACCTTCCTCGCGCTGCTCGAGATGTGCCGCATGGGCGAGCTGCTTATCGAGCAGGAGGGCGAAGATGAGATATACCTGCGTTCGTCGAGAAGCGAGCGCACGGCGGATTAAAAAGGGTCAAAGGCGGGTAATTTATGGATATAAACGATCTTGGCGCGGTGCTTGAGGGCATCCTGTTCGCGTCCGGCGGGTCGGTCGCGCAGTCGAAGATTGCCGAGTCGCTCGAGCTGCCGGAGGAGACGGTCGAAGCCGCTCTCGAGAAGCTCGCGGGCGAGTACGGCTTTGAGCGCCGAGGCATGAGGATAGTGCGGATGGAGGACTCGTGGCAGATGACCTCGTCGCCCGAGTTTGCGGCAGAAGTGCGGCGCGCGCTCGAACTGCGCAAACCGCCTCCGCTCAGCCGCGCCGCGATGGAGGTGCTTGCGATAATCGCGTATTATCAGCCGGTCACGCGTATGTATATCGAGCAGATACGCGGCGTTGACAGCTCGTCGACGGTGGGGATCCTCGCCGAGCGCGGACTGGTGGAGGACTGCGGATACATGGACGTTCCCGGGCGTCCGAGGCTGTTCCGTACGACCGACGCGTTCCTGCGCACGTTCGGCATAACGACGCTCGGTGAACTGCCGGACATCGGCGAGCCGGACGCGGACATGCTGAAGGGACAGATGCGGATAGGCGACGAAAACGTCGACGGCGCGGAACAGGTGGAGATATACGACGCGCCGACCGACGGCGAAGCGGTCGAACCGAGCGCGTCGGAGACACCGATCGCCGACGAGACGGTCACCGAAGCGTCGGACATCGGCTACGAGGACGGGAACGACGCGGAGGGCGACCTCAAACGACTTGCCGAGCTTGCCCGATTGAGCCAGCCGAAGGACGGCGATGACGGATGACCGCGCTGATTGTTCTGGGGATAATCGCCGCCGTGTTTATCGCGATAGGCTTCATCCGACTGGGCATCGGCGCGAAGTACGACGCGAGCGGATTTGCGGCGGAGGTCAAGGTCGCGTGGAAGACGATAGCGCTCTATCCCCGACAGGAAAAGCGAGAAAAGCCCGCGAAAGCCGAGAAGCCGAAGAAGGAGAAGCCGGAGAAGGTCGAGAAAGAGCCGAAGGAGAAGCAGAATCCGCTCGATATGTTCGGCGGACTCGGAGGGGCGATAGACTTTGCGCGGGACGCGATAGCCGACTTCTTCGAGATGGTGCACACCGACCGGTTCGTGGTGGAGTTTGTCTCGGCGAAGAAGGACGATCCGGCGGCGGTGGCGACAAACTACGGCTACGCCTGCGCGGTCGCGGGGATAATTTCGGCGATGCTGGATAACAATAGGAACGTGAAGTACTACTCGATAAAGCTGGACATGGACTACGAGGCCGAAAAGCCGCGAATTGCGGGCGAGATGAAGGTCTCGGTATCTATCGGGCGACTGGTGCGTTTCGCCTTCTCAAAGGGAATGCACCTGCTTATATTGATGATAAAAAATGGTAGGAAGAAAGGCGGTACCGACAATGGAAAAACCGATATCGAATATGCTTGATGTGACGCTGCGCCGCATAAAAGAGATGGTGGACGTGAACATGATAATCGGCGAGCAGATAACGACGCCGGACGGCACGACCATCATCCCTGTCTCCAAGCTGTCGCTCGGATTCGGAACCGGCGGCACCGAGTTTTCAAACAAGCACGCGAACAATCCGAACGCCAACTTCGGCGGCGGCGTAGGCTCGGGCGTACACATCACGCCGGTGCTATTCCTCGTCGTGCAGAACGGCAACGTGCGGATGATAACCGTCGAGCAGTCGGGCGAGAATCCGTTCGAGCGTATCGCCGAGCTTGCGCCGGTGGTGGTGGACAAGGTGGGTGCGTTCTTCGATAAACGCAAGGAGAAGAAAGCCGCCAAGAAAGCCGCCGCCGAGGGAGAGCTCGCTGTCGAGCCGTCGCACACCGACGAGTCGGACGACGCGCTGCCCGAGGCTCCCGCCGAATAATTCGTCACATAAAAAACACCGCTCCGTGCAATACTTGCGTGGGGTGGTGTTTTTTCTATGAAAAAAGTTATTGTTATCCTGATAATATGTTCGCTCGTCCTGCCGACGACCGTCCGCGCCGAGGAGGCAGCGCCGTCGGTGAGCGCCGCTGCGTGGGCAGTGTACGACGCGACAGCCGAGCGATTCCTCGCGACCGGAAACGCGGACGAGCAGCGGCGCATGGCGTCGACGACCAAGATAATGACCGCGATAGTCGCGCTCGAGAATTTCCCGCTCGACGCGGAGGTGGAGTTTTCCCGGGAAATGATGGCGGAGGGCTCGTCGATGTATTTGAAGCTAGGCGAGAAGGTCGCGCTTTCCGACCTGCTGCGCGGGCTTATGATGATGAGCGGCAACGACGCGGCGCGAGCCATCGCAAGCCTTGCGGACGGCGGCGAGGAGGGGTTTGTGGAGCTGATGAACGCGAAGGCGAAGTCGATAGGGCTGAAGTCGACGTCGTTTGCGAACCCCAACGGACTGGATGCGGAGGGTCACTGCACGACCGCGCGCGAGCTTGCGCTGATTGCCGCGGAGGGAATGAAGAACGAGACCTTTCGCGAGATAGTGTCCACGTCGAGCGGAGTGTTCGCGGGGCGCGCGATGACCAATCACAACAAGCTGCTGCGGTCGGTGGACGGCTGCGTCGGCGTCAAGACAGGGTACACGACCGGCGCGGGGCGATGCCTTGTTTCGGCGGTCGAGCGGGATGGACGGCTGATAATCATAACCACGCTCTACGACCCGAACGACTGGCGCGACCACAAAGCACTTGCCGAGTGGGCGTTTGAGCGGTACTCGCCGGTAGAGCTTGCGAAAGAGGGAAGCGTCGTCGAATACCTGCCTGTCGAGGGCGGGACTTCGCCGAAAGCGGCGGTCTGCGCGGCGGAAAGCCTTGTGCTGTCGCTGTCGCAGGACGAGACGGCGCGGGTGGAGAAGCGGGTGTACCTCCCGAAATTCGCATACGCGCCGATAGGACGCGGCGAGCGTGCGGGCGAGATAGAATTTTTGCTCGACGGCGAAACCATAGGTAGGGTGGAGCTGCGGTTTGACGCGGAGGTGAGCCGTGCCGTGCCGCGTGAACTGAATTTCGGAGAAAAAGTGAAGGATTTCTTTGAAACTCTTGCATGGAAGCTCGGGTTGTGATAGAATGCAATTTGGACAATAGTTACTTGCAAGGGGGTACGGCTCTTTGAAGGAGCGGCTTCAGAAGATAATCTCCGGTCACGGCATCTGTTCGCGCCGCGCGGCGGAGAAGCTCATAGCCGACGGACGCGTCAAGCTGAACGGCGCGGTGGCTGAGATAGGCATGAGCGCCGACATCGAAAGCGACATCATCGAGGTGGACGGAAAGGTGCTCGGCGACCGACCGGAGTCGGTGTACATCCTGCTCAACAAGCCGCGCGGGGTGCTCACCACCTCATCCGATGACAGGGGGCGAAAGACGGTGGTGCAGCTTGTCGACTGCGGCGAGCGGGTCTATCCGGTCGGACGGCTCGACCTCACGTCGGAGGGGCTGCTCGTGCTTACAAACGACGGCGACGTCGCCCGCGCGCTGACCCATCCGTCCGGCGGCATCGAGAAGACCTACCGCGTGACCGTCGAACCGTTTGTCGAAAGCAAGGTCGAGGAGCTTGCCGCGCTGGACACGCTCGACGGCGAGCCGATAAATCCGGCGAAGGTGACGGTAGTGCAGCAAAGCGAAGGTCGCGCGAAGCTGGAGATAGTGATAAACCAGGGCAAGAACCGCCAGATACGACGGATGTGCGAGGCGGTCGGGATGGACGTGCATCGGCTGAAGCGCACGAGGATAGGAGAACTGAAGCTCGCGGGACTGCGACCCGGCGAGTGGAGATACATGGAAAAAGAGGAGATACGCTGGCTGAAAGGGCTTGCAAAATCTATGGGGAGGGACACAAAATGACACACGATCTGAT
>CAMNWZ010000085.1 GCA_946566645.1 uncultured Clostridia bacterium
TAATCAACCTCGCCGCGATAATCGAGGGACACCCGGACAACTCTACGCCGGCGATACGCGGAGGCTTTGTCGCGGCGATGCTCGAAAACGGGCGCGTGTGGCAGGTTCGCGTGCCGATAAGCGGACGACTCCGCTTCTGCGCGTTCATTCCCGAGTTCGAGCTGAAGACCGAGAAGGCGCGCGCGGCACTTCCGAAGGAGGTCACAATGCGCGACGCGGTGTTCAATCTCAGCCGTGCCGCGCTGCTTGCGGGCTCGCTCGTCGCGGGTGAGCTGCATAATATAGGTGTGGCGACAGACGACCGCCTGCACCAGCCCTATCGGTTCGACATGATACCGGAGGGCAGGGAGGTCGCCGCGAGGGCGCGGGAGCTTGGAGCGCTCGGCTCGTTCATAAGCGGCGCCGGTCCGACGATAATGGCGGTGGTCGACCGCGCGAGCCTCGACTTTGAAAAGCGGGTACGCGAACGCTTTTCGGAGGAATTCCCGAGTTGGCGCGTGCAGATGCTTGACTGCGACGAGGAGGGAGTACACATCGAGCGGATATAGCCCTACAACTAAGGCTTTTTGATTTGGAGGTTAGATAATGGCACTTATCGTACAGAAATTCGGCGGCAGTTCGGTGAGGGACGCGGATCGCATACGAAACGTCGCCCGCATAATCACCGATACATACGCCGCGGGGAACGAGGTCGTGGTCGTCCTCTCGGCGCAGGGTGATACGACCGACGACCTCATCGACAAGGCGCACGAGCTTAACGCCGACCCGTCCAAGCGCGAGATGGATATGCTGCTCGCGACAGGAGAGCAGATTTCGGTCGCTCTCTGCGCGATGGCGATTGAGAAGATGGGATTTCCGGTCGTGTCGCTCAACGCGTGGCAGGTCGGCATATCCACCGACTCGAACTACTCGAACGCGCGGATAAAGGACATCAGCGAGGACAGGCTCCGCGCCGAGCTTGACCGCAAGAACATCGTCATCGTCACCGGATTCCAGGGCGTCAATCGCTTCTACGACATTACGACGCTCGGACGCGGAGGCTCGGACACGTCGGCGGTCGCGCTCGCGGCAAGGCTGAAAGCCGACCTCTGTCAGATATACACCGACGTTGACGGCGTGTACACTGCCGACCCGCGTGTTGTAAAGGAAGCGCACAAGCTGGACGAGATAACCTTTGACGAGATGCTCGAGCTCGCGAGCGGCGGCGCTCAGGTGCTGCACAACCGCTCGGTCGAGATGGCAAAGCGGTTCGGAATACAGCTCGAAGTCCTGTCCAGTCTCGATCCCAAACCCGGAACAATAGTCAAGGAGGTAGTAAAGAAAGTGGAAAGTACTGCAATAAGCGGCGTCGCGAAGGACGATAACGTAGCGTGCATATCGCTCATACATCTTACCGATAAGCCGGGCGTGGCTTACCGCATCTTCTCGCTTCTCGCGCAGAAGAAGATAAACGTGGACATCATACTTCAGTCGATAGGACGCGACAGCACCAAGGACATAGCCTTCACCGTGTCCAAGGACGTGGCGGAGCAGGCGATGCAGATACTCGAGGAGCACCGCGAGGAGCTGGACTTTGTCGGCATGGACTGCGACGAGAAGGTTGCGAAGCTGTCGATAGTCGGCTCGGGCATGATAAACAACCCGGGCATCGCGTCGTCGATGTTTGAGGCGCTGTACAGCGTGGGCGTGAACATCCGCATGATCTCCACCAGCGAGATAAAGGTGTCGGTGCTCGTTGACCTCAGCGACGCCGAGATAGCGATGAACGCGGTGCACGACAAGTTCTTCCGCGCGAAGCGATAATCAAAGGGAAAACAAAAACACCGAGCGTATGCTCGGTGTTTTTTCGTTTTATCGGTCGTTTGTCAGCGAGAAGGTTATCTCAACCGTGCCCTCGCCGAGTTTGGATTTCAGGTCGGTCACGTCGCGTATCTTTCCGAGACGGGTGAAATTCCAACTGTTCGTGTCGTAGTAGATGGTTATGCTGCTGCCGTTGTAGAGTATCACGTCGCCCGGCTCGGTCACGATGCGCTCGTCGCTTCGGGGAAGGGTGGTGCCCAAATCACCGACCTTCTCGAAGTTTCCGTAGTCGCTCATGCTCACCGTCAGCGCGCCGCCCTTCAGCAGCTCACGGAACGCCTCGGCGGACGAGTTGTCGGCAAAGTCGGCGGTGAAGGTGTTGCTTCCGGCTGTGATGTAGAACACGCTCTGCGCCTCCGTTTCAACTATATTGTTCGACGGCTCGGGCAGGTCGAGTCCGTCCACCCACGCGGCAACGGTCGAGGCGGACGCGCCGCCGTCGAAGCGCCTGCCGGTAATCCAGTTTGCGCCGTTCGCAAGCTCCTTAATGCCGCTGTCGCTGTACGAACTGCTGCCCGACGTGCAGAAGGGGATGACGGTCTTGCCCGAGAAGTTGTAGCTCTCGATGAAGGTGTAGATTATCTTCGGCGCCTGCCCCCACCATATCGGATAGCCGATGAACACGACGTCGTAGTCATCCATATTTTCCACCGAGCCGCTTATCTCGGGACGAGCCGAGTTGTCGTTCTGCTCACGGTTCGCGCGGCAGTCGGTGTTGTAGTTCAGGTCGGCGGAGGTGTACGGCTCGGCGGGGATTATCTCGTGAAGGGTCGCACGGTCGCCGAGCGCCGTCTTGATATGCTGCGCTATGCCCGCGGTGTTGTTCGTGCAGGAGAAGTAGGCGACGAGCACCTTTCCGCTCTCCGACGGCTCGGGTGTAGGCGTGGGTGTCGGGGTCGAAGTAGGCTCGGGCGTCGTGTTTCCGCCGGAGGGGCGGTCGGTGGGTTCGACAGTCGGCTCGACCGACGGTTCGGGGCTGGGTTCGACCGATCGTGCTTCGTCGGCGAGCATAGACGCAACCTCCGCGCGGGTGGCAAGTCCCTGCGGATCGAAACTGCCGTCTTCCTTGCCGTTTATTATGCCGCTCTCGTGCGCCCACGCGACGGCGGTCACGGCGTAGGGAAGGATGCTCGCGCTGTCGGTAAAGCCGCTGTCGCCATCCGTTTCGGGACTGCCAGCCAGCCGCCAGAAGATGGTGACCAGCTGCTCGCGCGTGACCGGGTCGTCCACGCCGAAAAGTCCGTCGCCATAGCCGTTCATCACGCCCTGCTCAAGCGCCCAGACTATCGCGGACGAATACCACTGACCGTCGAGCGTATCGGTTAAATCGTCGCTGCCGTTCACCTCGGGCTGTCCCGCGCGGCGATAGAGTGCGGTGGCGAGCATCGCGCGGGTCATGCTGCCGTTCGGGTCAAACTGCCCGCCGCCGATGCCGTCCATCAGACCGTTCTCTTTGCAGTAGTTCACCGCGTCGTAGAACCAGTCGTCGGAGGATACGTCGGAAAACTCGGGTTCCTCGGCGGCGCACGCCGTGGCTGTCAGCGAAAACAGCATGACCGCCGCCAGCAGCAACGCGCCTATCTTGTTCAAATTCTTCATCAAAAGCCGCTCCTTTGAGGTGTTATGCGGAATTCCGAATGGAATTATACCGCGGCGGAGCGACTGTTGGCAAATACTTATTTTCTATAACAATTTATGCCTGAGAAGCATATATTCCCGTGCCTACTTTATAGGCGAGCGCTCGGCGGACAGCTGGGATAACTGACTATATCCATATCGCTCCAACAACTCGCTGAGCGATTCGGGATAGAGAGAACGGACATCGTAGTCTTCGTTAACACCGTTTTTGGTCTCATATCGCAGATACGCCATATTCTTCGCTATATAGATAACGTTCCAGAAGTTGTCCTCGCGAACCTGCCTATATCCCGCGTCGGTGTAGCCGGAGCGCGTGTCGTCGGGGCTTATCGGGGTGCAGAAATAGTCGAGAGCGAGATAGCTGCGTATCTCGATAGCCGAGAGGGGACTGCCGGCTTTGTCTATCCAGTAAAAGCCGTTAGTCACATCTATCATTATCCACTTGTTGAGCTCTCTGTCCCATATCTCGTTTACCGCGTGACACTCGCCGTCGTAGGGGGAGTAGGGCATGAGCCACACCTGACGGGAGTAGATGCCGAGCGCAAGATACATCTCGTTTAGTATCTTGCTCTTCGCGAGGCAGTTAATGCCATGTTCGGGCTGGTCGAGCGCGTACTCGAGCAGCGGCAGCGCGCGATATTCGACACTGTTGTCATAGTCGCTGCGGTGGGTCAGGCGGGGCTTCATATTTGCCATCAGACGAACCGCGCGCTCGAAGTCGCCGCCCTCGCCGGCTATCTCGTCTATCCCATACTGCTCGATGAGCGTAGCGTAGTCCTCGTGGTCGAAGTCGTAGCTGAATTCACAGTCGCCGTCGGTGCAGAACTTGAGGTTGTTCTTGAGAATACCTATCTCCATTATGTATGTTTGCTCCGCGCTGCGAAGATAGATTTCGTCTTCGTTCAGCTTGGGCGAAGGCTCGCCGCTCGGCGGGACGGCATCGGAAGGCGGCGTGACGCTCGGCTCCTCCGGCGCGGAGGAGGAGACGTCATTTGCGGGCGCGCACGCTCCGAGAGACAGAGCTAATACAAGAACGAACAGTATGATGGTTTTAATAGTTTTGCTTCGCATGGTAAAAACCTCCTAAGGGATTTTCACCAATATGTTAGCGCAGAGATACCTCGTCTGTCAAGGTATAATCTGTAAACTTTTTATGAACGAAAAAGCGAGGGAGCGGAAACCCTCGCTTTTTTGAGCTTGTTCGCTTTTTCGCGGCTTAGCCGGTTCGTGCCTATTCGCCCTTCTCCTGTTCCGATTCGTAGTTCTCCAAATCGTCGAGATATTTCGCGTGATACGCCGCGAAGTTCTCCTGATAGTCGCTCGTCTTGCCCTTATGTATCGCGCGGAGATAGTCGTGGAAGTCGAACTCGTGGCTGCGGTCGACGGCGCTCTGCGCGTGCTGGACTATCGCGACGGCGATATTCGAGCAGTGGTCGCTGATACGCTCCAGGTTGGTTATCAGCTCGAGAAAGAGCGTGCCGCTTATGACGGTGCACTCGCCGGCTTTCAGGCGTTCGATGTGCGCATTTTTCAGGTTGTCGCGGAGCAGGTCGACCACCTGCTCGAGCGGTTCGACCTTCAGCGCAAGCTGCGCGTCCTTGGTGCGATAGCTCTCGAGCGTGATGTGCAGTATCTCGTTTATGGCGTCGAGGATAGCCGCGCACTCATGCTTTGCGGACGGCGTGAACTCGACGGCGTTGTCCTTCATCTGCTCGGCGACTTCGACGAGGTTTATGATGTAGTCGCCGATGCGCTCCCAGTCGCCAACGGCGTGCAGGATGTCGTTTATCCGAGTGTTTTCCTCGAAGGACACGCTGCGGTTGGTCAGCGATACCAGGTAGTCGTCGACGCGCACCTCGTTTTTGTCTATCACGTCCTCGCGCTCGTTTATCGTTGTGGCGCGCTTCGGGTCATACCCGACCGACAGCAGCTCGACCGAGTCGGCGAAGTTCTGCAGCGCGAGGGTGCCCATCTGCGCGACCACCTCGTCCGCCTTGTCCAGCGCGAGCGAAGGGGAGGAGAGGAAGCGCTTGTCGAGTATGCTGACCTCGATCTCCTTGGCGGAGGGCTTGTCCTTTATCGTTATAGTCGCGAGCTTGAGCAGCAGCTTGTTGAACGGAAGCAGCACCGCCGTGCCGAACACGTTGAAGGTGAGGTGGAACAGAGCGATGTCGATGCGGCTCATCGACGCCTCCCAGAAGGGAAGCCCGACTATCGCCTGAACGCCGTACAGCAGCGCGAGGAAGAGGACCGTGCCGATTATGTTGAAGTAGAGGTGTATCATCGCGGCGCGGCGGGCGTTCTTGCTCGCTCCGACGGCGCTCAGGAGGGCGGTGATGCAGGTGCCGATATTCTGTCCGAGGATTATCGGCGCCGCCATGTTGAAGTGTATCGCGCCGGTGGAGGTGAGCGCCTGGAGTATGCCTATCGACGCCGACGAGCTTTGCAGCACGGCGGTGATGAACATTCCGACGAACACGCCGAGCACCGGATTTGTAACGGCGGTGAGCATGTTGATAAACACAGGGCTGTCCTTTATGCCCGAGTTTGAGACGGTCTGTTCCATCGTTACCATGCCGAAGAAAAGGATGCCGAGACCCATGAGTATCTGGCCGAGGTCGTGCTTACGGCCGGACTTGTAGACCATGTAGAGCACCGCTCCGGCTATGCAGATGAGCGGCGCGAGTGAGGAGGGGTTGAGCAGCTGAAGCGCGAGGTTTTTGCCGTTTATGTCGCCAAGCGCGAGGATGAAAGAGGTTGCGGTAGTGCCGATATTCGCGCCGAAGATGACGCCGACCGCCTGACTCAGCCGCATGATGCCCGCGTTGACAAAGCCGACCACCATGACCGTTGTCGCGGCGGAACTCTGTATGACCGCGGTAACTCCCGCGCCGACCAGAACGCCCATCAGCAGCTTGCCGGTCAGCCGTTCGAGTATCGCCTCCATCCGTCCGCTGGACAGCTTTTCCAGTCCGCTGCCCATGATACTCATGCCGAACAGGAAGAAAGCAATGCCGCCGCCGAGCGCGATAACTTCGATTATCCCAAACATATCGATACCTCCCCGAAAAAGTCGCAACCTTCTACAACTACCATTATATCGTATATCGCGCCACAGTCAAACATAAATTTTCCAAAATCGAAATTTCGTGCATTTCAACTAATGCTCACCGAGTGCGGACAGCAGTGTATATATTTAAATAGGAGAAAAGCAAATTTTGGCTTGACAAGCATAGAGACTTTTGGTATATTCTAACTTGGTTGGATTTGGAGCTTAGGCAAAGGGTTCAACCGAATATGTATTTCAATACGCCCGCATGGGCGAAGGAAAGGAATGTGTAGGTTATGGATGGTTGGCTGATACTAATGATTGCGGCCGCAGTCCTCGCCCTTGCATTCGCCATGTTCAACTTCGCTAAGGTGAAGAAGATGGACGAAGGCACGGACAGGATGAAGCAGATCGCCTCGGCGATACGCGTCGGTGCAAACGCATTCATCCGCTACGAGTACAAAGTGCTTATCTTTGTCGTTCTTATCGTGGCGATATGCTTGTGGCTTGCGCTCGAGTGGTATGTCGCGGTCGCGCTGCTCGTCGGCTCGGTGATGAGCGG
>CAMNWZ010000086.1 GCA_946566645.1 uncultured Clostridia bacterium
CTTGTCAGCTACGCCGACGACCTGTCGCAGTACGGCATATACATAAGCTATTATGACTATGCCACCGCTCCGCCAGAGCCGACCGAAGGCATGACCGACGCTCAGAGGGAGGCTGCCATCGCGGAGCAGGCAAAGGTGCTCAGCGAGTGCCGCCGCGCGAACGGCGGCGACCATCTGACGATAGCGCCGATGCACGACACGCGGGACACGCTGAAGGATTACAACAAATTCTCGCAGAACGGCAAATATCTGATAATCACCGCGCAGCGCGGCTCGGGACAGCCGTACGTTCAGCGCATGATATCGAGCACCACCGGCGAGCCGAGCAAGGACGATCCGGGCGTGCCGATAGTCATAAAGCCGCTCGAGATAGAGTACGAGGTCACGGCATCCGACAAGACCTACGACGGCACGACGCAGGCGGTGGGCAGCATCACCTTCACCAACATCTACTCCGGCGACCTCATCTATGCCGTGACGGGCAGCAGCTATGAGGGCAACGGGCGGTGGGCGGATCGCGGAACCGCGGTATACAGCAACCAGTACAACAGCCTCGTCGCGGCGATCGGCGCGAACGGCTACAGGTTCTCGAGCGGAAGTGTCGGCGCGGGCACAAACTCGCGCTTGCAGTTCACCGACTCGCGCGGCTGGGGCAAGGGCACACTCACCTTCGAGTTTGCCGACGAGAACGTGCGCTACCAGGACGACGCATACAACACGGTCAAGACCTCCGGCGGCGACGGATGGGACGACTGGAGCGCCGACGTCGCGCCGATGAAGCTGAGCGTTCGCGACATAATACTCGGCGGTCCGGACGCGAAGAACTATACCTTCGCGAGCGACAAGTCGTGGCAGACGACCACGAGCGTGGCGCTCGACGCGGATAACGCGCCGTCGGCGACGATAGACAAGGCGTCGAGAGCGCCGCTCGGCAAGGACACGGTGGGCGTCATGCCTACGCTGGAGGTGGACGAGTCGACCGGCGTGGTGCGGCTCTGCTACCACGGCGAGACGGTCGGCGACAAGGTGAAGAACCTGTCGGTGCTCGAAAACCGCAACCGCGTTACGCATAACGGCACGCTGAGCTACAATAACCTCGACCTGACCGACGACTACGCCGACGAGCTTCATCTCGAGTTCGCGCTCGAATATCTCGTCAAGGACGACAACGTCATCCGCTACTACTGCGGCGACCGGGACTCGTTCTGGGACACCTTCTACTTCGGCGGCGAGACGGTCACGTCGGTCTATCCGAACGGAGCGGAGAGCGAGTTCTACCCCAACGGATATGTAAGCGAGGAGACCGACCCGGGCGACTTCTCTGGCGAGATGATAGGTCAGGAGTACAAGTGGACAAACGTCGACGCGCGGATAAATCCGGACGCGGTGTACAGGCACGAGTCCACCGACGAGGACGGGAACAGCGTCATAAACGAGTACAAGCTGATACAGTATCTCGACACCGACGAGAGCGGGAATATGACCGCGCGCGACTCGGTGTGGGAGCTTGACGACGGTCTCAAATTCCACGTCAGAGACATAAACAACGAGGCAAAGTCGACCACGATAAACGGCGAGACCTACTACTACTTCTACGGCTACTATACCACCGAGCGCTCGGCGATACCGCGCGGCGCCTACGTTGTGGGCAAGGTTCGCCTTGCGGAGACGCACAACTATCTCGCGTCCGACCCATTCTACACGTCGGAGGAGTACAAGGGCGAGAGCACTTCCGACGCAAAGCGCACCGAGCTGAAGGCTAAGACCGATGCCGCCATGCAGGCGTATGTCGGCTACACCAAGCAGCCGTCGGAGGGGGACAGCGCGGCGACGCTTCCGAGCGATATGCTGCGCATGTTCAGCTACCGCATCGAGCTTGTCAGCGCCAAGGATATGCAGAGCGCAAAGGAGGACGACGAGAAGACCTACGACGTGCGCACGCTGCGCTCGGTACGCTTCACCGACTGCACCGGATTTGTCGAGCAGTCCGAGCTGAGCGGAGCGATAGGGGACAGTGAAACCCACTACTACGCGGGCTTCTACTGGGACGACCGCTATCAGAACGCGCTTGAGTTCAGCGACGACGACCCGATAATGCTCGGCGTTGAGATAACGCTGGAGGTCACCCGCGAGGTGGACGGCGAGAGCGTCACCGCGCTCGAGAAATTCAATTCGGGCAACAACATCCAGCTGTTCGTGACGCAGGGCGGAAACGACTACAACCCCATTGAACGATGGATAAGGATACATCCGCGTGAAATAACCGCGCGGGTGGGCGAGACCCCGATAAAGCTGGAGGTCGAGTTCTACCCGAGCCGCGTTGCGAACATGGAGATAGTCTGGGAGAGCTCGGACGAGCGGATAGTCAAGGTCAGCGCCGACGGAGTGCTCGAGTTTGTGGGCGTGGGCATGGCGATAATATCCGCGACGTCGCACTTCGGGCGCGTGTCGATAATGACGGTGACCGTGCTCGAGGCGTATCCCGAGCAGACCGGCGTGTTCAACCACGAGACGCTCGCGGCGTATCTCGGAGTGGACAGCGACTACTTCTTCTATCCCGACCGCGAGATGACGCGCGGCGAGTTTGTATGCGTCGCGGCGATGTTCTTCCTCGCGAACGACAGCTGGGGCAGGTTCGGCTCGGGAGAGTTTGTGGACCTGGTCGGCGACGAGCCTTACGCCGAGGCGGTGAAGCTGCTCGGCGAGTGGGGCGTGATAAACGGAGTGGGCGAGGAGCAGTTCGCGGGCGAACGTATAGCAAGCCGCGCGGAGGCTGCCGCGATAATCGCGCGCATGCTCGGCATCGACCCGTCCAAGTTCATCGGCAAGGACGGATTTGCGGACAGCGGCATACACAGCACCTGGGCGAGCGGCTACATAAACGGACTGAAGGCGAAGGGGGTCGTTGTCGGCGACGGCGGCGATTTTTTCCAGCCCGACCGCGGCATAACACGCGCGGAGACTGCGGCGATGTTCTACCGCCTGGTGAACTATCGAAACGCCTATCCGGTGACGGTGTATCCGAGGGATGTGCCGATGAACCACTGGGCTTACAGCGCGATACTCCGCGCGGTTAACGAGAGCGAGCCGGTGTTCGAGGACGGCACCGACCGCTCGGCAAGCAAGCAGAAGGACGACGAGAAGTAAGCACGAAAATCACAAATGAAACGAGGTGAGACGGCGTGAAAGTGAAGATGAAGCGGCTGACGGCGCTTATGCTCTGCATAGCGACGATACTGTCGATGTTCGCGCAGGGCTTCGCGGCGGGCGGCGACCCGAGCGGCACCGACACGCCGTCGGGCACCGACACCGCGAAATATCTGACGAACGCGACCGATCCCGCGACCGGACGTCCGCGGCTGTACGTCGACTTCCTCGGCGACAACGCGGGGCACAACAATGCGGGCACCGACACTCCGGCGATAGGCTCGACCGTGCGGGTGGAGGACAAGGATTTCTCGCTTGAGACCAACGGAGCGGACTTTGCGAACGGATGGGACAAGTATACCGACGCCGCGACCTACTGGGCGGACGCGAACGGCGACGGCTCGATAGACGCGGGCGAGGCGGGCACGATATTCTACGTCGGCGTGGGCATCGACCGCACGAACCTGCTCAAGATGCTCGAGGAGATAGAGCAGACGGGTGAGGGCGGCGCGACCACGACGAGCGGCAACAAGGGCGTATACAGCTTTGAGGCGGGCTTCTACTACAACCCGCAGTTTGTCGAGCCGTATGTCGGAGACTACGCGCAGGCGGACACCAACGCGAACTACCTGAAGACCATAGAGAACACCAACCTCACCGGCGGCGCTATGACCAGCAGCGGCACAAACGCGCGGTGGGATTCGTCCAACTATCGCGTGCTCGAGGCGTACACGAACCTCGACCCGCAGATGGACGGCGGACTTAACAGCGCGGGCGCGTGGGGCGAGCTTACGCAGGAGGTGCTCGCGTCGCCGTCGAACGCGCAGATATCGAACGCGGCGAACGGCTGGAAGATGACCTACGTCTCGGTCGAGATGAAGGCGGACAGGATAGCCGAAGCCGCGCGCCTCGCGGGATACTACGACGGCGAGTTCCATCCGACAAGCGACACCGATACGACAAAAAACAAGGGCACGGAGTACCTGCTCGTGATACCCTTCGTGCTGAAAACATACGACTCGCGCAACGACCTATGCTTCCGCCTGGTGCGCAACGCGACCCACTTCTCGATGGGCGCCGCGCCCGACGGAGCGATAAACCGCGCCGCTTGGGAGCGGGTGACCACCCGCAACGAGCCGTACAACCTCAAGCTTCAGACAATGTTCACCGGCGACCTGAACATATTCACCGGAAAGAAGATGCCCGAGCTTGAGAACCGCTACAAGGCGACGCTCGTCATGGACGGCGGCGGCACAAAGCAGAACACCGCGGAGGTCGCGATAAACGGCGATCCGGCGGTAAACTACGCGCGCATAACCCAGGACGGCGAGGAGCTGACCGGACTCGCGGGCGGCACCGGCATGCACATCGAGACGCATGTCGCGCCGCGATACAGCGTCACCGTCAAGGCATATCCGGCAGCCGACTCGACTAAGACGAACCTTATAACCTTCACCGAGGTGGCAACGAGCAAGGGCACCGGCTACCGTGAGTTTGAGTTTATCATGCCGGAGGAGGACGTCATCGTCGAGATAATCTTCACCCTCGACCCGAACGCGCCTAAGGACTACGCCGTCCTGCTCGACGAGCGCGACCGCGTGGGCACCGACGACCTCGACGACGGCTCGCCTGTCGGTCGACCGACCCGCGATGACCCCGATGCGAAGTATATCGACGGCAACTACACGCACATCAAGGGCAAAGTCAGCCCGGTGGCGAGCGGCGAATACGCGCGTCCCGAGGCGCTGCACGAGGTCGACTCGTACTCCTCACAGTATGACGACGGAGAGCCGCCGTCGGACGACATCACCTACAAATACTACCCGGTCTACGACCTGTGCGGCATTGAGGCGACCGCAGCCGAGCCGACCTGGCAGAATCCGATAAGCATACACACCGACCTGCACAGCGACTACATGGCGGAGATACGCTTCTACACCGCCGACGACGTGAGCTTCGCGCCGGACGGCTATCCCGCGGGGGCGCAGCTTCGCACCGACACCCTGCCCGACGGCAGCGTAGAATATGTGCTCGTGCTCCAGGAGGGCGGCGACTATCGGTTCGCGATGCGCGCAAGCGACGTTGTGGTGCGGGTGGACTATCTGCTCGCGACGCAGCACTCGGCGAACATGGTCATTCGCCATCTGGACGCGAACGGAGAACTGGACAACATCACACGCGAGCTTGAGCGCGCGCAGCTGAGCTTTGTCGGATACCGCGACGACAACATCGGCGAGATGCGCTACGGTTCGGTCTGGCGCGACGCGGGCGTGAACATAACCACCGACACGTCGGTCGACCCGGCGGTGACGACGCGCACCGACATACTGCCCGACATTCTCGCGGCGGATCAGACTAACATTCTGCCGATACCCGCGACCGCTTCGACTTACAGCGGCTCGCTTGCGGGTGATCGCGCGCCTGAGTCGCTTGACAACTTGATGCGCGCGGCGGCACTCTGCACCAAGGGCACGGTCACCGCCGACGACTATACGCCGATAACCGACAACTTCACCACCGGCGACCTGATGGCGCTCGGACTCCGCAAGGACGCAAGCGGCGCTCACTATCTGACCGACGCGGACATGACCGCGTTTGCGACCGCCGCGCTCGAGCTTACCGAGTTTCTGAAGGCTGACGCGACCAAGTACGCGGCTTTCCTCGGAACGTACGACCGCCAGGTGCCCGATCCGGCAAATCCGGGCACGAACAAGACCGAGACTGTGACCTATGCCAAGCTGTCCGCAAACGCGACCGAGGCGGTCGAGCTGGTTCGCGCATGGCTTGCGGCAAGCGACGCGGATAAGGCTGTGTTCAAGGACAGGATAGCGAAGCTGCCCGGTCCCGATCCCAACTACACCATCTTCAAATGGGCGCACGACTATCTGTACAGCGAGGCACCCTTCGACCACGATGATGACAGGTACGGCGAGGACAATCCGACAGGCACGCCGAGGATCCGCGGCATAGCGGTGGCGAACGGCTGGACCGATGTCGCCGACAAGCAGCCGATGCAGGCGCGCGAGGGTCGCGTGATGCGCGTGACGGCGCTCGCCGGCTCGGAGTATACCGTGCAGAAGGTAGTCGTGCGCGAGAAGTCGCCCGCGTCGGGAACGACCGCGCGCAGCTTTGAGGCGGTCAAGGATACGAGATACGCAAACGTCTACACCTTCGAGATGCCCGCCTACGACGTGGACGTCGAGGTGTACTACGTCCTGCGCACCGCGCCCAAGCTGACACTCGTGACCGAACCCGCGACCCTGCCCGACGGCGCGGCTGTGCGGATGGTCGCGTACACTCCGTCCGTCCCGGAAAACATCTACGCGACCGAAGTGACAAAGACGCAGAACGGTGACGTGATACCGAACGCGCTGAGCGGCAGCGTGGTGAGAATATTCATCGACAAGATACCGGACGACTACACGGTCAGCGTGCGTGTGACCGACGCCGCGGGCACGACCGTTCAGACAAAGCTGCTCGGCGGCGGAGTTCAGATAAGAGAGGGTTCGGTCGTGACCTTCGTCATGCCGACCACCGACACGACCGCCACCGTCACCTTCGAGAAGATAAAGGAAGATGACCACCGCGCGTACATCTCGGTCGTCGGACGACCGGCGGGACTGGATATAACCGGCTCGAGCGGCGTGTTCCAGAACGGATACCCTGTCATAACGATGCAGGCGGGCGGCGAGCTTACCGGCACGGTGGTCGTGCCGAAGGGATACTACATCTACTCGGTCACCGCCATCGGACGCTCGGGAAGCTATCCGTTTGAGCAGAGCGGCAACGGCTGGGACAACGACCGTGCGGCGTCGGTGGACGTGAAGATACTCTCGACGATGCCGAACGAGGACCTGTACATAACGGTGCAGCTGGCGGAAGGACCTCCGCCGCCCGAGCCGCTGCTGCCCGTGACCCTGCTTGTAAATGACGAGGGCAACAAGGGTGTTGC
>CAMNWZ010000087.1 GCA_946566645.1 uncultured Clostridia bacterium
TACTGGAACACCAGTCCCACCTTGAAGCGCACCTCGCGTATGTCCGAGTCCTTATCCCATATGTCCTTGCCGTCGAGCAGAACGCGCCCGCTCGAGGGTTTCAGCAGTCCGTTCAGATGCTGTATCAGCGTCGACTTGCCCGAGCCTGTGTGCCCGATAAGCCCGACAAACTCGCCCTCGCACAGCTCGAGGTCGATACTATCCAGGGCGCGGCGCTCAAACGGCGTGCCCGCGCCGTAGATATGCGTAAGACCCTCAGTCTTTATGACCGGCTTCACCGTTCGCGCCTCCCTTCAAAAGTTTATCCTATCGCCGCGGCGATCGCGGCAGCGCACTCGTCCACATCCAGCGCGTCGAGCGGCACCTGAACGCCCTCTTTTCGCAGCTCGTACAGCAGCTCGACCGTCTGCGGCACCTCAAGCCCGACCTCCCGCAGCAGCTCGACCTTGGTGAACACCTCGGTCGGCGTGCCCACCGTGATTATCCTGCCGTGATCCATCACCGCGACGCGGCCGCACTGTGCCGCCTCCTCCATGTGATGGGTTATCAGCACTATTGTCGTGCCCTCGTTGCGGTTGAGTTCGAGTATCGTGCGCATAACCTCGCGCCGTCCTATCGGGTCGAGCATCGCCGTAGGCTCGTCGAGCACGATGCACTTGGGGCGCATGGCTAGCACGCCCGCTATCGCTATCCGCTGCTTCTGCCCGCCGGAGAGCTTGTGCGGCGCGTGGCGCGCGTATTCGGTCATCCCTACCGTCGCGAGCGCCGCGTCCACCCGCTCGCGTATCTCCGCCGACGGAACGCCGAGGTTCTCGGGCGCGAACGCCACGTCCTCCTCGACTACCGACGCGACTATCTGGTTGTCCGGGTTTTGGAACACCATGCCCACCGTGCGGCGGATGTCGATGAGCTTCTCCTCGTCGGCGGTGTCCATCCCGCTGACGTACACCTTGCCGCCGGTCGGAAGCAGCACCGCGTTGAAGTGCTTCGCGAGCGTCGACTTGCCGCAGCCGTTGTGTCCCAGTATCGCAAGCGTCTCGCCGGCGCGCACCTCGATGTCCAGATCCTCGAACACCTCGACCGCGCCGTCGTCCGCGTCATATTCAAATTTCAGGTTCTCCGCTCTCAGGATCGCGTCGTCCATTCCCGCTCCTCCGTCAGCTCCGCACCCAGCGGCCGGTCGCTCCGCAGGGAAGCGCCAGTCCGTTTGCGGTTATCTCAAGTCCCAGCTCGTCGCACTCCACCCGACCGCCGTATCGCTTAACCAGCGCGCGGGAGAGGATGTAGCGCAGCACTCCCGGCGCAAGTCCGGTGGTGTACGAGTTTATGATGAAGAACAGCGGCGCGTCGCTTAGCACCTTTACGCACTCGTCGACAAGCTCGCAGAGCGTGTCCTCGATGTGCCAGACCTCGCCGCCCGGACCGCGCCCATAGGACGGCGGGTCCATCAGTATCGCGTCGTACTTGTTTCCGCGGCGCTGCTCGCGCTGCACGAACTTCAGGCAGTCGTCCACTATCCAGCGTATCGGCTTGTCGCCGAGTCCGCTCATCTGCGCGTTCTCCTTGCCCCACGCGACCATGCCCTTCGCCGCGTCGACATGGCAGACCTTCGCCCCCGCAGCCGCAGCCGCAAGCGTCGCCGCGCCGGTGTATCCAAAGAGGTTTAAGACGCTTATCTCGCGATTTTCCTCGCGTATCGTCCGCATCATAAAGTCCCAGTTTGCCGCCTGCTCGGGAAAAACTCCGGTGTGCTTGAAGTTCATCGGCTTTATCCCAAACTTCAGCTCGCGCCAGCCGATAGTCCACTCGGTCGGCAGCGACGGGCGCTTGTCCCACTTTCCCCCGCCGCTCGACGAGCGCTCGTACCGACCGTCGGCGTCGCTCCAACGCGGGTCGCTCGTCGCGGGCGTCCATATCGCCTGCGGGTCGGGTCGAACGAGTATGACGCCACCCCACCGCTCGAGACGCTGTCCCGAGCCGCAGTCGATAAGCTCATAGTCGTGCCAGTCGGGCGCAAGCCACATACGCTTTTTCCTCCGTTAAGTCACACTGCCCCAAATTATAGCGTATATATTGTATCATATGTTCGAGCGCGGCGGCAAGCGTCAATTCTACTAAAAAAAGAGCACCAAACGGCGCTCTTTTTACATGATGCAAGACTAAGTTTGCGGGTGCTGCCGCGCGCCTCTTGCACGGCGCGGATGTCACAGAACCATGACGAGTGTTCCGGCGGTTATCAGCACCGCGCCCACGCCCGACTGCCAGGTGAACTTCTCGTGCAGGAACACGAACGCCAGAATCAGCGTCAGCACAACGCTCATCTTGTCGATAGGCACGACCTTGGACACCTCGCCTATCTGTATCGCCTTGTAGTAGCAGAGCCAGCTCGCGCCGGTGGCGAGTCCCGAAAGTATCAGAAACAGCCAGCTCTTGCTCGAAATCGCGCCGATCCCGCCCTGCTGGTTGGTGATGAACACCATCACCCACGCCATCGCCAGCACCACGACGGTGCGTAGCGCGGTCGCGAGGTTGGAGGGCACGCCGTCAATGCCTATCTTCGCGAATATCGACGTCAGCGCGGCGAACACCGCCGACAGGATAGCAAACACCATCCACATATTTCCCTTAGCTCCCTTCTCCATAGGCTTACAGCGCGGCACGGAGAGCGTCGACGCGGTCGGTATGCTCCCACGGAAGGTCGACGTCGGTGCGTCCGAAGTGACCGTACGCGGCGGTCGCCGAGTATATCGGACGGCGCAGGTCGAGCGCGTCGATTATCGCGGCGGGGCGCAGGTCGAAGTTCTCGGTTATCAGCTTCTCGAGGCGCTCGTCGCTCAGCTTGCCGGTGCCGAAGGTCTCGACGTGCACCGACAGCGGGTGCGCGACGCCTATCGCGTAGGCTATCTCCAACTCACAGCGGTCGGCAAGTCCCGCCGCCACGACGTTCTTCGCCGCGTAGCGCGCCATGTACGACGCCGAGCGGTCGACCTTCGTCGGATCCTTGCCGCTGAACGCTCCGCCTCCGTGGCGACCGTAGCCGCCGTAGGTGTCGGCGATTATCTTGCGTCCGGTCAGTCCCGAGTCGCCGTGCGGTCCGCCGACAACGAAACGCCCGGTCGGGTTGATGTATATCTTGGTGTTCGCGTCGATAAGCTCGGGCGCGATAGCCTTGCGGATGACCTCCGCCTCGATGCCCTCGCGCAGCGTCTCCATCGACACGTCCGGCGAGTGCTGGCTGCTGACGACAATCGCCTGGATGCGCTTCACCCTGCCGGCGTCGTACTCGACCGTAACCTGCGTCTTGCCGTCCGGACGGAGGAAGTTAAGCCTTCCCTCGCGGCGCGCGTTTGTCAGCTCGCGGGACAGCCGATGCGCATAGGCTATCGGGGCGGGCATAAGCTCGGGGGTCTCATTGCAGGCGTAACCGAACATCATGCCCTGGTCGCCCGCGCCGATGAGGTCGTACTTGTCCACGCCCGAAGCCTTGAACTCCATCGACCTGTCCACGCCGAGCGCGATGTCCGGCGACTGCTCGTCGATGCTCGTCAGCACCGCGCAGGTGTTCGCGTCGAAGCCGAGCGCCGGGTCGTTGTAGCCTATCTCGCCTATCGTCTTGCGCGCGATGGCGGGGATGTCGGCGTAGCAGTCGGTGGTGATCTCGCCCATCACCAGCGCCATGCCGGTGGTGACGATGCACTCACACGCTACGCGCGCGTTCGGGTCCTTGGCGATTATCGCGTCGAGAACCGCGTCGGAAATGCGGTCGCACACCTTGTCGGGGTGTCCTTCCGTAACCGACTCTGAAGTGAAAAACTGACTCATTTTTACCTTCTCCTTTCGTTTTTCGGCAATAAAAAATGCTCCCTAAGGAGCATACGGATTTTCGTTATTGCTCCTTATCGCTGTAAGCAGAACCACCTTTCCCTCTCGGGTAGGTTGGTGTGGGGTCACTGAGCTTACTCTCTCGCCCACTCTCGATAAAGATATTCGATTTTACTGGGAACGTGGGGTATTATAGCACATCACATCGACAATTGCAACCCCCGATTTTGTGACGGATTTTCCTGCCCTTGCTAAAATTTCCCTTTACAATTATCTCCGCTTATGCTATGATATATATATATATATATATATATATATATATTGACCGTAAGATACTTTATAACAACTAAATGTGAGGAGGATTTGCGATGAAGAAGTACCGTTCTGTGATAGCGTACATAGCTCTTTCGGCGGTCGTAATCCTGCTGTTCGTGCTGTATGTCGCAACCGACGCGACGGGCATGGGCATCGGTCGCGAGATGCGCCCCGCCGTGTGGCACATACCGCACGCCTACGAATCCGTCCTCCACATCGTCCGTGCCGCGCTGCTCGGAGTGCTGCTCGTCGTTCGCGCGCGGCTCTGCGAACACTTCCCGACCAAGGTTCTGAAGACAGTGCTTCCGTTGGCATGTGCCGCGATTTCGGTTGGATTGTCCTTCCCGCTGTTTTTCTGCTATTTCGACTCGTATCCGTATCTTTGGACTGTCGCAGCCGCCGATGTCGCAAGCGTCTTTGCCACGTCTGCGCGGAAGATCGGACGGTCGGTGATCGCGTATGTCGCGCTCTCGGCGGCTGTAATCCTGCTGTTTGTGCTCTATTTCATTGCAAACGAATCGAATATGGGCGTCGGCGGGCTATGGTGGGCGCTGTGGTACGTTCCGAAGCCGTTCGCACCCATCCTGCACGCGGTCAGCTTCTCGCTGCTCGGCGGCATGGCAGTTGTTTGCTCGCGGCTGCGCTCGGGAATCGCAAATCGCGCACTCGGGATAGCGCTCCCGCTGGCGATTGCCGTCGTCGCGGTCGTGCTCTACTTCGTCCTGCCCTACAACTCCTACTACCCGCACTTCCTGACCCTCGCCGCAGCCGACATAGCCAGCATATTCATCGGGTTGGCGAAGAAGCGATAAGCAACCGCACCCCCAGGACCCACCCCATAGCGGGCGGGTCCTTTTTTGCTTTACAACGCACAAAAATTCTGCTATTATATTCTAAAATACACGCGAAAGCGAGTGATACCATGTCTCAGGATGTCACACAGATAGCCGCGCGCATACGCGAACTGCGCGATGTGTACGGATACACCGCCGGCGAGGTCGCATCGTCGCTCGGCATAACCGTCGAACAGTACGAGGGCTACGAGCGCGACGGCGCGGATGTGCCGATAAGCGTGCTCTACCACCTCGCGAATATGTACTCGGTCGACCTCGTCGAGATACTCACCGGCTCGACCCCGCGGCTGAACACCTTCACCGTCGTGCCCGCGGGACACGGCGTGGATGTCGACCGCTACAAGGAGTACCACATCAAGAGCCTCGCGCATCGCTTCTCCGGCAAGCGCATGGAGCCGATGCTCGTGACCCTCGACCCGGAGGACGAGACTCCCCCGCTCGTCGTCCACGACGGTCAGGAGTTCAACTATGTCCTGTCCGGCTCGATCCACTTCCTATTCGAGGACAAGAAGCTGCTGCTCAACGCGGGCGACTGCGTCTACTTCGACCCGACCCATCCGCACGGACAGGTCGCGGCGGGCGGCAAGTCCGCCACATTTCTGACTGTGATAACGGAGGAGCGCAAGTGATGTCTGTCACCGAGAGATTTTTGCCGCGAGATAAGTTCTCGTCCTACGAGGATTTCATCGCGAATTATAGGATAAACTGCCCCGAAAATTTCAATTTCGGCTTCGATGTCGTGGACGCGTGGGCGGAGAAGGACCCGTCAAAGCCCGCGCTCGTCTGGTGCGACGACCACGGCGGCGAGCGACGGTTCAGCTTCGGCGAGATAAGCGAACTCAGCTCGCGCTGCGCGAACTTCTTCGCTTCGCTCGGCATAGGCAAGGGCGACCGCGTGCTGCTGATACTCCGCCGCCGTTTCGAGTATTGGATAGCCGCCCCCGCGCTGCACAAGCTCGGCGCGGTGCTCATCCCCGGAAGCCTCCAGCTGACGGCAAAGGACATACGCTACCGCGCGCAGGCTGCGGACATCCGCATGATAGTCGCGGTAAACGACCCGTTCGTCGTCGAGCAGGCGGAGGCAGCCGCGCCCGACTGTCCGTCGCTCGTGGCGAAGGTCATCGCCGCCGGCTCGCGTGACGGCTGGACAAGTTTTGACGATTTTGCAAACTTTTCGGACGAGTTTCCGCGTCCTGTCGGTGAAAACGGCGTGACGGCGGACGATCCGATGCTGATATACTTCACCTCCGGCACGACCGGCATGCCCAAGATGGCGCTGCACAGCTTCAGCTATCCGCTCGGGCACATCACCACCGCCAAGTTCTGGCAGAAGGTGCAGGACGGCAAGCTACACATGTCGGTTTCGGACAGCGGCTGGGCGAAGTTCGGCTGGGGCAAAATTTACGGTCAGTGGATATGCGGAGCGGTCATATTTTGTTACGATATGGACAAGTTCAAGCCGGAATTGCTGCTTGAAAAGCTGCAAAAGTACCGCGCGACCACCTTCTGCGCTCCCCCGACGATGTACAGGTTCATGCTTGAGCAGGATGTCGCGAGCTACGACCTCTCCTCCATCGAAAACGCGTGCAACGCTGGCGAGCCGCTGAACGCCGACGTCCTCAACCGTTGGCGCGAGCTGACCGGATGCACGCTGCGCGAGGGCTTCGGGCAGAGCGAGAGCACCGTCATGCTCGCAAACTACGAGTGGTTCGAGCCGAAGCCCGGCTCGATGGGCAAGCCGTCGCCGCTGTACGACATCGTGCTCATGCGCCCGGACGGCACGCTCTGCGACGACGGCGAGGAGGGTGAGATCGTCGTGCGCGGCGCGCTCTCGACACGTCCGCTCGGGCTGCTCCGCGAGTACTACAAAAATCCCGAGGAGAACGCGGACGCGTTCCGCGGCGGGGATTATCACACCGGCGACGTGGCGTGGCGGGACAGCGACGGCTACTACTGGTTTGTCGGGCGGAACGACGACGTGATAAAGTGCTCGGGCTACCGCATCGGACCGTTCGAGGTGGAGAGCGCGCTTATCG
>CAMNWZ010000088.1 GCA_946566645.1 uncultured Clostridia bacterium
GTTCTGGCAATACGTGCATAACACCTAACAGCATAACCCCGCCGTCCGAAGTGTCCAGATAATTTTCCAGAAAAGATATAACAAAAGACCCGAGCGTCACGCCCGGGTCTTTCTCTGTGTTTGTTTATCTGTCTCAGTGCTTCAGTCCGCCGACCTGCTCGCGGTACTGCTGCGGCGAGCATCCCATGAACCGACGGAAGGTCTTGATGAAGTAGCTCTGGTTGCAGAAAAGGTAGAACGACGAGATCTCCGCCGCCGTCATGTCGGTGGTCTGGAGCATGTGCGCCGCCTCGTAGATGCGCTGGCGCAGGATGTAGGTCGTTACGCTCTCGCCGGTCTCGCGCTTGAACACCGAGCTGAGGTAGTTCGGGTGCAGATGCACAAGCTCCGCAAGCTCGGGCAGGGTCAGCTTCTCGCTGAGGTGCGCCTTGATGTACTGGGCGGTCTCGGCTATCGGCGCGGAGTAGTTGCGGCTCTTGACCGTGCGCACGAGGTCGATGAACGAATCGGCTATCTCGCTCTGGAGCGAGCGCAGCTCCTCAAGCGTGCGGGCTGCCTCGACCTTGCCGATGTAGATGTCGCTGAGGTTGAACGCGTCCTCGGTCGCCGCGCCGCCGCTTATAGCCGCGCGGGTGAGGATGGTGCAGAAGCAGATGAGACGGTTCTTCTCCGAACGGAGCGGGTCGTCGCTGAACTTCGGGAACTCAAGCGCCTCGTACTCGTTGAGCACCGCAAACGCCGCGGGCTTGTCGCCGGCGGAGACAGCGCGGGTGAGCTCCTGCTCGAGGAAATAGGGGGGATGCGAGTACTGCGCGACGCGGTTCTGCACGCGGCGAGCCGAGAACTCCTCCGCCGGGAACTTTCTCGAACGACCGCTGTCCGGCACCGAGAGCGAGCCGGTCTGCATGAACAGCGCGAGCATAAGCTGACCGATGTAGAAGTTCTGCGACACGCCGAATATCGGCAGCGAAATGTAGTAGTCAAGCAGCTTCGAGCGGCTGCGCGGAGGGAGATCGGTCTCGCGAACGACCGACGCCACGTTGAGTCCGGTCATCTTGGCGGTGCAGTACGGTCCGAAGACGACCTCGATGTGCTCATCCACTCGGAGCAGAATGTAGTTTTCTTCGTACTTGTTGGTCAGATAGATGAGATCTTCCTCGCCCTCGCGGTCAAGACCTATGTAGAAGTCCTTGCCGAGCGCGAGCGACTCGACGGTCTTGAAACCCTCGGGTGCCGAGAAAGCGCGCTGTCCGTTTTCGTAGATAGACACCGCCGTGCCAAACGCTCCCGAGAGCGTCTGGGCTATGCCTTGATACCTTTCATCGATCATGTTTTGACCCTCCCTTGTACTCAGTGGTTGTATATATTTTAGCACATCAAAATAGAAAAGGGAAGAGGGAAAACGATTTCTTTTTATAAAATTTGCAAAATTTCTTCAGTAAGTCTGTTAATTCGCAGACAAGTCACATTATAAACAGCTTAGATATCTGTTAGCTATCGTGTTTGCGAGACTGTCCGCCGCGCGGGTGAGCGAGTCGAAGTCGACCGACGGGATGTACAGCTTCTCCAGCTCGTCGTGACGGCGCTTTGCCTCGGCGAGATCGTCCACCGCCTCGTCCATCAGCGCCGAGCGTGTGCGGCGGAGGAAGCGTATGCGCTGCTTCTGCGAACGGAGCAGCTCGTGGTCGAGGTATCCGTCGAGGTGTATGCGCCGGTAGGGCGACTCGGTTTCGCAGACGGTGAAGGCGAGCCCGAGCGACGGGATAAAGAGATGCTCAAGCCCGCTCTCCGGCGACATCGGCGAGTAGCAGCTGACTATCTCGCAGCCCGCTTCGAGCGCGGCGAGGCGTATTGTGGCGAGGAAGTGGGGCACGAGCCCGAAGTCGCTGGAAAGCTCGTATACGCGGTCGGCGAGCGCGTCCACCGTGTCGGTGAGCGTGACGATGCCCTTCGGACTGTTGGCGGTGAGGAAGCGGCGGCGCTCTATCGGCTCGCGTCCGGTGCGGCGTATCTCGCGCTTTGCGACGCCCTGCGCGCGCTTTATGGTGTGCTCTATCGCGTCGGAGGTGATCACCGAGCGGCAGATGTCGTCGTCGATGGCTTTCGCGGCGGAGATGCAGCGGTAGGCGGAGGGGTAGCGCTCGCGGTAGTGCTCGGTCGCGGCGACGATGTCATCACGCGCCGGTCGCAGCGCGTCGGCGTCCACGAACGCGCCGATGTGGTAGTAGCGCTCGACCGCGTAGGGATACTTCGGCTCGACGACGTGCGGGCTGGTGCCGTCCACCATCGCGACGCCTATCTCGCGGAATATCGCGCCGTCGAGCGAGTCGGGGTCGGAGGAGCAGGGGACATATTCGCACTCGAGACCCTCCTCCACAAGGCGCTTTGCCACGCGCCGCATGAAGCTCGATTTGCCGGTGCCCGGACCGCCCTTGAGTATGTAGACCTCGTTTGCGCGCGAGAGGTCGATGAGATCGTCGTAGTAGCTGAAGAAGCCGGTGGGAGCGTTTGCCCCGAGAAAGAAGCCGTAGGTCCTGCCATTCATATTTTTAACCCCCTGATTCGGTGTATTTGAGCCTGCTAATCGAAGCTAACCCATGTTATGCAGACAGGGGGATTTGTGCCAAAAGAAAAACGCGCAAAACACGGCGGATTTCCGCGGGTCGTGTTCTACGCGATAAGTGATCGGAGAGTGTCCAGCGCCTTGCGCTCTATGCGGGAGACCTGCACCTGCGATACGCCGAGCACCTTCGCGGTGCGCTGCTGGGTAAGTCCCTTGAAGAAGCGCAGCCGTATCAGCAGCTGTTCGCGCTCGGAGAGGGAGGCTATCGCGTCGCGCAGCGCGACCGATTCGATGAGTTTCTCCTCCATATCGTCGCCGCCTATGCTCGATTCGACGGTGAGCCCGTCGGAGGTCTCGCGGTAGAGCGAATCGGGCGACTCGACCGCAAGCTCGGCGGCGGCTATCTCCTCCGGCGTAAGCCCGGTCGCGTCGGCAAGCTCGCTCAGTCTCGGCTCGCGCATGAGCTCCGACTCGAGGCGGTCGCGTTCGCGGCGTATCGCAAGCGCGCGCTCCTTCAGCCCGCGGGACACCTTTATCGGACCGTCGTCGCGCAGGAAACGGCGTATCTCGCCGCCGATCTTGGGCACGGCGTAGGTGGAAAACTGCGTGCCCCGCTCAAGGTCGAAGCCGTCTATCGCCTTGAGAAAGCCGAGGCATCCGAGCTGGTAGAGGTCGTCCGGTTCGGCGCCCCGCCCGAAGAACCGGCGCGCGACCGACCAGATAAGCCCGCTGTTGTCCACCACCAGCTTCTCCCGAGCCTCGCGGTCGCCCGACTGCGCGGCGGCGAGCAGTACGGTGTCGGTCATCGCTCGGCGCGGACGGCTATGCGCTTTGCGAACCGCACGGTAGTGCCTTTGCCGGGACACGAGCGCACGGTCAGCTTGTCGGTGAAGCTTTCCATGATGGTGAAGCCCATGCCGCTGCGCTCGGGGCCGCCGGTCGAAAACATCGGCTCGCGCGCCTTCTCGACGTCGGGTATGCCCACGCCGCGGTCGCTTATCGTCGCCTCGAACCGACCGTCGGGGTAGATGCGGCAGCGCAGTTTTATGCTGCCTATCACGTCGGGGTAGGCGTGGACGATGCAGTTTGTCACCGCCTCGCTTATCGCGGTCTTGATGTCGCCCAGCTCGTCGAGGGTGGGGTCGAGCTGCGCCGCAAACGCGGCGGCTACGCTGCGGGCAAATCCCTCGTTTATCGAGCGGGAGGGAAAGGTCAGATTCATCTCGTTTACTGCTTTCATTATATGTATCCTCCTAAATCTATTCAAACTTCATCACACGGCGAAGCCCCGCCGCGTCGAACACCTTCATCGCCTGCTGGGGCGTTCCCACGACGCGAAGGCTTCCGCCTATGTCGCTCACGCGGCGGTGCAGCCCGAGCAGCACGGCTATTCCCGAACTGTCGGTGAACCGAAGCGAGCTTAGGTCGAGGGTGCAGCGCTCTGGGAGAGTTTGCGCCTCCAGCTCGCGAAAGTGCAGCATCACGCCGCGCGCCGCGTGCTGGTCAAGTTCTCCCGCGAGGCTGACAAGCAGTTCCGAGTCCTTTCGTTCTATCTTTACATCCATTCAAAAAACCTCCAATCCCGCGTAGTTTTCGGCATATGCGGGAAAATTATGCAAAAAAACAGACGCGTAAGTTCTACGCGTCTGTATCCTAGCATATATTATATGAAATAGCTGTCGAATCGGCGGGAGCGCGCTACTTTTTGCTTCGGATGTGCGTCTTCGCGTTTCCGATGACGTAGAGCGAGCCGCATATCAGCATAACGTCGTCGCTGCCGGTAAGCTCAAGCCCGCGGTCGACCGCCGCCGCGATGTCGGGCACAGCCTCGACATGCGGACAGTGCGGCTTTGCGACCTCGGCGCAGTCGGCGGCGTCGAGCGCGCGACCGCTTGTGGGAGTACACGCGACGAACGCGTCGGCGCGCTTCGCTATCTCGGGGATGCAGTAGTGGTAGTCCTTGTCCGCGAGAATACCCATCACCGCGACGATCCGCCTGCCCCGCATCAGCTTGTCTATCGCGCCGGTGAGCACGCGGACGGCATCGGGATTGTGCGCCGCGTCGATTATAACCATCGGGTCGCGGCGGATTATCTCGAGGCGTCCGACCCACTTTGTGTTGCGTATCCCCTCGGCTATGACCGAGTCGGGGATGCAGACACCGCGGAGCTTCAGCGCCCGTATCGCCTCGATGACGCCGAGCGTGTTCATTATCTGGTGGCGGCCCATCAGCGGGACGTCGTATGTCGTGCCGTCGTAGACGAAGCGGCTGCCCTCGATGCCCTCGCTGAGTATCTCGAGCTTTGACATATCCGGCTTGATGAACGCCGCGCCGCGCTCGGCACACACCTTTTTTATCACGGCTATCGACTCGTCAGCCTGCTCGCAGTAGCAGATAACCGGCGAGCCGCGCTTTATGATGCCGCACTTCTCGTAGGCTATCTCGGTGAGCGTATAGCCGAGGTAGTGACAGTGGTCGAGGTCGAGGTGCGCGATTATCGCCGCGTCGGGGGAGGGTATGACGTTGGTCGCGTCCAGCCTTCCGCCCATGCCCACCTCGAGCGAGACGAAGTCGCAGCCCTCCTCCGCCCAGTACTCGAACGCCATAGCGGTGACAAACTCGAACTCGGTCGGGTGCGCAAGACCGCGCTCGGTCATGCGGTCGGCTGCCGCCTTCACCCGCTCGGTCAGCGTTATCAGGCGGTCGTCGGGTATCGGCACGCCGTCTATCTGCATACGCTCGTTGAACCGCTCGAGGAAGGGGGAGATGAACGAACCCACCTTGTAGCCGGCGGTCTGGAGCACCGACGCGCACATGGCGGTCGCCGAACCCTTGCCGTTGGTGCCGGCAATGTGTATATAGCGCATCCGCTTCTCGGGGTTTCCAAGCTCGCGGAGCAGGTTTTCGATGCGGTGAAGACCCGGCTTTGTGTTGAACTTTTTTATCGAATGGATATATTCAAGCGTCTCGTCGTAGGTCATTTGCGTCCTTTCCGAGCGTCGATACGCTCACGAAATCAGTTAAGTGCCTTGAGACTGTCCTCGAGGCGGGAGATGAGCGTCTTTATGCCCTCGGCACGCTCGCGCTCGCCCGCGACTACCGCCTCCGGAGCCTTGGAGACGAAGCTCTCGTTTGCGAGCTTGCGGTCGATGACCTCAAGATCCTTCCGCGCTTTGGCGAGCTCCTTTTCCAGACGCTCGCGCTCCTTTGCGAGGTCGACGAGGTCGCCGGTCGGCATGTACACCTGAGCCGAAGGCGTCGCGGCGGTAGTCATGCCGCTCAGGTCGGACGGCGCGGCGGTCGCGTATTCGATGCTCGTCGCGAACGCGAGACGCTGCGTCAGAGCGTCCATTTCGCGGAAGGTATCCAGATTGTCGGACACTATCAGCAGGTGCGCCTTGCGGGAGGGGGGCACATTCATGTCCGCGCGGCGGGTGCGCACGGCACGGATGAGCTCCATGACCTTCTCGACCTCGCGCTCGGTGTCGCCGAAGTCGAGAGCCTCACTGTACTCCTCCCACTTTGCGCTTATCAGCATGCCCTCGTCCAGCTCGAGCGACTGCCATATCTCCTCGGTGACGAACGGCATGAACGGATGCAGCAGTTTCAGCGCGCCGCTGAGGACATAGAGCAGAACGCGCTCGGCGCTCGCGTGGTCGGCGGCGTCGTCCGACTGGAGGCGCGGCTTTGTGAGCTCGATATACCAGTCGCAGAAGTCGCCCCACACGAAGTCGTATATCTTCTGCATCGCAAGACCGAACTCGAACTTGTCGAGATTGCGGGTCTCGTCGCGGACAAGCGCGTTGTACTTGGACAGTATCCACTTGTCCTCCGGACGCAGGTTCTCGGGCAGGGTGCGGTCGCTCGAGCGCAGATTCATCATAACGAAGCGGCTCGCGTTCCACAGCTTGTTCGCGAAGTTGCGCATGTTCGACACCTTTTCGTCGGTGAAGCGCATGTCCATGCCCGGCTCGTTGCCGATGACAAGCGACGCGCGGAGGGCGTCACAGCCGTAGTTCTCGATTATCTCGAGCGGGTCGATGCCGTTGCCGAGCGACTTGGACATCTTCCGTCCCTGCGCGTCGCGGACAAGTCCGTGCAGCGCGACGGTGTGGAACGGCGCCTCGCCGGTGTGCTCGAGTCCGGAGAATATCATGCGGCTGACCCAGAAGGTGATGATGTCGTAGCCGGTGACCAGCACGTCGGTGGGGTAGAAGTACTTGTAGTCCTCGGTGTTCTCCGGCCATCCGAGAGTGCTGAACGGCCAGAGCGCCGAGCTGAACCAGGTGTCGAGCACGTCCTCGTCCTGGTGGACGTGTCCTCCGCACTTGGGGCAGACGGTGATGTCCTCGCGAGAGACGGTCGTCTCGCCGCAGTCATCGCAGTAGAAGGCGGGGATGCGGTGACCCCACCAGAGCTGACGGGAGATGCACCAGTCATGCAGACCCTC
>CAMNWZ010000089.1 GCA_946566645.1 uncultured Clostridia bacterium
CGTTGAGGCGAACGGAACGCTGGAGGAAGTCGACGAGTGGGGCATCCGCAAGCTCGCCTACGAGATTCAGGACGAGCGCGAGGGCTACTACGTTCTCATGAACTTCGAGTCCGCGCCCGAGTTCCCGGCGGAGCTGGATCGTATCTACAACATCACCGACGGCATTATCCGCTCGATAATCGTCTGCAAGGAGTGATGAGTAGATGCTGAACAAGGCAATCATTATGGGACGCCTTACGCGCGATCCCGAACTGCGATACACGCAGTCGAACACACCGGTCGCCACCTTCGCTGTGGCGGTCGATCGCCGCTTCAAGTCGCGGGAAGGTGAGCGGGAGACCGATTTCATCAACTGCGTCGCGTGGCGGCAGCAGGCGGAGTTCGTCCAGAAGTGGTTCCAGAAGGGACGCATGATCTGCGTGGTCGGCTCGATACAGACCCGCAAGTACACCGACAAGGACGGAAACAACCGCACTGCGACCGAAGTCGTTGCCGACGAGATTAATTTCTGCGGCGACAGCCGTGGAGAGGGCGGCTCGCGCGACGACGGCGGATACGCCCCTCGCGGCGGATACGGCGGAGCTTCTCAGTCCCGCGCGCCCGCGTCGATGGGCGACGTTCCCGCAAGCCAGCTTCCCGAAGGCGACTTTGCCGACCTCGGCGACGAGGACGACGAGCTGCCGTTCTGATTTGACGAAAGGAGATTACAACTATGCCGTTTGATAAGGCTGCCCGTCCGGGTGGACGCAAGCGCAGGAAGGTATGCATGTTCTGCGCGGATAAGATCGAGAACATCGACTACAAGGACATCGCGCGTCTTCGCCGTTTCGTGTCCGAGCGCTCGAAGATACTGCCCCGCCGCATGACCGGCCTCTGCGCGGAGCATCAGCGTCAGCTTACCATCGCGGTCAAGCGTGCGCGTCAGATAGCGCTGCTGCCGTATGTGTCCGAGTAATTGAGCAGAATGAAACACCGCATCGGAGTTTTCCGACGCGGTGTTTTTTCGTCTTGATACCCGCCGCGCGCCGTGTTATAATCAGTATATAAAACGAAACGGAGGTGCACCATGCGTAGACTGACCGCGCTCATGCTGATGCTTGCGCTGCTGCTCTGCGGGTGCGCCACCGAGCCTTCGCAGACAAGCGAACCCGCGCCCTCGTCGGTCATATCGCCGAGCGCCGAGCCGAGTGTTGAACCGAGCGATGAGCAGCTTCCGACCGAGCGTGCGGCGGAGCTTGCCAAGACGTTGAAGGGCAACTGCACGATAAACGGCGAGAAACTCGCGGGAAAGATAAGCATAACCGACGGCGAGGGCAACTTGTGCGAATTAGATAATGTTGCGTCCGATTCGACGGGGTATAAGACGTGGTACACCAAGCAGTTTGAGTATTTCGCCCCAGAGTTTGCGATAGAGCCGGAGAAGTTTGATGTATCGTTTGTGGAGATGGAGGGCGACTACGACACCAGGACATATCGTCCCGCGGACAGATCCAAGCCTGGTGAGTACAGGTACAACATCCGCGCCGAGCATGAGCTTGAGGACGGATTTTACGCCGTTGTGAACTACGAGGGGACGATCCGCGTGTTCGGCGACGTGGCGCTTGCGCTGGACACCGACATTGTTCGTCAAGGCGACCTGCTTCCGGTGGTGGCGAGCGGCGCGTTTGCGATGTCCGAGGATATAAAGCCGTCAAACACGAGCGTAAGCGGCTTCGACTACGAACTCTACCTTCCGCACACCGACAGCACCCAACCGATGACTCTGCGCGACGGCGACAGGCTCTACGCCGTGGCGCAGATAAGCGTCGCTGCCGAGCCGGGCGACTACACGATGGAGCTGCGGCGCTCAAAGGACGGCGGCGACCCCGAGGTCATCGCGACCGCCGGCTATCACATCGAGGCGCGCGAGTTCGACCGCCAGGATCTGGTCACGAGCAGCTCGACCCAGTCGATATATACTTCGTCGAACCTGTCGAGCGACAACGAGAAGATGCGCACCGCGCGGTCGGATTCAAACCCGCAGCCCTACTTCAAGGGACTGTTTAGCTGCCCGCTGCCCGACGGCTGGGTGCTCACCACCGAGTTCGGTCAGCAGCGCTACGTCGCGGGAAAGTTCCAGTCGCGGCACGCGGCGCGGGACATGGCGGCTCCGCTCGGGACCGATGTCTACGCCACCGCGCCGGGCAAGGTCACCTTCGCGGGCGAGCTGATAGTCAGCGGGAACACGATCGTCATAGATCACGGCGCGGGCATATTCAGCTCCTACTCGCACCTAAGCGAGATAGGCGTGGAGGAGGGCGACTTCGTAGAACAGGGCGCAACCATCGGAAAGGTCGGCTCGACCGGCTACTCGACCGGACCGCATCTGCACTTCGGACTGGTCGCGAGCGGCTATTATGTCGACCCGCTCTATCCGCAAGAACACGACCTTTTGGCGGTGTTAAACCCGTCTGAAGAATAAGAAACAGGGGAAATGGGTAACATATGGAGAAGATAAGGTTTTTGGCTCGTGCGATACTCGCGGGCGTGATGATCTCGGTCGGCGGCACGGTGTTTCTGATGTCGCCGGACAAGGTGAGCGGCGCGGTGTTCTTCTGCGTGGGACTGTTCAGCGTCTGCGTGTTCGGACTTGCGCTGTACACCGGACAGACCGGGTACTTTTTGGACGGAAATATCGGCAAAAACGCGATAAACCTCGCGATTATCTGGATAGGAAACCTCGTCGGCTGCCTCACGGTCGGACTGATGCTTCGGTGGAGCGGAACGCTCGCCGAGACGGCGGAGGCGAATGTCGCGGCGCGGCTCGCAAAACCGCTGGGATACAGCTTCCTGACCGCGATAATGTGCGGAGTTTTGATGTACATCGCGGTGGACAACTTCCGTCACGGCGCGTCCGAGATAGGCAAGTTTGTCGGCATAATGCTCTGCGTTCCGGCGTTCATCCTCGCGGGATTCGAGCACAGCATCGCGGACATGTTCTACATAGCGGCGGCGCGCGGGAGCGGTCTTTTCGGCGGCGACACGCTCGCTTTCCTCGGCGTGGTGAGCGCGGGAAATCTGGTCGGCGCGGTGCTGTTCGCAAAGCTGCGCGCGATAGGAAATGGCACACTTTTCGGAGACAAAAAGTAATTTGGGAGGCATAAATATGGATGTTACAGCACTTTTCAAGATTCAATACGGACTTTTCGCGGTCGGCGTGGAGCAGGAGGGAAGGCTGAACGCGTGCGTTGTCAACACGGTGGCGCAGGCGACTGCCGAACCGCCGCAGCTCACGCTTACGATGCAGAAGCGCAACTTCACCACCGAGCTTGCGCGGAAGAAAAGAAGCGTCGCGATAAGCGTGCTCGGCGAGAAGACGCCGATAGAGCTCATCGAGCGCCTCGGCACGCAGTCGGGACGGGACACCGACAAGATGGAGGACGTCCCCTGCATGCGTGACGCCGCGGGAAATCCGCTGCTCGTCGGAAACGGCGTTGTGGCGCACTACTCGGCGGAGATAACGAGCGAGGTCGACCTCGGCAGCCACTATCTGTTTGTGCTGAAGCCCACCGCGCTTGAGAAGCTCGACGGCACGCCGACCACATACTCCGGCTATCGCGCGCGCAAGTCGACCGGCGGCAAGCAGTGGGTCTGCACCATCTGCCACTATGTCTACGACGGCGCGACACCGTTTGAGGAGCTGCCCGAAGGCTGGGTCTGCCCGGTGTGCGGCGAGCCGAAGAGCGCGTTCGTGCTCGAGTAAAAGGCGAACATACGAAAAATTTTCCCCAAATTGCAAATTAGTGCTTGCATTTGCCGCCTGGATGTGGTATCATATTCAAGCGGTC
This sequence comes from uncultured Clostridia bacterium, assembly GCA_946566645.1. Lineage (GTDB taxonomy): Bacteria > Bacillota > Clostridia > Oscillospirales > JAAYOS01 > CANRIN01. Next base: position 3,828 of record CAMNWZ010000089.1, read on the forward strand.
AAAATGCGCTTGTAGCTCAGCTGGATAGAGTGACTGGCTACGAACCAGTAGGTCGGGGGTTCGAGTCCCTCCAAGCGCGCCACGCAAAGGGACGCCTCAAGGGGCGTCCTTTTGTTCCAAATGCGCCTGTAGCTCAGTGGATAGAGCACCGGCCTCCGGAGCCGGGTGCGTAGGTTCGATTCCTATCAGGCGTGCCACGAAAAGAAGCCGGATTCGGCTTCTTTTCGCATAATCGGCGATATTTTGCCGTAATTCGGTAAGATTTCGGGAGGTTTAACATGAAAACAGCGTTCATCACCGGGGGGTCGCGCGGGATAGGCTTCGCGACGGTGCTGGAGTTTGCCGCCGCCGACTACGCGGTCGCGATAGGGTACAACAAGTCGGCGGAGCCGGCGGAGAAGCTGGCGTCGGTCATCGCCGAGCACGGCGGCGTCGCGATGGCTGTGCAGTCCGACCTGAGCGTGCCCGGCGCGGGCGAGGCGGCGGTGCAGCGCGTAATCGACGAGTTCGGACACATCGACGTGCTCGTCGCGAACGCGGGCGAGGCGCTGCTACGCGAGTTTGAGGACAGCTCACGCGCCGACTGGGAGCACATCCTCGCGGCGAACCTGCTGTCGACGGTGGAGTGCTGCAAAGCCGCGTCGCGCGACATGACCCGCCGCCACGAGGGAGCGATAGTCACCGTCGCGTCGATGTGGGCGCTGCGCGGCGCGTCCTGCGAGAGCGCGTACGCCGCGTCGAAGGCGGGGATAGCGTCGCTGACACGCAGCCTTGCGCGCGAGCTTGGACCGAACGGCGTGCGGGTCAACTGCGTCGCTCCGGGGTTTATCGACACCGACATGAACGCCGCACTGGACAGCGACGCGCGCATCAAACTGGTGCAGGACACGCCGATAAACCGCGTCGGACACGCCGACGAGGTGGCGAAGGCGATATACTTCCTCGCGTCGTCGGACGCGTCGTTCATAAACGGAGTGGTGCTTCCGGTCGATGGCGGATACACGGCGTGAGCGTGCCCTCACAGCCGAAATTTGAGCATAAAAAACGGACGTGGGTCTTTTCCCGCGTCCGTTTTTTATTAGGTATCAGCGAAATCAGGACTCGCTCATGCTGCCTATCTCGACCAGATTGCCCTCCGGGTCGGTGATGAAAAAGCTGCGAAGCCCGAAGTTTGTCTGCGGTTTGCCGGTCGGATTGGGCACGCCCAGCGCCATCAGCCGCTCATACTCCGCGTCCACGTCGGCATAGGTCGGAAGCCAGAGCGCGACCTCGAACGTCATATTTATCCCCTTGTGCGGGATGTACTCGACACCGAGATCGTTCGAGAACGCCTTTCGGCTGTACATGAACAGGGACAGATAGCCGCCAGCCGTGTCAAACGCCGCAAAGGTTCCGCCGCTAAAGTCGGTGTGAAGCCCGAGCGTGTCCCGATAGAACCGAACCATGTTATCCACATCGTCGGCGCATATGCACACGCCGGCTCTTGTGGTTTTGCTGTTCATCAAGCCCACCACATCTCGCCGGGCTTCTCGAACACGAGCACGTCCTTGAGGACGGCTATCGCCTTCTCGAGACCTTCCTTGACGCTCATGCGGCTGTCCTCATGCTCGATAGACAGCGTGCCGTCATAGCCCGCGCGCTGCAGCGCCGACACGACTTCCTTCCACCAGAAGTTGTCGTGACCGTAGCCGACCGAGCGGAAGTCCCACGCGCGGTCGTTGCCGCCGTAGTGCTTGGTGTCGAGCACGCCGATGCGAGCGGTGTTCGCCGCGTCGATGCGGGTGTCCTTCGCGTGGAAGTGGAAGATGGCGTCGCCGAGCATGGTTATCGCCTGGACGATGTCCATTCCCTGCCACACGAGATGGGACGGGTCGAAGTTCGCGCCTATCTCCGGACCGACAGCCTCGCGCAGCTTGAGCAGCGTCTCGGTGTTGTAGACCAGGAAGCCGGGGTGCATCTCAAAGGCGAACTTGGTCACGCCGTGCTGCTTGCCGTAGGCGACCATCTTCTTCCAGTAGGGGATGAGCACTTCGTTCCACTGCCAGTCGAGCACCTCGAGATACTCGGGCGGCCAGGGGCAGGTGACCCAGTTCGGGTTCTTCGACTCGGGGCAGTCGCCCGGGCAGCCGCTGAACACGTTGACAGTGTCCACGCCCAGCTGCTCCGCAAGCCAGATGGCGTTTTCGAGATCCTTCTGGTGCGCGGCGGCGAACTCCTTGTTCGGGTGGATGTAGTTGCCCTGCGAAGCTATCGCCGACACGGTCAGGTTGTACTTCTCAAGCAGCGCCTTCAGCTCGCTTATCGGCTTCTTGCCGCTGATATAGTCGGCGGTGTGGGTGTTGCCCGGATAGCAGCCGCCGCCAAGCTCGACGCACTGAACGCCCAGTCCGGACAGATACTTCAGCGCTTCCTCGAGGCTCATGCCGTAAAGCGGCACGGTCAAAACTCCAAGTTTCATCTGTTCGATTCTCCTTTGCTGATTTTTGGGAAATGATCCCTGTCTGTCGGTTAGATTTTACCACAACGCACCGTGCTTTTCAAGCGCCGTCGAGCATATATTTTAGCAAAACGGTCGAGGAGGAAGTGTTCCGGTGTTTATTATTTCAGCGAAATTTACAAGAAAGCAGCTTATACTTATGTTCGTCGGCGCGGGCGCGGCGATAGTGCTCGCGATAATGCTCATAAGCGTGTTCCGCGCGGGCAGCGCCGTCCCCGGGTATTCGGGGGTGAAGACGCTCGACGACCGGCTCACCTTTATGCAGTCGTTCGGGTGGAAGGTCGACCCGTCCAGCGAGCAGGCGGACAAGGTGCTCATACCCGAGAAGTTCGACGCGGTGTACCAAAACTACAACCAGATACAACGCGAGCAGGGGCTGGACCTGCGCTACCTCGTCGGACGCGAGGTGCAGCGGTACAGCTATGACGTGCAGAACCATCCGTCGGGCGAGCCTAACGTGCGGATAACGCTGCTCGTCTACAAGGACAAGGTGGTGGGCGGCGACGTCGCAAGCCCCGCGCTCGACGGCTTCATGCACGGATTTGAGTATCCGTCCGATTGACGCGGCAGTTTGCAGGTGGTATAATCTGCGTAT
>CAMNWZ010000090.1 GCA_946566645.1 uncultured Clostridia bacterium
ACCAGTCCGACCGCGAGGGTGTTCGTCACATACGGCAGAAAGTATACCGTCTGGTACAGCTTGCGCAGCGGCTTTATCGAGCTCAGTCCCACCGCGATGAGCAGCGACAGTCCGGTGGAGATGGGCACGGTGATTATGACCATCAGGAAGGTGTTCTTCACCGCCTGGATGAAATACGGATCGCGCAGCACATAGCCGAAGTTGTAGCCTCCGACGCCGCCATAGCTCTGCGACGCGAAGTTGTACCCCTCCTCCATCGAGTAGACGAACACGTCGATGAGCGGGTAGACCATGAACACGCCGATGAAAGCTATCGCGGGCAGCAGATAGAGCCAGCCCTTCAGGTTGCTTTTCTTCATCACTTCGCCGCCTTTCTCACTCGAAGCGGACGCGCGCGCCGGTCGAGCGGTCGAACAGCAGCACCTTGGACGGTTTGAGGTCGAAGCGCACCACCTTGTCGCCGTCCTCGTCCACGCTGTTCTCCGCGTCGATTATCGAGCGTATCGTCGGATTCTGCGACGCCTTATTCGCGGACACGACGCTTATGTCGCGCCCCATCACCTCGACGCGCACAAGGTCGCATCCAAACGCGCCGTCCTCGCGGAGGATGAAGCCCTCCGGACGCACGCCGACCTCGACCTCGCGGTCGCTCACGCCGTTCACGTCGAGCACCGCGTCCGAGCCTATGTACAGCTTTCCGCCCTCGACTCGACCGTCGAACATGTTTATCTGCGGCGTGCCGAGGAACTTCGCGACAAACAGGTTTATCGGGTCGTCGTACACGTCCTGCGGCTTTCCTATCTGCTGCACCACGCCCTCCTTCATCACCACGATGAGGTCGGATATCGACATAGCCTCCTCCTGGTCGTGGGTGACGAAGACTGTGGTTATCTTTGTCTCGCGCTGGATGCGGCGTATCTCCTCGCGGGTCTGGAGACGCAGCCGCGCGTCGAGGTTTGACAGCGGCTCGTCGAGCAGGAGCACGCGCGGGGTCTTGACCATCGCTCGGGCTATCGCTACGCGCTGCTGCTGTCCTCCCGAAAGCTCGCTCGGCTTGCGGTCGAGAAGCTCGTCTATCTGCACGAGCTTCGCCGCCTCGAGCGCGCGCTCGTTCATCTCCTGCTTTGTGAGCTTGTCCTTTCCCTTCAGATTCTCGAGCGGGAAGGTTATGTTCTGGCGCACGGTCAGGTGCGGATAGAGCGCGTAGTTCTGAAAGACGATGCCCACTCCCCTGTTCTCCGGCGGTATCTCGGTCACGTCCTCCTCGCCGAAGAATATCTTTCCCTCGGTCGGGCTTTCGAGTCCGCATATCATAAACAACGTGGTCGACTTGCCGCAGCCGGACGGTCCGAGCAGACCTACCAGCTTGCCGTCGGGTATCTCAAAGGTGAAATCGTTTACCGCCACGACCTCCTTCGCCTTGCGACCGCGACCGGCAAATTTCTTTGTCAGATGCTCAAGCGTGACTTTCATTCGTTCACTTCCCCCTCGCATGTTGTATAACACCTCAATTATACCGCGTATGGCGCGCAAACACAAGGAAAAGTTGCGTATCGGCGACCGCAAAAGCCCGCATATTCTATTGACTTCCCGCCCGTCGAGTGGTATACTTTGCTTATAAAGGTTCAATCGTAAACAATTATGAAGGAGTGAACACTATGAAACTGTTCTGCAATCCGCTGAATGTCGACTATCACTATCAGTTCACCGAGGATGTGATGGGCGGCGGCGGAATATCGGTCGGGCGCGAGGCTGCCGACCCGTCGCTGATATGCTTCAAGGGACGCTACTACATGTTCGTGTCGATGAACCTGAGCGTGTGGGTGTCCGACGACCTCGCGAGCTGGCAGTCCTATCCCCTGCCCGACTATCTTCCGCTGTACGACTACGCGCCGGATGTCCGCGTCGTCGGCGACTATGTCTACTTCTGCGCGTCGAGGCGGGGCAGGATATGCGACTACTACCGCACCAAGGACGTGATAGACGGGCCGTACGAGCGCATAGAGGGCACGTTCGACTTCTGGGATCCGAACCTGTTCCTCGACGACGACGGCAGGCTCTACTTCTACTGGGGCTGCGCCGCGCTTCAGCCGATACACGGCGTGGAGCTTGACCCCGAGACGATGAAGCCGATAACCGAGCCGAAGGCGCTGATACACGGCGACCCATACGGCAACGGATTTGAGCGGGTGGGCGAGGATCACTCAAAGCCGCCGCTGACCGACGCCGAGATAGACGCGGCGCTCGACGCCTTCCTGAAAGCGCGCGGCGGCGACCGCTCGATGCTTCCTCCCGACGCGCTGGACGGACTTCGCGGGATGCTCGCGCAGCATCCGTTCATCGAGGGCGCGTGGATGACCAAGCACAGCGGCAAATACTACCTTCAGTACGCCTTCCCCGGCACCGAGTACAATGTCTACGGCGACGGCGTGTACATAAGCGACTCGCCGCTCGGGGACTTCGTGCTCGCCGAGAACAACCCCTACTCGTACAAGCCGGGCGGGTTCATCCCCGGCGCGGGTCACGGCTCAACGCTCGAGGACATGGGCGGCAGCTTCTGGCACACCGCGACGATGCGCATAAGCGTCAACCAGAACTTCGAGCGCCGCGTCGGACTGTGGCGCGCGGGCTTTGACTGCGACGGCAATCTTTTCTGCAATCAGCGCTACGGCGACTGGGTCTGCGACATAGACAAGCTGCGCGCCGACCCGTGGGCAAACCCCGACTGGATGCTGCTGAGCTTCGGCAAGAAGGCGGCGGCGTCGAGCTGCGAGGAGGGCAAGGACGCGTCGAAGGCGACCGACGAGAACGTCCAGACCTGGTGGCGCGCGGCGACAAACAAGCCGGGCGAGTGGCTGACCCTCGACCTCGGTCACGAGTGCGATGTCCGCGCGGTGCAGATAAACTTTGCCGACGATAAAATCGACATTCCCGTCCCCGGCGAGATCCAGGCGGGCGACACGCAGCCGCGGTTCATCGACCCCGCGCGGCATCTCACCCGCTGGACGCTCGAGGGTTCTGTCGACGGCGAGCACTGGACGATGCTCTGCGACAAGTCGAAGGTCGACACCAACCTTCCGCACGACGTGGTGTTCATCGAGAATGGGATGGAGCTCCGTCACCTCCGCCTGACCGTGCTCGCAACGCCGTATGACCAAGCCCCGTGCGTATCCGGACTGCGCGTGTTCGGCATAGGCGAGGGCGAGAAACCCGCCGTCCCGAGCTACTCCGCCGTCCGCTCGAGCGACCTCGACATGACGGTGAACATCAGCGAAAACGGCGCGGTCGGCTACAACATACTCTGGGGCATCGCGCCGGACAAACTCTACCACAGCCGCATGACCTTCCGCGCGGGGGAGAACGTGATAGGCGCGATGGTGAAGGGTCGCGAGGACATCTACGTCCGCGTCGACGCATTCAGCGAGGTCGGCATCACCGAGGGCAAGACAATAAAGCTCTGCCCTAACCGCAAGGTGCGGCGCAGCGAGAACTATTGAGAGACACATTTTTTAGTGAAAGGTTGGGGTTTTCTCATGGACATGGCAAAGATGACCGACGAGCAGCGCGAATTTATAATGCAGTTCTTCCAGGCGAACATGAAGCGCGAGAAGGCGGACAAGGTGGAGCGCTTCCGCCACCTGAACAAGTTTGTCAAGCCGGGGCAGATACTTTTCTGCGGCTCGAGCCTGATGGAGCAGTTCCCGATATACGAGTTCCTGCTCAACTTCGACCTGCCCTACACCATCTATAACCGCGGCGTTGGCGGCTACACCACCACCGAGATGTACGAGACGCTGGACGCGTGCGTCTATGACCTAAAGCCGCGTCACGTCTTTATCAACATCGGCACGAACGACCTCAACACCCCCGACTACTCGAAGGAGACGCTCATCGCGAACTATCGCCGAATACTCGACGGCATAATCTCGCACCTGCCCGGGGTCAAGCTGCACCTGCTCGCCTACTATCCGATAAACGAGAAGATAACCGAGGGCACGCCGATGAACGAGGTGTTCAAGCAGCGCACCAACGCGCGCATTGACGAGGCAAACGAGGCGGTCGCGGAGCTGGCGGCGGAGATAGGCGCGGAGTACCACGACCTCAACGCGGGCATAACCGACGCCGACGGTCGGCTGAAGGCGGAGTACACCATCGAGGGCATGCATATGTACGGCGACGGCTACAAGCCGGTGCTCGACGCGCTGCTGCCGATACTTCGCGAGCTCGACTGACGGCAGTTCCGCCGAAAATCGCGGCAAAAAACAGGCTCCCACCGCTTTGGTGAGAGCCTGTTTTCATATCACGAATACGACCAGAAGCACGATTATGACGGCGAGCACGAGGAATATCGGTCCGAACACCATCATTGCGGAGAGTATCAGCGCGGGAATGTCCTTCTTCTCGATGGGTATATCCGAATCGCCGCGGCGCTTGCCGTTCTTCTCCCTGCTCTTTCTCGCCTGTTCCTCCAGCCTGTCCAGCCTGTGCGGATCCATTTACTTCGCTCCCAACTGGTGATGGCAGGCGACGAAGTGACCCGGCTCGACCTCCTCAAACGGCGGCTCGATCTTGGAGCACGCCTCGGTCGCGTACGGGCAGCGGGTGTGGAACTTGCAGCCCTTCGGCGGGTTTATCGGGCTCGGGATGTCGCCCTCGAGCAGATTCTCGCCCAGCTTGGAGTCGGGGTCGGTGGTCGGTATCGCGTTCAGCAGCGCCTCGGTGTACGGATGGCGCGGCTGACGGAACAACTGCTCACTTGTCGCCAGCTCCACTATGTTGCCCAGATACATGACGCCTATACGGTCGGAGATATACTTGACGACCGACAGGTCATGCGATATGAACAGATAGGTCAGGTGCTGCTGCTCCTTCAGGTCGAGGAGCAGGTTGAGTATCTGCGACTGTATCGACACGTCGAGCGCGCTGACCGCCTCGTCGCAGACGACGAAACGCGGGTTGAGCGCGAGGCTGCGCGCGATTCCGATGCGCTGGCGCTGTCCGCCGGAGAACTGGTGCGGATAGCGGTGAAGCATGTACGGCGCGAGTCCGCACTTCTCCATGACTTCCAGGATGTACGCCTGCATGTGGTCGTCGTTCTTCTTGAACATTCCGTGCGCCTGGAGTCCCTCGCCGATTATCTGACCGACGGTCATGCGCGGGTTAAGCGACGAATACGGGTCCTGGAATATCAGCTGCATGTCGCTGCGCAGGTTGCGTATCTCGCTGTACTCGAGGCGGGCGAGGTCGACGCCCATGTCGACGTACTGCTCGTACGCCTGGAACTCCTCGTCGTCCTTGTACTGCGCGCGCATATTGGCTATCTCGACGTCATACGCCTGGTCGATCTCCGCCTGCTTCGCGTCCATCATCGTCTGCTCGGTTGCTATCTTCTCGTCCACCGCGGCGAGCTTTTCCTTGAGCTTGGAGGCATCCTTGCCCTTCTCGGCAGCCTGTCCGATGGAAAACTCGAGCGCCGCCTTCTCCGACTTGAGCGCCTCGCGGATCTCGCGCATCTTGGAGCGCTCGGCGACCAGGTCGTAGACCTTCATGTACGCCGCCTGCACCGGAGCGAGATCCTCGACGGTGATGAATCCGCCGATTATCTGCGCGATGTCCAGCATCTCGTCGCGGGTCACCTTCTGCTGCGCGCGGAACTGAGTGACCTTCTCGTAGATCTTTTCGATGTTCGGATGATCCTCCGCGACATCTATCGTCTTTGCGTTGATGTCCACCTCAAACCCGCACAGCGAGCTTACCTCGGCGCAGTCCGCCTCCAGCTTTTTCATGCTCTCGCGGAACTTCGCGCGGCGGTGCTCGAGGTTCTTCAGCGTCTCCTTCATGTACTTCGGCGCGGTCTGATAGATGGTGCGTCCGTAATACATGGTGCGTCCGTCGGTCTGCTTGTAGAGCTGGAGTATCGTGCGTCCCAGCGTAGACTTGCCGCAGCCCGACTCGCCGACCAGACCGAAGGTCTCGTCCTCGTAGATGTCCAAACTGACTCCGTCGTTTGCCTTGACAAACAGCCCCTTCTTCTTGAGCGGGAAATACTGCTTGAGGTTAGATATACGGAGCAGCAGCTTCTTATTTCCTTCCATTACGACGCTCCTCCTTATCCGCGTAGAAACAGCGCACCTGCTGTCCCGGCTCGACTTCGACCAGCTTCGGCTCCTCGGCAAGGCACTTCTCGGTGCAGTACTTGCAGCGCGGAGCGAACTTGCATCCCTTCGGCAGGTCAAGCGGATGCGGCACCGCGCCGGGTATCGCCTCGAGACGCTCGCCGGTCGGGGTGTCCAGACGCGGGATGGAGGTCATCAGTCCCTCGGTGTAGGGGTGCGAGAACTTGCTCGAGCCGAATATCTTTCCGACCGGCGCCTTCTCGACCACCTGTCCGCAGTACATGACGACCACGTCGTCCGCCATCTGGTTGATAACGCCCAGGTCATGGGTGATGAATAGTATCGACGTGCCCTTCTCGCGCTTCAGGTCGTTCATCAGCTTGAGTATCTGTGCCTGAATGGTGACGTCGAGCGCGGTAGTCGGCTCGTCCGCTATCAGCAGCTTGGGCTGGCAGGCGAGCGCCATGGCTATCATAACGCGCTGACGCATGCCGCCGGAAAGCTGGAACGGATACTGCTTGACGACGCTCTCCGGGTTAGGTATCTTGACGTCCGCCAGCATCTTGACCGACTGACGCGCAGCTTCCTTCTTGCTCATGCCCTGGTGGACGATGAACGCCTCGCTTATCTGGCGCTCGATGGTGAATATCGGGTTCAGACTGGTCATCGGCTCCTGGAAGATGACCGATATGTCGTTGCCGCGTATCTTGTACATCTCGGACATCGGCAGGGTGGTCAGCTCGAGGCAGTCAAACATTATCGAGCCCTAGTCAATGTATCAGTTGACGTCGAGC